>NZ_CP013070.1:2592000-2916000 GCF_000264945.2 Sphingobium indicum B90A
ATGCGCCGGCTCGCGATCTCCGGCACCGCGGCCAGGATCATCTCGCGCGTGATCGGCCCTTCGGGGCCCATCCAGACGGTGCCGGGCGCGCGCTGCATCGCGGCGACGACATGGAGGTTGGGAAAACGGCGTTCGAGCCGCTCGAGCTCGTCGCGGAACACGAATTCCTCGGTCGACCGTGCGCCGTAGAAGAAGAAGATATCACCCTTCCACGCGGTGTCGGTGAGATAGCGCAGCACCGACATCATCGGGGTGATGCCGACCCCGCCCGCGATCAGCACGATGCTCTGGGCATCCGTTCCCGTGAAGGTGAAGGCGCCGAACGGTCCGCTGACCTTCAGCAGATCGTCGGCGACGACCTTGTCGTGCAGGTATCGCGAGACCACGCCCTGCTCCTCGCGCTTGACCGTCAGTTCGACATAGGCCCGCTGGGTCGGCGAAGAGGCGATCGTGTAGGAACGGCGCGCGGTCTTGCCCGCTTCGGGCTCTACCTCGACCTGCAGGAACTGGCCCGGCAGGAAGTCGAACGGCAGCCGGTCGGCGGTCGGGTCCGCGAGCCGGAAGGTCAGCACGCTCGGCGTCTCTCGCACGATCTGGACCACGCGCAGCTGCCCCGCCCAGCTTTTGGGCTTGCGCAGCGACGCCCCAGCGGGTGCGGCCGCATTGCTCGGCGCGAGCCCGGCGCTGTCGGCAACGGGTGCAGGCGCGGGCGCAACCCTGGTAGCGGGAGGGGCAGCCTTCGGCTCCGGCTTTGCTGGAACCTTGGCGGTGGCGACACCGCCGGCGATCGCCCCGATCCGCCGCAGGCGGAAGATCTGCAGCGCGATAAGCGTGGCGCTCACCAGCCCCAGGAACAGCATGAGAAGGAGGTGCGAGGGCGAGATGCCGAACCAGTGATCGGCATGGCCGGGCGCGGCCTGGTCGATGTCGAGCTGATCGCGCAGCCAGGCAAGCCCGACCTCCCGGGGCGGCTGCAAGCCCCCGATCGCGCCCTGCGCGGCGGTGCCGGAGCGGAACAGGTCGGTTCCCTCGCGCAGGCGCCGCGCCGCATCGAGCCGGGCCGAGACCGTGGTCGCACGCGCGCCGTCGGCCGAGGCGGCGTTGATCATCGCCAGACCCGTGCTTACCCGTTCGCCGGCCTGCGCAGCGACCCGCTGCCTTGCCGCTTCGTCAAGCGCGGGAAAGGCGAGCAGCTGCGAGATGAAGCCGGTCCGGCGCGATTCGTGGCCGTGCTCATTCTCCCCTTCCCCATTGATCATGCGATCCATCATGGGGTTCATCATCTTCGCCATGTCCGACGACCCCGGCTCTGCCGGTGCGGACATGCCCCCGCCGGCCGGCATGCCTGCGCCATGATGCGCGGCATGATCCTCGCCCTCCTGCGCGCCCGCGCTCGCGGACAGGCTGAGAGCGATTGCGCAGCCGAGGCTCAAGCGTCGAAGGCTGATCCGCCTGGACATCCTCATCCCCTTAGTGTGCGAGCCTACATATCCTTCATCGGCATCGCCGCATTGCCCGGCGCGGGATCGGGTGCCGGCGCGGTCTGGTTGCCGGCCCCGGCGCGCATCGCGTCATGGTCCATCGCCTGACGGTGATGCCGCTCCATCTCGGCCTGGTTGCTCATCGCGTCCATCGGCGCCGCGTCTGCAGCGTTGCCGCTGTCGGTCAGGACCGGGGTGGCGGCGACGCTGTTCGCCGCGGGCGGCACCGTCTGGTCGGCCTGGCGGTCGCAGCCCGAAAGCGCGAGCGCCAGCAACAGGCTTCCGCCGACAAGTGGAAGGGCTTTCTTCGCATGGTCGATCATGGCTTTGCTCCTTGGCTTGAAAACTGTGTCCGGGCGCCATCCCTGGCGTCCGGACCGGCTCATTGCGCGCTGCGCAGAATCCGGAGACACCGGTCGTGCGAGAGGTTCATCGGGTTGCGCCCCTGCCCCTTCATCTCGCCATGATCATGCGGCGTCTGGAGACCCATATTGCCCTCCATCGCCCGGCAACTCTCGACCTGCGCCGAGGTCGGCCGCGTGGTCACACAGGCGCCTAGAAGCAGCGCCGGCGTGAGGACGGCGATCAAACGCATTTTCTTCATGACAAAACCCCTTTCGCTCGTGGTGATCGTTCGTCCTGCGCTGCCTGATGTTTCTTGTTATGCTGCTGGTCTTTCCGCCGCGCCGTCAGGAAGGCGAGGATCGGGCAATCGGAGACCGGCACTTCGCCCGGGCATTCGTCGGCGAGCATCCGCAGCATGTCGCGGATATCCGACAGGCGCTCGAGCCGGGCTTCGGCGTCCGCGATCTTGGCAAGCGTGATATCGAGCACGGCCTGGGCATGCGCGGTGTCCGACGCCCTGAGTGCCAGCAGCTGCCGGGCCTGTTCGAGTGTGAAACCAAGCTCCTGCGCCGAGCGGATGAAATTGACGCGCTCGAGGTCGGTCGCGTCGTAGAGCCTGTAGCCCGCTGCCGTGCGCGCGGGCTCGCGCAGCAGGCCCATCCGCTCATAATAGCGGATCGTATCCCGCCCCACGCCTGCGGCCGCGGCCAGTTCGCCGATCTTGAAATTGCCCATGTCATCCGCTCGATCATGCCGGTTGGACCATGGTCCAGGGTCAAGCGGTTTCGCTTTGACCCCGAACGGTCTCCTCGTCGCCGGCGGCCCGCTGCCCCGACGCGTCGCAGGGCAGCCCGTGCCGCCGGGCCACCGGCTTGTCAGTTCTTGCGAAGCTCGACGATGTCGTGCCTGGCAGGCGTGCCGTCGGCGACGGACACGTGCGCGAAGTGATCGTCAAAGATATGGTCGATCGTCACATGGCCGACGAGCTGGCGGTGATAGGTCGGCGCCACGCCCTTGGACGGACCCGGATGGGTCACGACGCGATAGACCTCGAGCTTCTGGCCGACCTCGGCGCCATCGGCCTTGCCGATGCAGACGACCGTGCCGTTGCTGCCCGTGTCGACGATCGAGCCGCGCATGAACAGGCTGTGCCCGATGCCCTGGGCCATAGCGGGGACGGCAGCAAGCATCGAAATGCCGGCAAGCGCGACCATGAGAGTTTTTCTGACCATATTCACCTCCTTGGATGGTAAGCCACCGCCCGGACTTTGCCGAGGGGAAGAGCGTCTCTTCAGGCTTGGGACTACGGTCCCGGGTCCAGCCTCGATATACGTAGAGGCCGCAGCCGATCTTCTTCCCCGGGCCGGATCTTTATTGACGCGGAGTTGACGGAATCAGCCGTCAGCACTTCAAAATCCGCGCGGCGCGAGACTTTGGTTGGCTGCGCCCGCGAAACCCGCTAGATATCGAGGCCCGTGAAACGCCTGCTCGCCCTCCTGCTCGTCATCGGAGCGCTGTCCGGTCTCTTCGGAGCCCAGATGGCGGCCGCGCACAGCGTGCCGCAGGCGGCAGGCGCGCCGCTGGCCAAGGGCATGGATGCGGACTGCATGGCGATGATGGCCAAGCAGCAGCCTGCGCCCAGCGAAAAGCCCTGCAAGGGCCTGACGCTCGATTGCATCGCCGCGATGGGGTGCGTGATCCCGCTGGTCGCAGCGGACCTGGCAGGCGGCGTTGCGCCTGCGCGTCTCTACGACGCGCCCAGCTTCTGGACGACCGACACGATATTGACCGGCAAGGCGGTTGCGCCCGAGCCGGATCCTCCCACCAGCCTTGCCTGATTGAACGAGCACGGGCTGCGCGCATCGATCGATGCGTGCGCGCCCGGTTTCCTTCTTTTCAGTCAAAGGTTTTCGTGATGATCAAACTGCTTCCGGCCGCCCTTGTGGCGGCCCTCAGTCTCGCCGCGCCTGCGCTTGCAACCGACGCGAGCCGCACGCCGCAAGGCCATTGGGAATGGCGGTCGGCGCCGCAATATGGTCCGCGGGCGACTGGCCCTGCGCGTGTCCGCATATGGGTGCCCGACAGCCGGGACATGGCCAGCTGCGATTGCGCGATGATGCAGGCAAGCGCCGCCGACTGCATGCGCGGCGCAGTCAGGTCGGACAAGGGCTAAACCCGCTCCGGAGCGGCGCGTCACATCTTGGCGCGCCGCCTCTGTCATGAGGGGATGATATCCATGATCATGATGCCGAGGCGCGCTGTGCGACGCCTGTTGCTCTCTATCGGTGCGACGCTTGCGAGCGCCTGGGCCGTGCCGGTGTCGGCCGGCCCGCTCACCTACGAGCAGGCAGTGAGGCTCGCTGCCGCCAACGCGCCAAGCCTCAAGGCGCGCGCGGCGGCGACAGCCGGCGCCCGCTCTTCGGCGGTCGCGGCCGATCGCCTGCCCGATCCGACGCTCGACCTGGGCCTGCAGAACTTCCCGGTGAGCGGCCCCAATGCCGGCAGCTTCACGCGCGACGATTTCACTATGGCGACGATCGGGTTCAGCCAGACCTTCCCCAATCTCGCCAAGCGCCATGCACGCGCCGCGCGCGCCGCGGCCGATATCGGTATCGCCGAGGCGGGCGAGCTGGTCGAAGGCCGCAACGTGCGGCTCGAGACCGCCCTCGCCTGGGTCGATCTCTATTATGGAGAACGCCGGCTCCGGCAGCTCGACCTGCTCGATGCCAGCCTCGACGACCTGCAGAAGACCGTGACCGCACGCCTGGCGTCGGGCAGCGCGCGCCCGAGCCAGGCGCTCGAGCCCGACCAGCTCCGCGCCGCCATCGCCGATCGCCGCGCCGAGATGGCTGCGGTGGTGGCGCAGGCGCGGGCCCGGCTCGCGCGCTATACCGGCGACCCCGACCCGCAGGCGACGGGCGACCCGCCGATGCTCGATGTCGATCCGATCCGGCTGCGGGCCGGGATCGATGCGCTTCCCGCCCTGCGCGCGCAGGACGCGCGGATCGCAGTCGCCGAAGCGGACGTGCGTCTCGCGCGCGCCGACAAGCGCCCCGACTGGAAGGTCGGCGTCACCTATGGCCGGCGCGATCCCATGTACGGCGACATGGCCTCGGTCGGCGTGTCGATCGACCTGCCGCTGTTCGCCGGCAAGCGCCAGAACCCCAGGATCGCTGCAAGCGAGAGCCTTGCGCAAGGGGGTCGGTTCGACCGCGAGGCGATCCGCCGCGAGCTGGTGGCGCAGCTCGACGCCGATCTCGCAGACCATGCCATGCATCTCTCCCGGTTGCGCAATGCCCGCGAGACGCTGGTGCCACTCGCCAGGCACCGCGCCGAGCTCGACCGCGACAGCTATGGCGCCGGCAAGCTCGACCTTGGCGCCGCGCTGCTCACGACGCTCGGGCTCGCGGAGGCCGAGGTCGAGGCGCTCAACCGCGAAGCCGACGTCGCGCGCGACGCGGTCCGCATCACTATCACCTATGGGGAGGAGCGGCCATGACGCTCGATAAATCCGCGCTGCGCTGGGGCGCATCGATCCTGGCTGTCGCGCTGCTGGCCGGCGGCACAGGCTATTGGGCTGGCCATCGCCAGGCACCGCAATCGGAGGCGACCACGCCCGCCGGGGCAGGCAAAGTCCTTTACTGGTACGATCCGATGTTCCCCAACCAGAAGTTCGACAAGCCCGGCAAGTCGCCCTTCATGGATATGCAGCTCGTGCCGCGATACGCGGACGGAGGAAGCGCCGGCGCGGCCCCCACGGTCGCCGTCGATCCCGCCGCGCGGCAGAGCCTGGGATTGCGGGTCGTCGCGGCGAAGATGGGCAGCCTTGCCTCGGCCCTCGAGGTCACCGGCACGATCGACTTCAACCAGCGCGACGTCGCCGTCATCCAGGCGCGTTCGGGCGGGTTCGTGAGCCGCGTCTATGCGCGAGCGCCCGGGGACGTGGTCCGCGCCGGCGCGCCGATCGCGGACCTGCTCCTGCCCGAATGGGGCGGCGCGCAGACCGAATATCTGAGCGTCAGGCGGCTCGGCAAGCCCGACCTCACCGCGGCCGCGCGCCAGCGACTGCGGCTGATGGGCATGTCCGACGGCCTCATCGCCAGCGTCGAGCGGAGCGGACGCCCGAACGGCGTGGTGACGATCACGACGCCGATCTCGGGCACGATCCAGACGCTCGACGCCCGTGCCGGCGTGACGCTCGCCATGGGCCAGACGCTCGCCCAGGTAAGCGGGCTCGGCACCGTCTGGCTCAATGCCGCGGTGCCCGAAGCGCGCGCGGGCGATGTCCGGGTCGGCCAGAATGCCAGCACCACGCTGGCGGGCTTCCCCGGCGAGCGCTTCGCCGGCCGGGTGATCGCGATCCTGCCGACCACGCAGGCCGACAGCCGCACGCTCACCGTGCGGATCGAGCTGCCCAACCGGGACGGCCGGTTGCGGCCGGGCATGTTCGCCAGCGTCGCGCTTGGCGGCGATGCCAAGCCGGCGCTGCTGGTGCCGAGCGAAGCGGTGATCCGCACGGGCAGGCGCACGCTCGTCATGCTGGCCGCAGGCGACGGGCGCTATCATCCCGCCGAGGTCCGCATCGGCCGCGAGGCAGGCGGCGAGACCGAGATCCTTGCCGGCCTGTCGCCCGGCGAGAACGTCGTCGTCTCGGGGCAGTTCCTGATCGATTCCGAGGCGAGCCTGTCGGGAATCGAGGCGCGGCCGATCGGCGGCGGTGCGGCATCGGCGACCATCGCCGCGCCGGCGTCGAAAGCCACGCTGTACGAGACGACGGGCAAGATCGAGCGGATCACGGCCAATTCGGTGACGCTCAGCCACGAGCCCGTTCCCGCGCTCGACTGGCCGGCGATGACGATGACCTTCGCGCTCGCCAATCCGGGCATCGCGCGCGGCTTCAAGGCGGGTGACCGGGTCCGGTTCGGGTTCGACCGGCCCCCGGCGGGACCGACGCTGCGGCATATGGCGAAGGTGGCGGGCCAGTGATCGCCCATCTCATCCGCTGGTCGGTGAGGAACCGCTTCTTCGTCGTGCTCGGCATGCTCGCGCTGGTCGGCGCGGGCCTGTGGGCGGTGCGCTCGACCCCGATCGACGCGCTGCCCGATCTTTCCGACGTGCAGGTCGTGATCCGCACTTCCTATCCGGGTCAGGCGCCGCAGATCGTCGAGAACCAGATCACCTATCCGCTCACCACCACCATGCTGTCGGTGCCCGGCGCCAAGACGGTGCGCGGCTATAGCTTCTTCGGCGACAGCTTCGTCTATGTGATCTTCGAGGACGGCACCGATCTCTACTGGGCGCGCAGCCGCGTGCTCGAATATCTCAACCAGGTCCAGGGTCGGTTGCCGGCCAGCGCCCGCAGCGCGCTCGGGCCGGACGCGACCGGGGTCGGCTGGGTCTATGAATATGCGCTGGTCGACCGCACCGGCCGGCACGATCTCTCGCAGCTTCGCGGGTTGCAGGACTGGTTCCTGCGCTACGAGCTGAAGACCGTGACCGGCGTGGCCGAAGTCGCCAGCATCGGCGGCATGGTCAAGCAGTACCAGGTGCTGCTCGATCCGGTGAAGCTCGCGGCCTACGGCGTAACCCACGCCCAGGCAGTGCAGGCGATCAGCCAAGCCAATCAGGAAGCCGGCGGCTCGGTGCTGGAAATGGCCGAGGCCGAATATATGGTCCGCGCCTCGGGCTATCTGAAAACGCTCGACGATTTCCGGGCAATCCCGCTCAAGACTGCGGCGGGCGGCGTGCCCGTCCGGCTCGGCGATGTCGCCACGATCCAGGTCGGCCCCGAGATGCGGCGCGGCATCGCCGAACTGAACGGCGAAGGCGAGGTCGCCGGCGGCGTCGTTATTCTTCGGTCAGGCAAGAACGCCCGTGAGACCATCGCGGCGGTCAAGGACAAGCTCGCCGATCTCAGGAAAAGCCTGCCGCCGGGCGTCGAGGTGGTCACGGTCTATGACCGCTCGCAGCTGATCGATCGCGCGGTCGAGAACCTCACCCGCAAGCTGGTCGAGGAGTTCATCGTCGTCGCATTGGTCTGCGCCCTGTTCCTCTGGCACGTCCGCTCGGCGCTGGTCGCGATCCTGACCTTGCCGCTCGGTGTGCTGGCCGCGTTCGTCGTAATGCGGTTCCAGGGGGTGAACGCCAACATCATGTCGCTGGGCGGCATCGCCATCGCCATCGGCGCGATGGTGGATGCGGCGGTCGTCATGATCGAGAACGCCCACAAGAGGATCGAACGCTGGGAGCAGGATCACCCGGACAGACATCTCGATGGCGAGATGCGCTGGATCGTCGTCACCGAGGCGGCGGCCGAGGTCGGGCCGGCGCTGTTCTTCAGCCTGCTGATCATCACGCTGTCGTTCATTCCGGTCTTCACCCTGGAGGCGCAGGAAGGCCGGCTGTTCGCGCCGCTCGCCTTCACCAAGACCTATGCGATGGGCGCGGCCGCGATCCTGTCGGTGACCCTGGTGCCGATCCTGATGGGCTGGCTGATCCGGGGCCGCATTCCGGCCGAGCAGGCCAATCCGGTCAATCGCTGGCTCACCAATATCTACCGGCCCGCGATCGACTGGACGATGAAGCGGCCCAAGGCAGTGCTGCTGATCGCGGCTCTGGTGTTCGCCACCACGGCCTGGCCGCTCAGCCGGCTCGGCGGCGAGTTCATGCCCAATCTCGACGAGGGCGACCTGCTCTACATGCCCTCGGCGCTGCCGGGCCTCTCGGCCGCCAAGGCGAGTGAGCTGCTCCAGCAGACCGACCGCCTGATCAAGACCGTGCCCGAAGTCGAAAGCGTGTTCGGCAAGGCCGGCCGCGCCGAGACCGCGACCGATCCCGCGCCGCTCGAAATGTTCGAGACGACGATCCAATTCAAGCCCCGCGACCAGTGGCGGTCGGGCATGACGCCCGAACGCCTTGTCGACGAGCTCGATCGCCGGGTGAAGCTTCCGGGTCTCGCCAATATCTGGGTGCCGCCGATCCGCAACCGCATCGACATGCTCGCGACGGGCATCAAGAGCCCGATCGGGGTCAAGGTGTCGGGCAGTGACCTCGCCGAGCTCGACCGCATCGCGCATGATGTCGAGACCGTGGCCAGGAGCGTGCCCGGCGTCAGCTCGGCGCTCGCCGAGCGGCTGACCGGCGGACGCTATGTCGATGTCGACATAGACCGCGCCGCCGCCGCGCGGTTCGGGCTCAACATCGCCGACGTCCAGGCCATCGTCTCCGGCGCGATCGGCGGCGAGACGATCGGCGAGACGGTCGAGGGCCTCGCCCGCTATCCGATCAGCGTGCGCTATCCGCGCGAATTGCGCGACAGCCTCGAAAGGCTGCGGGCGCTACCGATCCTGACGCCCGCGGGCCAGCAGATCACCTTGGGCACCGTGGCAAACGTCTCGATCGCCGAGGGACCGCCGATGCTCAAGACCGAGAATGCCCGGCCTTCGACCTGGGTCTACGTCGATGTGCGCGGGCGCGATCTTGCCTCGGTGGTCGGCGATCTGCAGCGTGCGGTGGCGAAACAGGTCAGGCTCTCGCCTGGGGTCAGCATCGCTTACTCTGGCCAGTTCGAATATCTCGAGCGCGCGGTCGACCGCTTGAAGCTGGTCGTGCCCGCGACGCTGCTGATCATCTTCGTGCTGCTCTACCTCATCTTCGGCCGCTTCGACGAGGCGGCGCTGATCATGGGGACGCTGCCGTTTGCGCTGACCGGCGGCATCTGGACGCTTTATCTGCTGGGGTTCAACCAGTCGATCGCCACCGGGGTCGGGTTCATCGCGCTCGCCGGCGTCTCCGCCGAGTTCGGGGTGGTGATGCTGATCTATCTCAAGAACGCGCTGGCCGAGCGCGGCGCACATCCGGACGCTGCCGAGGTCGAGGCCGCCGTGCGCGAAGGCGCGCTGCTGCGCGTCCGTCCCAAGGCGATGACGGTGGCGGTGATCCTGGCCGGCCTGCTGCCGATCCTGCTGGGATCAGGCGCGGGTTCGGAGGTCATGAGCCGGATTGCCGCGCCGATGATCGGCGGCATGCTGACCGCGCCCTTGCTCTCAATGTTCGTCCTGCCCGCCGCCTACCTGCTGTTGCGCCGGCCCAAGACCGATCCCATCCCTCAACCCGTTTCATCATGAAGGAGAAGACGATGAACCATGCACGACTGACCATTGCCCTCGGCCTCGCCGCCCTGACTGCCGCGTGCGGCAAGAAGGCGGAGGCCCCCGTTGCGACTGAGACCAACGAGGCGGCGCCCGCCGCGACCATGAGCGGCGACATGGGCAACATGTCGATGGCGCCTGACGCGAACGCCGCGATCAAGGCCAAGGGCCATGGCACCGTCACCGCGATCGACAAGGCGGCAGGCACGATCACGCTCGATCATGGTCCGATCCCGGAGGCCAAGTGGCCCGCGATGACGATGGCGTTCAAGGCCGCGCCGTCGATCACCGATGCGGTCAAGGTCGGCGACAAGGTCGATTTCGACCTCTCGCTCAAGGGCAGCGATGGCGAGGTCACCGCGATCGCAAAGCAGTGATCCGCTAAGTTCGACCGGAAAAAGCTGGTTGCGGCGCCGCTCCCGGGCGGCGACGCCCGTGCCGGCCGTCTGCCTGGCTGTGCGCCCGGTCGACGGTTGCGACCGGCAACGCCCAATGCCAGCGGCGTTTCCCTGCGCGATCACCGACAATTTGAGCACGCTTCGCGGATCGCACATTGAACGTGCAAGCCGCCCTTGCTCGCGATAGCCTGAACGGCAAGGAGCCCAGTTTAGATGACCCAGCCAGTATGACCTTGTTACCCGCGACACATCATGATCTCGTGAGCGAGCTTGTCCGTCGTTGGCGAGACGATCCCGGCGCCACCTATCGCTCCTGGTTTCTGTGGGACGAACGGCTGAAAAACTTCCGCTCCATCCGTCGCGGGCTGCAGCAGGTGGTCGCAGAAATCGAAAGTGGGCGGTTCGGCGTCGCCTATCGCGGCTCGTCACTGGAAACGGTTGTCCACTCGATCGCCGAACAGCGGCAGATCTTCAAGGGCGCCGACCATGCCTGGCTGTGGAAGCCCAAGCTGCGCATTCCAGACATCTACGAAAGCCCGGACAACCAGCGGGCGTTCGGTCGCCTGCTCGACAATTGCTCGTGCTGCGATACCGCCGAGGAGATCATCAGCCACATCCGCAGCATAGACGCGCTCAAGATCAAGGGGCTGGGGCCGGCGGCGGCCAACCTGCTCTATTTCCTTCACCCGACGCTGGTGCCGCCCTTCAATACCGCGATCGTCAAGGGCTACAATGCCGTCACCGGCGCCAAGGTGAAGCTCGGGTCATGGGATCATTTTCTCGCCATGCGCGCCGGCATCCTCGACCTCAACGACCGTTACCGCGAGTTGCTCTCCAACGATCTCGGCGCGATCGGCGGACTGTTGTTCGACATTGGCTCGGGCCGCTATCCCGCGCCACCGCTGGAGGATGACGCAACGGCGGCCGACGACTGGCTCGGCAGATTGGAACATGCCAGAGCGGAGGCAAGCCGGCTCGACAAGACAGCCGCCGCGCAGGGCGAAACCGATCGCACGCACGCCGAAATCCAGGCCTGGCTGCGCGACCTCGGCCATGCCCTCGGTTACGATGTGTGGATCGCCGCCAATGACCGCGGTCGACTTCACGCTGGCTGCCCGCTTGGACAGGGATGCCTCGAGCGCCTTCCAGACGCCATTGCGACCTCTCCCGGAGCGGACTCGATCCGCCTCATCGACGTGTTGTGGCTGGCGAAGGGTGGCGACGGCGTCGCCGCCGCGTTCGAGGTTGAACATTCGACCTCGATCTACTCGGGGATCGTGCGCATGCTCGATCTGGCGCTGTCGGGGAGCGATCTGCACGCTGCCGCCGGGCTATTCCTGGTCGCACCGAATGCGCGCGAGCAGGACGTTCGCGCGCAACTCCGTCGCCCGGCTTTCAGCCGTATTGCCGATCTCGACTTCGCCTATCTGCCCTATGGCGAGCTGGAGAGAAACAGGGACGCGATCGCTCGTTTTGGAACGGGATTGAAGGCCATCAAGGCGATCTCAAGCCCCCTTCCCTGAAAGGGGGCGTTTGCGGGAGGGGGCGGAATCCTACGCCAAGCTCGCCCAGATAGCCGGCGCGAGATCTTACTTGTTGCTGCCTTCTACGGTCGCGCCAGAAAGGCGACGGCTCAGTTCTATCCGGCGATGGCTACGCATTTTGAAGGTGTCTGGCCCAACGCGCCGATACTCAATGAAGCCGAGAGAACGCCAAAATCGCTCTGCCGCTTCATTCGCTTCCAGCACGGCCAACCGAATCTCTGTGGCACCTCTCGCAGCGGCCCAGCTTTCGACCGTCGAGTAAATTGAGCGTCCGACGCCACGACCACGCTGTGCGGCATCTACGATCATGAAGCCGAGATACCATGTGCCATCACGCGGATAATCGCGGAGGATGGCCGCGATTGCATATAGGCCGCCAGGCCCCTTCCATCCCAGGACAGCTTGATTGTGGGCGCTCTTTTCGGGCGGCACATCGGAGAAAAGCTCGCGAGCATCGTCCAGCGTGGGCGCGGCCCCGTCCTGCAACAGGAAATAGTCGCTGCAACGGTTGTACAGGTCTGCAACGTCTGCGGCGTCCGCTTGGGTAAGTTTGATCGGGGCTCCCGTCATCATCATCGCGTTTTGGCAGCAAGCACGCGCTGACCGGGCTCTGTTGCAAAAATCGTGAAGCTTGAGCATGCTTGGCGGAGATTGGACGGACGGAACGATGACGGATTTCAAGTGGCGCCATTTCCAGGGTGATGTGATCCTGTGGGCGGTGCGCTGGTATTGTCGCTATCCGATCAGCTATCGCGACCTTGAGGAAATGCTGGCGGAACGCGGCATTTCGGTCGACCATACGACGATCTATCGCTGGGTCCAGTGCTACGCCCCGGAGATGGAGAAGCGGCTGCGCTGGTTCTGGCGGCGTGGCTTTGATCCGAGCTGGCGCCTGGATGAAACCTACGTCAAGGTGCGGGGCAAGTGGACCTACCTGTACCGGGCAGTCGACAAGCGGGGCGACACGATCGATTTCTACCTGTCGCCGACCCGCAGCGCCAAGGCAGCGAAGCGGTTCCTGGGCAAGGCCCTGCGAGGCCTGAAGCACTGGGAAAAGCCTGCCACGCTCAATACCGACAAAGCGCCGAGCTATGGTGCAGCGATCACCGAATTGAAGCGCGAAGGAAAGCTGGACCGGGAGACGGCCCACCGGCAGGTGAAGTATCTCAATAACGTGATCGAGGCCGATCACGGAAAGCTCAAGATACTGATCAAGCCGGTGCGCGGTTTCAAATCGATCCCCACGGCCTATGCCACGATCAAGGGATTCGAAGTCATGCGAGCCCTGCGCAAAGGACAGGCTCGCCCCTGGTGCCTGCAGCCCGGCATCAGGGGCGAGGTGCGCCTTGTGGAGAGAGCTTTTGGCATTGGGCCCTCGGCGCTGACGGAGGCCATGGGCATGCTCAACCACCATTTCGCAGCAGCCGCCTGATCGGCGCAGAGCGACAGCCTACCTCTGACTGCCGCCAATCTTTGCAACAGAGCCGACAGCAAAGCTTCCCTCAATGCCATACAGGGCAGCCAACCTGTTTCCTTCGTCCATCGCCTGCTCACCGCTGTAGCTTACGCCCATTGGGCGAGTATGTGTGACGACAACATCATCGATTATGGCGATGCGTCCGGGCACCCTCCCCTGCAATCCCCCCCACACGTGATCGAGACAAAAAGCCTGTTTAGTGCCTCTGAAAGCAGGCAAACAAATCTGCAAAAGCTCCTGCGACAGCATCGGGCACATTAACTCGACAAAATCACAATACCTTAGGAAGTACTCAGGATTTTGTGCCGTGACCTGATGGTTCACGTAGGAATTTGAATTGCTAGATAACGAGGGCTGCGCGAGATCAAGCCGCGAACGACGAAAGATATTGAATAATCTATTAATGTCCTTCCACGACGTCTCGAGATCGTCGTCAGGAAACCAGAAGTTCTCATATTCAAGCAATGCTGGCTGATTGAAGAAGAGATTAGCAATTGCTGTAAACTTCATGTCGCGCCGCTGATGAAAGAAATACTCGCATTCCTTAACAGAACTGGGCAGATCGGCGCCATACCAGCTGATGCACAGATCCCAATTGCGATCATCATCTGCCAGGTAACGTGGCCACTCCCGATGAAGCGAACTGTTTCCAGCCCTGAGGACCACTAGGTTAGAGCGCCTTCCCTTCTGCCCACTCTTGATGATACCGATCGAGGAAAGATCGTCGGGATTGCCAACCGGCGTCTCGTCAAGCGATGGCATTTCTACGCGCGTAAGCACATGTTCAATGCTGCCAACCACGCGCGAATTGCCGCGCAATTCCCTTATACCCTGCTCGTCCTCCTCCTTCACTTCAAAACTAGTAGTAGTGACGCCAGAAATATCCTGAAGCAGGACGCGGTTATCTCGCAACTCCCATACTCGTTCCCATTTTGAGACGATGCCCCCTATGATGCCAAAATCCCTAAACCTTAACGCCGGTGCTAAAATGAAGCCATCAGCACGTGAGAGACACCAAGTAGTATTCCGAAGATATTCTTGAGAAATTAGCGCCATAATCATAGCCCATCGTTGCAGATGATCTTAACAGTGGACGACCGATATCAAGATCAAATCATCATCAACTTCAGCCTCTCGTAAGCCTTTAGCGCAGCGCCGATAGCTTGGTGCATATCGAGATAACGGTATGTGCCCAATCGGCCTCCAAAGATAACTCGTTCTTCCATCTTCGCGCGAACCTTGTAGCGCGCATACACGGTATCGTCTTTTGCTGTGTTGATAGGGTAGTAAGGCTCGTCACTCACACCAGCGAAACGGGAGTATTCTCTAAAAATTACGGTCTTATCAGCCGCATATGGGCGATCTGGGTAAAAGTGTCGAAACTCCAGAATGCGTGTATACGGCACCTCCTCATCGGCGTAGTTCATGACCGACGTTCCTTGGAAATCCTGGACGTTCAGAACCTGCTTCTCGAAATCAACCGTTCGCCATCCCAATGCTCCCTCTGAATAATCGAAGTAACGGTCGATAGGTCCAGTATATAGAATAGGCACGGATTTCTGAATCAGGCCGCGAACGTCAAAAAAATCTACTCCACAGAACACCTCTATGTTATCATGGTCCAGCATATTTTCAAATAAAGCAGTATATCCCTTCTCTGGCAGACCTTCAAATTTATCGGAGAAGTACCGCGAGTCGAAGTTGTACCGCACTGGAAGCCGAGTGATGATGTGTTCCGGCAGATCCCGCGGATCAGTCTGCCACTGTTTAGCGGTGTAACCTCGGATGAAGGCCTCATAGAGTGGGCGCCCGATGAGGGAAATCGCCTTTTCTTCAAGATTTGTGGGCCGGCGTCCAGCGAGTTCACCGGCCTGCTCAGCTATCAGCGCCTTTGCCTCGTCGGGTGTGAAGGCTTTGCCAAAGAACTGGCACAAGGTCGCAAGATTCATCGGCATCGAGTAGATATTGTTCCGATGACGAGTGAATACCCGATGGCTATAATTGGTAAAATGTGCGAACCTGTTAACGTAGTTCCAAACCTCTATATTGGAGGTATGAAAAAGATGCGCCCCATAACGGTGCACCTCAATTCCTGTTTCTTGGTCATCCTCGGTATAGGCATTCCCAGCAATGTGATCGCGCCGTTCAAGAATGACCACTTTCTTACCCAGTTCATTGGCACACCGTTCAGCGACCGTGGCACCATAGAAACCACAACCAACGATCACGACATCAGCCGTGCCGAGAGCATCCGCAAGCGCGGGTTGATGAGTAAGCGTCATACTAGTCTCCGAAAATATCGAGAAGCTAAGAGGTGTAACTGGACCAGAAGTCTTGATGGGTAAGCTCCTTCAGCGACGCGGGGCGCCAAGGACGGACCATAAAACGCATTATCTCACGAATAAATTCCTTAGTGCATGTTCGAGTACGGTCTCGGTCATGGGAGAACTCTACGGTCGTACCACTGTCCTCATAATAAACACTTACGGGAGAAGGTCGGTGTTGCACGGCGGGACGCCAATGTTGAGAAGATATGATGGTCGCTGGCCCTTTCAACGCGGTAGGTCGCAACAGATCTTTCACAAGACGTCCAGCGAACAACAGGAGCGTAGGTGTGCGGGATACCGAGACAGGGCCGAACTCGGGTTTCTTTGCCCGGGGCTGTTCCTTTGAACTAAACGCCTTGGCAAGACGAATGTGATCTCCACCATTCCAACGTTTCAAATTCTCCAATCCGTCGTTGAATGCTCGCAAACCCAGCAAGACACAGCTAGCCCGATCATAGTCAAAGCGAAGCAGATGATTGAGAAAACCGATCAGCAGAGCTCGGAAAAGACGAAAACGACCAAGTCGACCATGCGCTTCACATAAAAACAGCGAGTTGCGGCGATCATAAAAATAATGCCATGGCTGTCGCTTTGCATGGAAAGGCTCATGCCAGACGGCTAATCCCGGCCACGCAAGCGTCCGCGTACCGTTGACAGTGAGGCGGTAGCCATACTCGACATCATCGCCCCGGATGAACAGAGGCAGCGGCAGACCCAAACGGATTACTTGGTATTTTGAGACCGCGAAGAACCACCATCCATTGAAGTCCGGGCGGTGATGCATAGCAAGGTAGCGACTGGTAGCTTCTTGCGTTATATCGTTAGCTTCGGGATCGACGAGGTTTCGAATTTCTGGCTTTCTACTATCCAAAACGTCGCCAACAGAGAACAATTTATTACGACTGTTGCGATCCAGCATAGCGCCCCCGACCGCGTAGTCGGATTTCAAATAGGACAGCACAGTGATCAGCCGGGTGATTATACCGGCATCAAGATCAATATCGTCATCCATCAGGAGAAGGTGGCTGCAATGTTCGTCCGAAAGACTCTCGAGCATCCCTCGACCAAAACCACCTGCACCGCCAAGATTGGGCTGGTCGACAATATAGAGAATTTCCGCTGCCTGAGCACCACGGAGGTGTTCCAAGCGAGAAGCTAAGCCCGTCTCACCCTGATTGATAACGAGGATGCGATACAAACCGTTGCTACCCGTGAGAAGCTCCCCCAGTGTTGCAGCGACGTCCGCTTCCCGGTTGAAAGTACAGATAACTGCAGTGAGCCCAACCGAGCGAGCGGGCGATGCTCGGGTTGCCCACGCAAGCGTCGCGATTCTGCTATCCTCAATCAACGTTACACTAAGAACCAGGCGCGTCTCCCCAACAGCAGCCATTGGCACGGGAACTACCAGGCGTTCGCCGCCTCCCTGCAATGCGACATGGATGATCCGATCCGCCTGCCTACTTGACGACGAAATACGATCGACTGTGATTTCAACCCGACCGGCCAAATCCAGGACAAGGGCGAGATCGTCGATACTCGTGTAGCGCGCCCAGTACCCCTCAAAGAAAGCGCCAAAAATCCCGTCGAAAGTCACATTTTGGCCGGCCAAACCCTCCAAAGCCTCGCCATTGAAGCGAAGATCACCTGCGCAAATGGTGCCAGCCTCGGTCCTGCTCGTACAGCTAAGTTTTTGGAGGATATGCAAGGGACGCGATCGCGACAATGCGTTGATCCTCAAAAGGTCTTTACGAGCTTGCGCCAGAACTCATGTGACGTCATTTCCGGGTAAGCATTAAACCAATTTGCCTGCGCCTCGCGCGCATGGGCATCGAATTTTTTGATAGCTTGGCCGAAACGGGCGTTGACCGCAGCATAGGCTTCACGATCGAACTTGTAGATGTGATATGTCGAAGAACCCGGATCAGGGTAGCCCCAAGCCTGCCTCGCTCGCATGAATTTCCAGTTGATGTCACGCCTGTTCTGGAACATCGTCACCCGGTTGGCTTTAGCGCGACCACCCGGGATAAGCGATCGGTTACCGTTGCGTGAATAGATTTGCGCAATCCGATACAGCTTTCGGCCTCGCGAAGGTGCTTCTGGAATGAAGCCAGGCGGCAATGTTCTGCTTGTTCGATAGTTGCCGTTCGATTCTTTATAA
This sequence comes from Sphingobium indicum B90A, assembly GCF_000264945.2. Classification (NCBI taxonomy): domain Bacteria; kingdom Pseudomonadati; phylum Pseudomonadota; class Alphaproteobacteria; order Sphingomonadales; family Sphingobiaceae; genus Sphingobium; species Sphingobium indicum. The sequence goes on from NZ_CP013070.1 coordinate 2,609,881, forward strand.
GCTTCCATCACATCCATGTGCAGTGCTTCTGCGTCTCGATCCAGAAGCACAGCAGGTCCGGAGATAAAATCCTCAATTGCCTTGGCCAGCAGCATTGCCGAGCCATATTGGTAGGAGTTTACAAAGTCACGGAAGCGACTGCGTAATTGCTTTGAAGCTGAAGCAACGCGCCTGCTTGATCGCTTCGCCATAACCGAAACCGGAAGGCCAGAAACTTGGGCCAGCGCCATCGGCGCTTGTGCGGAAAGACGGATTAGCTCATTACGAATGTTGTAGTAGGCGAACCAGCCCTCGACCTTGGCATAATATGGCTCATGCCACACAGCGATTCCCGGAACGGTAACGGTTCGGCCGCCGTTCAATTGCACGCGCGCGCCGAATTCCACATCATCGAGATGTACGAAGCAAGGCAGAGGCATACCAAATTTCTTGAAACCTTCAACGGCACCGCCAAACAGCCACCAACCGTTGAAATTGGAATTATAGCTGCGGGCAAGGCCGTCCCGTCCCTCGAGTGTCCCCATGTCACTAGGCGCCAGCCGGCCTATAGGACGCTCAAATCGCTCAGGCGTCCAATATGCACCGGCGTCTGCGAGTTGACAGGAACTATAGGTGTCGAACTGTAAGCCGCCAATGAAAATGTCGGGATCGCTATTCAGCCGTAATAGGTTCAGCATCCGCAAGATCGAAATATGATCGATGTCGGCATCGTCATCAAGCAATATGATATGCGTGAAACAGCCTGCCTCGAGAGCCTCGTAGATGCCACGCCCAAACCCTCCCGCACCACCAACGTTACGCTGCTTGATGAGGCGTACATGAGGTGACGAGAACGTCGTTTCTGGCAGGGTCTGTGCATTGTCGACGACCAGGATACTATAATCGTCCATGTCAACCTGATCGGACGTTTCCGCTGCGGACCCACGATCTATTTTCTGCACGAGACCTAGGTGCTGAAGCAGCCAAGGCGCTTCTGTACGTAACGACGGCGGTGCTGGATTGAGCGCTTCAGTCAACAATTCTACGTTAGCAACAACCTGACGTTCGCGCTTGTAAGTACAGATAACAAAAGCGGGGATAATCTGGTTTACCTCGGCGCTCCGAACTAGCCATGTTGCGCTGAGCACTTTCACATCTGATCGCAGCGGCTCTACCCGGAAGAACCAGCGCCCGAAGCTTTGCTCGGAACTCATCAATTGGAAATCCAAATCGAAGGTCTGGATTTCTCCTTCGCTGCCGTCGCCTTTTCCAGCCCGAATGGCCCTGGACGATATGGCGGAACCATAGACGGCCTCCTGCCCATCAGCCCTCCGATGGACTAAAGAAATACGGCATGCACCTTGCACCTTCACGCGGAGCGCAAGGCGCTCACCGCCCACGAGGGCCAGCACTTCGCGGTCATAAAGCGAGGTCATCACGCCATCGACAGTCAAAACCTCATTGCCTTCAATGAGCAGGCCATCTTCGACGGGGGTAGGAAAAGGCGCGCACATATAGAGCGACTGTCGGCCCATTTCTGGACGCAGTTGGATCGGAAAGAAAGCGAAGTCTGCAACGACCATCTAGTAATTTACCCCTGAACTAGAGCGCGTCACATACGCCCAATAATATGCGTAAGGTTACGATAGCGCACCAGTCAGTTCGTCACTGCCCGGACCGCCACCGCAGGGCTGAAAAGTTGATTGATGATAGCAACGAACTTGCTGGCCTGGTTCGACCGCGCACTCGCCATATAGATCAAATCGTCGTCCTGCATCATGACTTTCTGAGCGAGAAAGTAAGTCCGAGGGTCAAGCATGTTGATCCGATAAATATTAGGACTCCCGTTCACTCCCGCTGGTGCGTTTAATCTGAACAGGAAAATGGCAGTAGGATCAGCAAATGCATCATTTGGCCCGCCGGCCCGGGCTATCGCCTCAGCAAGCGACAGATGCGCGCTCTCAAAGGGCACCTCCGAAACCTTGCTCGAAGCCCCAAACACGGTGAAGGTTCTCGGTGCACGGATAACTTCAATGCGGTCGCCAGGATTAAGCACGAGATCGTCAATCGATCCAGGTACTATGCCCCCTAACCTCTGTTCGGCACGAGCATTGCCTCGAGCCATCCGCACAATCACATCATCTATAGGCAACTCTGTGCCCCCGGCGGCAGCGATGACATCGACCAGCCTTTCTTTGGCAGACGTCAGACTGATTCGCCCAGGTTTGCGCACGTCACCAGAAATGACAACAGAACTGAAAATCGACTTCTCGATCGTAACCACCGCCTGTGGATATTGCGACTTGCGGACGAACTGCTGCTCAACCGCCTGCGCCACCTGTTCGGGCGTCATTCCGCCGACGCGGATTAGTCCAGCAAATGGCAGCCGAATGTTGCCATCGGCGTCAACTGTAAGTGGTGGAAACTCTTGACCATGGGCGGATGCATCAAAAGAGTCGGCTGCCGTCGCGGTGGCGCGTGAACCTGAGAAGAGCGAAACGCCAACTTCAAAAAGATTAATGTGCAGCGTATCCCCTGGCCCGATCAATCCACTTAGCGGTATATCCAGAGAGTTTAGTCGTGACAAATTTGAAGGAGCCGGGCCTCCCGAGCCGTTGAGTGCATCGACACTGGCTTGGTCTAAGGAAACGACATTAAACTGGACCGGCCCTTTATCTGGCGCAGCCTGCGACAAAATACGCTGAGCTGTGGGACCGCTCGACGGCAAACCGGCACAACCAGCCGTCAATACACTCAATCCAACAGCTGCCAGAAGAGCACCGCCACGTCCGATACCAAGCACTATCATTTCGAGTAATCGTCCTTCGAACTATCTTGTTTCCCGCCTGAAAGACTGGCGACCGTGATAACTACCGCAATGTCCTAATGCCCTACCGCTTGTTCGAACATTTACCAGACATTCCGCCAATGGGTCATGCTGCGCGTTGGGCCATTAGGCCAAATGGTGTGCGTGTGCCAACAGGAAGCGGTTGATTGCCCGCACGGAACTTCAATTGAGCTACGCTATGCCCTTGCCCAAGCAGCCTTAATGCAAAGACCTCAACATCTCCTCGAGTCAAGACTTCACACTGCTCACGCGGCATCCTGCCGTGCTCGAAAGTGAAGGCTACGGCTAGCACACCGCCAGGCCTCAGCCTGTCAAGGAGCAGATTTATCATCCAGAACAGATGGCCTGCGTGTATTATCGGCACCTCGAAAATCAACCAAGCGAAATCGAAATTCTTCGCCGGAGGCCAATGGGCTGGATCAAGGCTCGGATGGCCGACCACCTCCGCTTGTTCGGCACCAAACCCGCCAGAAATGATCTCCGCATGGAGGCCTGCTCCAAAGCCTTTCAGTCCGGACAGGTTTCCAAGAAGGTAGCGGATTGCTTGAAATACGTAGGCAGCCGACCATGAAGCGGCGTCCACTTCCAAGCCGAAGATATTACAAGCTGACTGAAAGGCAGGGTCACCCATTTGCTCCTTTGACCAAGTTTGCGAAGTCGGGTGCTCAAAGCTGGGAAGGTCCAACCCAGCCAAGCGCGGCACCCGTGCCATGGTATTCAGAGCGCCAGCTGTCTGAATTGTGGCCGGCAGGGCATTCACAACGATCCGCACAGAAAGGCTTTCCGCGATTGCATCTGTATCGTCGTAAATATGCCCAGCAACCACATAGGCATCGCCATGGCCGTTCATCAAAGCGATGTGCTCAACCCCACCCGCTGCGGCAAGATCAACCAGAGAGACTGTTCGAAGTTGCAACTGACGCCGCGCGCCCTCTTCCCCACCGCTGATCTCGATAAGCAGCACCCCCTTACTCGCCTGCAGCCCCTCAAAGGTCAAAGTTACGCCGACCTCGCCAGCCGGAACGAACAGGGGCTTAGTTCGGAAGGCATATCCGTTCTCCGGAGCGGGCAGTGCGCCACCCAAACCTCCGATCCGGCTAGCGTGCGACGGAGCCAATTCAAACGGATTCATCTCGCATTGGAAATTTGCAAACCCGTTCACACACTATTCCAACCGATTATTGCATTCGCTGTAGCAGCACAGCAGGCTCGCTATAGGTAGCAAGTGCCTCTTCGTAAATAGTAGCAAGTTGCGTTGCGAAGCGGGGCAACAAAAAAAGCTCAGCATGGATTCGCCCCCGCGCCGAGAGATCAGCGACTAGCGCCTCATCAGAAGCGAGCAACCGGATACCAGATGCTATCGCATCGACATCTGAAGGCTCCACCAAGAGCGCAGCGTTGCCCGCAACCTCGGCGAGCGCCCCTACAGAACTGGTCAGGACCGGCGTTCCTAACCGCATCGCTTCCGCCACAGGAAGCCCGAACCCTTCGGCGAGCGAAGGGAAGAGTAAGCCTCGAGCATAACGGATAAGTGCGAGCAATTCACCCCGCTCAAGATATCCCAACCGTATCACATTCGGCGTGCAATCGATCAGCCTGTTGATCTCTTCAGAACGCCAACCGTCAGGCCCGGCAATGACCAGCGGCCTCTCAACTCCGCTTAGGGCATGGGCTTTTATGAGACAGGCAAGATTTTTACGCGGCTCGATGGCACCACAGAAGACGAAATACCCATCCACGTCCAAGTCCAATGGCGGCCTCGACCGCGCATCGTTCAACGAGCCAAGCACCGCCTGGCCACAGTTTATGACCAAAGCACTGTCCAATTGAAGCAGCGAGATAATGTCGGACCGGGCAGCCTCGGAAACGGTCACAATCCGGTCTGCATATTGCCGCAACTCACTCATCACGGCCCAGTGACGTTGATAGCTTATAGGCGAAAGATGGGGCTGGGTTAGCGGTATAATATCATGTACGGTGTAAATGTTGATCCAGCCCGCCATGCGTATCGGCACTGGGTAGGTCCAGTGCATGATACCGAACGACCGCGGTGGTTTCAAAGACAGAAAGCGGCGTCGGAGCGTGAAATGGACGTGAGCTCGCCGAAAAATGTCTCGGCCAATCAACTCTCCCCGCATCTGATCTATTTTGCGTTCGCGTAACGCGTGATCCGTCGTCAGCGAACCCAGCAGTTTCCGCGACCGTCCATCGTCCTCGTGATCCGCCCTAAGGAGAAAGAAAGGACGCCCGATCGCCTCGGCGGCTGCAACCAGACCCTGTGAATAGGTGGTCGTACCTGTCCCGCCATTCCTGTAAATCATTCTGGCATCAACGCAGATCGGGACATTCTGACCGTTCATCGCGGCTATTAGCCACATTGCACGCCCGCAGACAACGTTCTATTTAAACACACCCCGGTTTCCCGCTATGATTCACCGAGTATTCGTATGATCCGCTTCGACAACGTATCCAAGACGTACCACCTGCGCAATTTCAATAAATTGGTGTTCGCAGATCTCAATTTTACGATCGAAAAGGGAGAATCTATCGGAATCTGCGGCGCCAATGGAGCCGGCAAGTCCACTTTGATGCGTTTAATTTCAGGAGTCGAACAGCCAACAACTGGTAAGATAACAAGGACTATGTCGACGTCGTGGCCGATCGGATATAGTAGCTGCTTTCAATCCAGCTTAACCGGCGCAGACAACGCCCGATTCATTTCACGTATTTATAATCGCGATGAGCATGAACTTCTATCATTCGTAGAAGATTTTGCGCAACTTGGTCCCTATCTTTATCAGCCTGTACATACATATTCTGCCGGAATGGGCGCGCGTTTAGCTTTCGGAATTAGTATTGCTGTCGACTTTGAATGTTATCTTGTGGATGAAGTGACCGGTGCCGGCGATGAGCGCTTTCGCGCGAAATCAGAGGAAGCTTTGATCTCAAGACGAGATCGCGCGACCCTTATCATGATCTCTCATGATCCCGGAACGCTCAAGGCATATTGCACTCGAGGTGCAGTGCTGTGCGCTGGATCACTTGTTCATTTCGATAGTGTAGAAGAAGCTTGTGAACTCCATCATTGGCTACAGGCACGTGGAGTGTAACCAAGAAGCTCGGCTAACAGAGGAGATGGTAGAGCCGACACAAAGCCCTCCGTCGGCATTGCCCGACGCGGCCCGAGGGAGCGGAGACTTTCGCCGCTTGTGATGCGACCAAGATGACTGCCGGCACCCCAGCATCCTGGGACAATATGAGAAAGAAAATGGCTTAAACCGTACAAGCATTTTCCAGCTATCGTTTAGGGTAGAAACAGATGCGAACATCAACTATCTGAGGGTTTAAGGCAGCCGTCCAAGATGCCGCGAAATCTGAAAGGAAATTCAACTGTGGGCGAATTGGGCAAATTCCGGGCAAGGGCGCCGAGCCGATTCGACATCAGATTGATTTTAAACGATAAAATCGCCATCCACCACTGCCTTGACATCGCAGGGGTCGCACGTTCAACCTCCTGTTGTTGAAACTCTACGCCTGTCACCGGCCGATGGGTACAGTGGAAAGCGAATAAGGCCGTACGCCTGCTCCCCTCCCCCATTTCCGGTTCGGCTTTGCCTGCATGGTGAAGCGCAACGTCCCGCCCTTGCGGATCTCCCCGTCCGCGATCCAGCTCCGCCGCAGCGGCCGTCCGTTCAGTTCGACCGCACCTACATAAACATTGGCGTCGGTCAGATTTTCCGCCTCCACCGTGAAGCGCTTGCCGTTGGGAAGCGTCAGTACCGCGCGGCGGACGAAGGGGCGACCGATGACATATTGGTTCGACCCCGGCGTGACGGGATAGAAGCCCAGCGCCGTGAACAGCAGCCAGGCCGACATCTGCCCCAGATCGTCATTGCCCGACAGCCCGTCGGGCGTCGGCTTGTACTGGCTCTCGACGATCTGCTTGAGCCGCGCCTGCGTCCGCCAGGGCGCGCCCGCATAAGCGTAGAGATAGGCGACATGATGGCTGGGTTCGTTGCCGTGGATATATTGCCCGATCAGCCCGGCAATATCCTCGGCATGGCTGTAGTCGAGCTTCGACATGTCATATTCGAACATGGCGTCGAGCTTAGCGATCGCCCTGGCATCGCCGCCCAGCAGGCGGAACAGCCCCGCCTGATCCTGCGGCACGAACCAGCTATATTGCCACGCATTCCCCTCCGTATAATCCGAACCATAGTTGATCGCGGTCGGATCGAACGGGGTGCGGAAGCTGCCGTCGGCCTTGCGCGCCCGCAGCCAGCCGGCGCTGGCGTCGAAGCTGTTGCGCCAGTTGCCCGAACGGGCCAGGAAGCGCTGGGCCACGTCGCCGCGCCCCATGGCCTGCGCCATGCGGGCTATGGTCCAGTCGTCAAATGCATATTCGACGGTCTTCGATGCCGCCTCCGGCTCCCGGTCGATGGGCACATAGCCCAGCTTCCTATAGTCGCCCAGCCCGCCATAGGGCGCATGGTCCGCGCTGGCGACCATGGCGGCCAGCGCCTTGTCCGCGTCGAAGCCCCTTATGCCCTTGAGATAGGCGTCCGCGATCACCGGCACAGCATGATAGCCGATCATCGTCCATGTCTCCCGCCCGGCGAACTGCCAGACCGGCAATATTCCGTGCGGGCTGTGTTCCCGGCTGGCGATCAGCGAGTTGACGACGTCGGAGGTCGTCCTTTCCGGCTGGACCAGCGTCAGCAAGGGATGTTCGGCCCGGAACGTATCCCATAGCGAGAAGGTGGAGCGGAAGGTAAAGTCCTTCGCCACATGAACCTGATCGTCCGGCCCGCGATAGCGCCCGTCGATGTCGCTCCAGATGCTGGGCGCCAGCAGCGTATGGTAGAGCGCGGTGTAGAGATTCCTGAGCATCGGCTCCGGCGCATCCATCTTCAGCCGCCCGAGCGCCTGACGCCATGCGTCCTCGGTTCTCCTCCTGACGGTGTCGAAACCCGCGCCTTCGGCATCGAGATTGGCGATAGCCCCGCTTTCGTCCACCCCTGAAAGCGCGACCTGGACCTCCAACGGGCCATGGAGCCTGCCGAAGTCGAGCCTTGCCTCCAGCGCCTTGCCCAGCTTCTCGGCCAGCGCGTCGCTGCCCCGCCCCGGCGCCTGGAAGCCTTTATAGGGAACCGCCTGATCCCGGTCGATGAAGGCATGGTCCTTCAGCGGCGCGGAAAAGCGCATGGCGAAGAACAGCTTGCGGCCGGCCGCCCATCCCCGCGTCTCGCGAAATCCGGTCAGCGTGCCGTCCGGGTGCAGGTGCAGCCCGGACCAGAGGATCTTGCCCGGATAATCGTAGATAGAGGAGCGCAGGTCGATCAGCAGATGCGCCTCCTGCCCGGCCGGAAAGGCATAGCGGTGAATGCCCACCCGCTCGCCCGCGGTCAGTTCGGCGCGGATGCCGCTGTCGGCCAGCGTCACGGCGTAATAGCCGGGCTTTGCCGTCTCGCTGTCGTGCGAGAAGCGCTGGCGATAGCCGGAGCCCGGCCGTTCGGGATCGTCCGGATCGAGCCGGACCGCTCCGGCCTGCGGCATCACCAATATGTCGCCCAGGTCGGAATGGCCCGCGCCGGAGAAATGGGTATGGCTGAACCCCTGGATCGTCGAATCATGATAGCTGTAGCCCGCCGCATGGGCATAGCATTCGCGGATCTGGCAGGTCGCATCGGTGTCGGGCGAAAGCTGGACCATCCCGAAGGGCGCGGAGGCTCCGGGAAAAGTGTGGCCTTCGGGGCCGGTGCCGATCAGGGGATCGACGAAGGCCAGCGGATCGGCAGGCATCTGTGCGGCGAGCGGCCAGGCGGGAGCCGCCAGCAGCAGCGCGCAGAGGAACAACGTCCCCCTCATCGGACGGCAACCATGGAAGGATTGAAGCATGGTTTTTGCCCGATCATGATCCATTATCTCCCTATCATCGGCTTGCGCCGTTTCGCGCCCTGCCCTGTTCTTCCCGCCCTGACAGCGGCCGGCAATGGAAAAGCCGCCATCCCCTTGCACAAATGTCGAATAAGGCCGCAAATGACGGTGGGCGCGGAACTTGCGGGGTGCGGCCTTGTGATTGGACGGCGATGACGGATGCTGAACCGATGCTGGCGGGAATCGAACTGGGCGGGACCAAGGTGCAGGTTCTCCGCGCACGCGGCACGACGGTTTGCGACCGGGAGACGATAGCGACCACGACGCCGCGGGAAACGCTTTCCAGGGTCGTGGCGGTGCTGGAACGCTGGCATGCGCAGGCTCCGATCGCGGCGATCGGGATCGGCAGCTTCGGCCCGATTCGGCTCGATCGCCGCGCGCCCGATTTCGGCGTCATGCTGCCGACGCCCAAGCCCGGCTGGGCGGGCGCGGACATATTCGGCACGCTGACCGCGCCCTTCGATTGTCCCGCTATGATCGACACCGACGTCAACGGGGCCGCCCTGGCGGAGCTGCGCTGGGGCGCGGGCGCGCGGGGGGAGGCGCCATCCGACAGCCTGTGCTATATCACCATCGGAACCGGCGTGGGCGGAGGGTTCGCGTTCAACGGCCATACCGTGCACGGCGCCATGCATCCGGAAATCGGCCATATCCGCGTCCCGCGCGCTCCGGGCGATGGCTTTGCGGGCTGTTGCCCCTTTCATGGCGACTGCATAGAGGGCCTGGTGTCCGGACCGGCGCTCGCCCGGCGCTTCGGCATGCCGGGCCATGAGATCGATCCCGCCGACCCGCGATGGGACGATGTCGCCAGCGACATCGCCCATCTGGTCGCCACCATCCTGCTCGGCACCTCGGCCCGGCAGGTGCTGATCGGCGGCGGCGTGGGCATGGGTCGGGCCGACCTGCTGGAGCAGGTCCGCCGGAAGGTCGTCGCGCTGCTGGGCGGCTATCTGCCCCATGTCGACCAGGCCGGCATCGGCCGGATCGTCACCACGCCGCTGCTGGGCGATCAGGCCGGCCCTCTTGGTGCGCTCGCCCTGGCCATGGATGCGCTGGCGGGCGAGAGCGTCAGCTGACGCCCTTCCGCCGGAGCAGCAGCGGCAGCACCATCATCGGCGCGACCATGGCGATCACGCCGGCGACCAGCAGGTCGTCGACCCACCGATAGGCCGTGGCGAAGAACATCAGGAACGCCGCCGTCGCCAAAGCGGGCAGGATCAGGGCAGCCATCCCGCCCTCCAGCCGCGGCCACATCCGCAGGCAGAGCGTGCCGATCACGTCATTCATGGGGCACCGGCCGTTTCATGTTCCGATCCTCGTCGAACAGATTGGTTGCATATAGCAACTGAAGAACGAACTTCCAGACGGGAAGATCGATACGGACCGTTTCCGATTCCGACGGGAAGGACGATGCCGTGGCGATGTCGCAGCCCCTTTTCGCCGACCGCCTGCCCGATATTCCTCTCCTTTCCGGATCGAGGCTCTTGCCTGCCGGCAACGACCGTTCATAAGGAACCGCATGACCACGACCCGCCTGCTTGCCCATAGCGTCGAAAAGCCCTGGGGCCGCGTCGACATTCCGTCGGCCGTCGCGCCGTCCGATGGCCGTCGCATCGGGGAAATCTGGTTCTCGCCGCCGGAAGGAGGCGCAGGCCGGCCATTGCCGCTGCTGGTCAAATATATCTTCACCAGCGAAAAATTGTCGGTGCAGGTCCATCCCGATGATGCGCAGGCGCGGGAGCGCGGACTGGCGGGCGGAAAGTCGGAATGCTGGTACATATTGGATGCGGAACCCGATGCGCGGCTGGGCATCGGCCTGACCCGCGACCTGACGGCGGACGCCCTGCGCGCCGCAGCCCTCGACGGCAGCATCGAAGCACTGATGGACTGGAAGCCGGTGCGCGCGGGCAGCTTCTATTATATTCCCGCCGGCACGGTTCATGCCATAGGCAGCGGCGTGACGCTGGTGGAAGTGCAGCAGAATAATGACGTGACCTATCGCCTCTACGATTATGGCCGGCCCCGCGAACTGCATTTGGAGGAGGCGATGGCGGTCAGCATGGCGGCCCCCTACGCCCTGCCCGACAGGGTGGTCCCGATCATGGCTGAGGAAAGGCTGGTTGCGGGCGGCGACGCGCCCTTCATCCTGGACCTGGTGCAGGGCGAGGCGGGAAGCCGGCAATGGATAGAAGAGAAGATGGCCTGGTTCATCCCGCTGGCCGGCGCCGGCGCGATCGACGGCGAACCGTGGCGCCGGGGCGAATGCTGGCTGATCGAAGGGACGGCCGCGCTGACCATCGATGACGGGATGAGCGCGCTGCTCGCCCGCCTGCCTTGACCTGACATCGACCGATCTGGGGGATTTCATGCCACGGGGAGAAATGATCGCGGACAAGCGGGTTCTGTTCGTGATGGCGGTAGAGGCCGAATATGGCCCTCATCTCAGGGCCCGTTTCGATCCGCTGATGATCGGCGTGGGTCCGGTAGAAGCGGCGCTCAACACCGGCCTCGCGCTCCAGCGGCTGGATCAGGACGGCGCGCTGCCCGACCTGGTCGTTTCGCTGGGGTCGGCGGGATCGCGCACCTGCACCCTGGGGGAGGTCTATCAGGTCGCCAGCGTCTCCTGGCGGGACATGGACGCTTCCCGCCTGGGCTTTCCGAAGGGCGTGACCCCCTTTTCCGACCACCCGGCCGAAATAGCGCTGCATGTGCCGCTGGAACTTCGCGCCGCCCGGCTGTCGACCGGGGCGAACATCGTCGGCGGGGAGGATTATGCCGCGATCGACGCGGACATGGTCGACATGGAGAGCTTCGCGGTCGTCCGCGCCTGCCAGCGCTTCGGCGTTCCCGTGATGGGCCTGCGCGGCATTTCGGACGGACCGGGCGAACTGGCGGACATGCTGGGGTGGACCCAGTTGCTGGCGCTGCTGGACGAGCGTCTGGCCCAGGCGGTGGATATGCTGGAGGGAGCGCTCGGGCGCTGAGGAGATGCCGTCGTCCTGGGGTGCAATGGGTAGGAAGCGGACCTCCCCCCTCCCGCAGGCGGGAGGGGGTTAGGGGGTGGGCTGGCGCGACATGCGCGTTGTTTTGCAGCGGCCAACCGGAAGCTCCCCCGGATCAAGTCCGGGGTCGCGCCCACCCCTAACCCCTCCCGCCTGCGGGAGGGGAATGTCCTGGATTGGCCCCGTTGAGACCTCACCCCCCTTTATCCGAGGTGGCTGACCCGAACCCGGTCAATGCCCCTCAAAGGCGATGATCGCTGCCGATGCGACGCCGTCCGCTTCCAGCGCGGCCATGCCGCCCAGATCGGGAAGATCGATGGCAAAGAGCGCCATCAGCACCGTCGCGCCCTGCTCCCGGATCAGTTGCGCCGCCGCCAGCGCGGTTCCGCCGGTCGCGATGAGGTCGTCGACCAGCACCACCCGCGCTCCATCGGGAATCTGCCCTTCATGCAGTTCCAGCCGATCGGTGCCATATTCCAGCACATAGTCGATGCCCACCGTCTTGCCGGGCAGCTTCCCCTTCTTGCGCACCGGCACGAAGCCCACCCCCAGCGCATGGGCCAGCGCCGCCCCCAAGATGAAGCCCCGCGCCTCGATCCCGGCGATGAAGGCCGGGTCGAGCGGCCGCGCCGCCGCCGCCATCCGTTCGACCAGTTCGGCGAGTCCGGCGGCGTCTGCCAGCAATGTCGTGATGTCCCGGAACTGGATGCCGGGCTTGGGGAAATCGGGGATCGTGCGGACCAGGGCCGCCAGGCTGTCAGCGCTCATCTTCGCCCTCATAAGGAAAGGGGGCCCGGTTTCCCGCGCCCCCTTCGATGTTCCGTTTCAGGCCCCGATCAGGCGGCCTTTTTCTTGTCCGCCCAGATATTCTGGTAGGCCATGTAAGCCAGACCCGTCGCGATCAGCAGGAAGAAGATCGTCGCCAGGCCCGCGCGGCGGCGGTTTTCCAGCTTGGGTTCGGCCGTCCAGGTCAGGAAGGCCGCGACGTCCTGCGACATCTGATCCACCGTCGCCTTGGTGCCGTCGCCATAGGTCACCTGCCCATCGGCCGTCAGCGGCGGCGCCATGGCGAGGTTCAGGTTGGGGAAATAGGGGTTGTAGTGCAGGCCCTCCGGCGTCTTGGCGTCCGGAAATTCCTTCAGCAACTCGGCCGGCTGCGCCTGGAAGCCCGTCAGCAGCGAATAGACATAGGCGCTGCCATGATGGCGGGCCTTGGTCATCAGCGACAGATCCGGCGGGATGGCATTGTTGTTCGCCGCCGCAGCCGCGACATTGTTCGCGAAGGGCTTGGGGAAATAATCCGCCGGGATCGGATCACGGGTCGACATTTCGCCCGTCTTCGGATCGACGTCGGGGGTCTTGATCGCCCATTGCTTGGCGATCGCCTTGATCTCCGCCTCGTTATAACCAATGCCCTTGAGGTCGCGGAAGGCGACGAACTTCAGGCTGTGGCAGGCCGAGCAGACTTCCTTGAACACCTGGAAACCGCGCTGGAGCTGCGCCTGGTCGTACTTGCCGAAAGGCCCGTCGAACGAGAAGGACACATGCTTGGGGTTGAGGTGGAACTCATGCTCCACCGTCTTCGCCGGCGGCTCGGTGACGAAGGCCACCGCGCCCACCAGAAAGGAAACCAGCAGCCAGCCCGCGAAGAAGAGGCCGACAAGAAATGCGCCGATGCGTATCATTAGTCTTATCCCCCTTAACCGGCGTGCGACGGCTGCGGATCGCTGCCCATGCCCGGAAGCGCCTCCCGCTCCCCTTCGATGACGTCGCGGCCAAGCACCGCCTCCGTGATCGAATTGGGCAGCGGCAGCGGCTTTTCAAAGCGCGAGATCAGCGGCAGGATGATCAGGAAATGGGCGAAATAATAAGCCGCCGCGACCTGGGAGATCATCACATAGGGCTCCTCCGCCGGCGCGCCGCCGCAATAGCCCAGGATCAGCACGTCGATGATGAGGATCCAGAAGAACTTTCTGAAGGTCGGCCGGTAATTGCCCGACCGCACCGGAGAGGTGTCGAGCCAGGGCAGGAAGAAGAGCAGCAGGATCGACGCGAACATCGCCAGCACGCCCAGCAGCTTCGCGGGCACGAAGAAGAAGTCGACGGTGAAGGCGCGCAGGATCGCGTAGAAGGGCCAGAAATACCATTCAGGCACGATATGCGCGGGCGTCGAGAGCGGGTTCGCCTCGATATAATTGTCCGGATGGCCCAGATAGTTGGGCGCGTAGAACAGCGGGATCGCGAACAGGATCAGGAACACGCCCGCCCCGAAACCGTCCTTCGCCGTATAATAGGGGTGGAACGGCACGGTGTCCTGCGGCCCCTTCACTTCCACGCCGGTCGGGTTGGAGGAACCCGGAATATGCAGCGCCCAGATGTGCAGGATCACGACGGCCGCGATCACGAAGGGCAGCAGGAAGTGCAGCGAGAAGAAGCGGTTGAGCGAGGCGTTGCCGGGGGCGAAACCGCCCAGCAGCCAGGTCTGGATCGGCTCGCCCACCACGGGGATCGCGCCGAACAGGCCGGTGATCACCTTCGCGCCCCAATAGCTCATCTGCCCCCAGGGAAGCACATAGCCCATGAAGGCGGTCGCCATCATCAGCAGGAAGATGACGAGGCCGAGCAGCCATACCATCTCGCGCGGCGCCTTGTAGGAACCGAAGAACAGGCCGCGGAAGATGTGCAGATAGACGACGATGAAGAAGAAGCTGGCGCCGTTGGCATGGGCATAGCGCATCAGCCAGCCCGCGTTCACGTCGCGCATCGTCTGTTCGACGGTGCCGAAGGCGACCAGCGTGTTGGCGCCGTAATGCATCGCCATGATCACGCCGGTGACGATCTGGATCACCAGCGCCAGCCCGGCCAGGACGCCGAAGTTCCAGAAATAGTTGAGGTTGCGCGGCACCGGATAACCGGCGCCCACGGCATTGTAGACGAGGCGCGGCAAAGGCAGCTTCTCGTCGATCCACTGCATCGCGGGATGCTTGGGAGTATAATGTTCAGCCCATGGAAAGCTCATGACAGTCCCCCTCAACCCACGAGAATGGCGGTGTCGGAAGTGAAGCTGAACTTCGGCACTTCCAGGTTCTTGGGCGCGGGGCCCTTACGGATGCGGGCGGCAGTGTCGTAGGAAGACCCGTGGCAGGGGCAGAAATAGCCGCCATATTCGCCCTTGTTCTCACCCTCGCCCGCGCCCAGCGGCACGCAGCCCAGATGGGTGCAGACGCCCATGGTCACCAGCCACTGCTTCTTGCCGTCGACCGTGCGCTCCTCCAGCGTCTGCGGATCGCGCAGGCTGGACGCGTCGACCTTGTCGGCCTCGGCTATTTCCTTGTCGGTCAGGTGCCGGACGAACAGCGGCTGCGACCGGAAGGTGGTCTTGATCGCCTGGCCCGGCTGGATGGAGGACAGGTCGACCTCCGTCGAGGCCAGCGCCAGCACGTCGGCGCTGGGGTTCATCTGGTCGACCAGCGGTATGACCACCGCGACCGCCCCCACGCCGGCAAAGCTCACCGCGGCGATGTTGATGAAATCGCGACGACGCACGCCGTCGCCGCCGCCTCCACCGGAGACGGCTGCCCCCTCACTCTCCACATGTTCAACGATCGCCATGCACTTCAACCCTTGCAAGAACGTCCCTGACCCCGCCGCATTGCCCATTTATGGCTATGGTATCGGGAGAGCCGCGGCGCCCAAGCAGAAGGGCGCGCCTTTCCCCCGGGCGCGATTTGCAGGCCTGATAACCGTAGGATGCGCCATTTGCCAAGCCTTTTAGACAGGCTAGGAGAATTAACCGCGCTGTTCTATGGCGCGGGGCATGCGTATCGCCCTTTATCAACCCGAAATCGCCGGCAATGTGGGCGCGATCCTGCGCCTTGCCGCCTGCTTTTCCGTGCCCGTGGACATCATCATGCCGACGGGATTCGCCTTTTCCGACGCGAAGCTGAAACGGGCGGCGATGGATTATGGGGCATCGGCCGATGTGACCCGCCACGCCAATTTCGAGGCGTTCGACGCCCGCCGCAGGGCCGAAGGCCGGCGGCTGATGCTGATGAGCAGCCACGCCTCGCAGCGCCTGCCCGATGTGGAATTCCGCGCCGACGACATTCTGCTGATGGGGTCGGAAAGCGCGGGCGTGCCCAATGCCGTCCGCGATCTGGCGGACGTGCGCGTGCGCATTCCGATGGCGCCGGGATTTCGATCCTTGAACATCGCCGTTTCCACGGGCATCGCGGTAGCAGAGGCCCTTCGCCAGACTGGAAGTTTCCCGCAATGACCCTGACCCTGGACCCGCAACAGCAGGCCGCCCGCACCTGGTTCGAATCGCTTCGCGACCGCATCTGCGCCGAGTTCGAGGCGATCGAGCGGGAGGCGGGGTCGAACGCCCGCTTCGACTATATCGCCTGGGACCGCGAGGCGCCGGGCCTGGCGCCCGGCGAAGGCGGCGGCGGCGTGCGCGGCGTGATGAAGGGCAAGGTGTTCGAGAAGGTGGGCGTCAACGTCTCGACCGTGGGCGGCGCCTTCTCGCCCGAATTCGCCAAGACCATCCATGGCGCGAGCGAAGACCCCAGCTTCTTCGCCACCGGCATCAGCCTGGTCGCGCATATGGCCAACCCCCATGTGCCCGCCGTGCACATGAACACCCGCTATCTGGTGACGTCGAAACGCTGGTTCGGCGGCGGCGCGGACCTGAACCCGCCGCTGCCCCGCGACGAGGACACGGCGCATTTCCATGCCGCGCTGAAAGCGGCCTGCGACGCCCATGACGCGGACTATTATCCCCGGTTCAAGGCATGGGCGGACGACTATTTCTTCATACCCCATCGCGGCGTGCATCGCGGCGTCGGCGGAATTTTCTACGATCATCTGGAGGGCGATTTCGACGCCGGCTTCGCCTTCACGCGGGACGTGGGCGAGGCGTTCCTTCGGGCCTTCCCGCCCATCGTCCGGCGGCGCATGGGGGAAAGCTGGTCGGAGGACGACTATCGCCGCATGCTGGAATGGCGCGGCCGCTATGCCGAATTCAACCTGGTGCATGATCGCGGCACGCTGTTCGGGCTGAAGACCGGCGGCAATGTCGACGCGATCCTGATGAGCCTGCCGCCGATGGCGAGCTGGAGCTGAACATGGGCCTGACGCCGGTTCCGGACGACCGGATCGCGACCATCGTCACCCATCTGGAAATGCGGGAGCGGCCGAAACCCGCGCCTATCCCGCCCGCCCCGCTGCGGCTGGCGCCGTGGAAGGCGCCCGCGCCCGACGCCTATCGCGCCCTGTTCCGGCGCGTCGGGGAACCGTGGCTGTGGTTTTCCCGCCTGGCGATGGACGACGCCGCGCTGACGGCGATCATCCACGATCCCGCGGTAGAGGTCTACGCCGTGACCGACCCGCGCGGAGTGGAGGTGGGGCTGCTGGAACTGGATTTCCGGTCGCTGCCCGATTGCGAACTGGCCTTTTTCGGGCTGATCCCCGACCTGACCGGCAAGGGGCTGGGCCGATGGCTGATGGCGCAGGCGAAGGCGCTGGCCTGGCGCAAGGAGGTCACGCGTTTCTGGGTGCATAGCTGCACGCTGGACAGCCCCGCCGCCCTGGGATTTTATCGCAAGTCAGGCTTCGTGCCCTACCGGCGGGAGGTGGAAATCTTCGCCGATCCGCGGCTGGCGGGGCTTTTGCCGCCCGACGCCGCGCCGCATGTGCCGATGCTGGGTCAGTCGCCCTCCGCCTGACGGTACAGCCGCGCCAGCATCACCAGCATATAGACCTGCACCACCGTCGACACGGCAGCGGCAGCCACCCCGCCGATCAGCCGGCCGCCGGCCTGCCCGCCGATCAACGCCCCGACCAGGCCGAACACCGCCTGCGCCGCGCCCCCGACGATCGCCGACAGCAGCGTCAGCGCCAGGATGAAGCCGAATAGCCGCCAGAAATGCCCCCTGGTCAGCGCCCAGCCGTGGCGCAGCGAAGCCATGACACCTTCCGTTCCGTCGATCACCACGGGATTGAGCAACAGCAGCCGCACGCTTGCGAAAATCGTCGCGGCCACCACGCCCGCGCCCAGCAGCAGCGCCAGCGTCGCGCCCAGCGGCTTGGCGATGAGCGACAGGATCGTCACCGCCAGGGTGGCGGCGATCACCGCGCCGGCCAGGAAACCGGCGACCACCAGCGCCACGCCGAGCAGCACCGGAAGCCGCGCAAAGCTCAGCCGCAGCGCCTCTCCCACGCTGATGCCCGGGCGCAGGGCGAGCGCCAACAGGGTCAGCGATCCGAACCCGATGATGATCATCGCCAGCATCATCGCCAGCCAGAAGCTGCCCGGCACCTGCGGCATGGTGGTTTCCGACAGGTTCCATTTGGCGAGTTCCGGCGGCGTCATCTCCTGCAGGATGAGGCCCGGCAGGGCGACGAACAGCAGGGCGACGGGAAACAGCAGGCTGCTTTCGCGCGCGACGAAGGCGACCGCCTCCTCCCACGCCTTGCCGATGGACATTGTCGCCATATCTCTACGCCCTGTTCTCTACCCGATGCTCTGAAAATCGCGGAGGAGACTTGATCGCTCGCTCTGCCCAAGTCAAGGAAGCGCCATGTCCTCGCCATCCCCAGCCCAAGCCCCTGCCGCCCCCAGCGTGGAATGGCGCGTGGAAAGCGCGCCCGTCGACTACCCCCGGGCGCTGGCCGAGATGGAAGGCCGGGCCGCCGCGATCTTCGAGGGGCAGGCCGCAGAGCGGGTCTGGCTGCTCGAACATCCGCCGCTCTACACGGCCGGAACCAGCGCCGATCCGGCCGAACTGCTCGACCCGCGCTTTCCGGTGCACGATGCGGGGCGGGGCGGACGCTATACCTATCATGGGCCGGGCCAGCGCATCGGCTATCTCAACATCGACCTGCGGAATCGGGGCAAGGACGTGCGCAATTTCGTCCACCATCTGGAAGGATGGATGATCGATGCGCTGGCCGATTTCGGCATAGCGGCCCGGCGCGCGGAGGGACGGATCGGCATCTGGACCGACGATGCCCAGGGGCGGGAGGCGAAGATCGGCGCCCTCGGCATCCGGGTGCGGCGCTGGATCACGCTTCATGGCTTTTCGATCAATGTCGATCCCGACCTGTCCCATTTCGGAGGCATCGTGCCGTGCGGCCTGGCCGAATATCCTGTGACGAGCATGGCCGCGCTGGGCGTGAAGGCATCGATGACCGAGCTGGACTCGGCGCTTGCCCGGCATTTCCCGGCCTTTCTCGGCCGCCTGCGCCGGTGCCCGGCGGCAGATGGAGCGGGGGTTGAGCAATGCGGGACGGGCCGCTAGGGTCGCGGCTTTCGCCAGGTGGGGGGCTGCCGGGCATGCTGCAACGCTTTAGGAGACCCGGATGCGTCCTGACGTCAAGACGACAATGGCAATATTGGTTTCGGCCGGCTGCATGGCGCTGGCGGGATGCGGCAGCCAGAAGGAAAGCGGAACCACTGTCCCGATGAACAATCTGGAAGTGGTGGACGGCACGGCGACCGACGCCATGACCGACCTGGACGGCGTGCAGAGCGAGGGCGTGGCCATGGCCGTGCCCGCCAACCGCAGCGACAATGCGGCCGCTCCGGCGGCGGCGAGGAATGAAAGCGAGGACAAGCCCGCGACCGATACCGAAGTGCTGTCGGATCAATAGGCTGGCATCCGCGTTCAGGCATGATACAGACGGGCGAAGCATAGTTCGCAACGCCCGTTTCGAAGAGGGATCAGGATGACATCGCGTTTCATGGGCCGTTCCATCGGACGCCGCGCCTCATTGGGATTGGCCGCGATGGGGGCGGCGCTGACGGCGCAACCGACCGCCGCGCAATTCTTCTGGTCGCCGCCCGATTTCTCGACCCCGCCCCTGACCGACGCCGAAGCCGCGACCGCGCTGGGCCTGCCGGGCGCAACCGCGGCGGAGGTGAAGGCCGGGCTGGTGTGGAACCTGCGCGCGGCGCTGAACGTCGCGGCGCTGCAATGCCAGTTCGAGCCTACCCTGCTGTCGATCAGCAACTACAACGCGATGATCGCCCATCATGACGCCGAACTGGATGCGGCGCAGGCGACGCTGCTCGGCTATTTCCAGCGCACGGTCGGGAAGGGCAAGCCCGGCCAGATGGCGTCGGACCAATATGGCACGCGCATCTATTCGGGCTATTCGACGGTGCAGGCGCAACGCGGCTTCTGCCAGGCGGCGGCGCTGGTGGGGCGGCAGGCGATCTTCGCCCAGCGGGGCACGCTGAACGACGTGGCGCGGAGCGGGCTGGGATCGATCAAGAAGTCGCTGGTCCTGGCGGGCGAGCAATTCTACGGCGATCCGGGTCGCAGCTATTCGCTGACCCTGCCCTCCTTCGATCCCAAATGCTGGAAGAAGGGCAAGATGCTGCCCGCCTGCCAGCTTGCGTGGAACCAGAAGATCGGGGTGCAGCCCTGAGGCCATTGATGGCGGGGTTGGCCACTTCCCGTCATCAGTTTGCGTCACCCCGGACTTGATCCGGGGTCCCGCTGTCTTGGAACAGGCGCTCCATTGGAAAGAAGCGGGACCCCGGGTCAAGCCCGGGGCGACGAAGAGAGAGAGGGCGACAAGGGAAGAGTGGCGGGAAGCCACCTAAACCCCCCCTCTACCGCAATCCCAGATATTTGTGCGACTGGAGGCTGAGCCGCCAGCGCGGCCGTTCCATCACCAGTTCCACCGCCGCCCGCGCATTGTCCGCAGCCTTGGGATCGTCCAGCGGCTGCACCAGCCAGTGGTCGAAGGCCCAGCCCTCCATATCCTCGACATCGGCCAGGCTGTGCCCCTGCCCCGGCTGCGGCCAGACCAGCTTCAGCTCATTGCCGCTGCGCTGGACCACCTCGCTTCCCGCCTTGGGGCTGATGCAGACCCAGTCCAGCCCCGGATGCGCGGGCAGGGTGCCGTTGCTCTCGATCGCGATGGCGAAGCCGCGCGCATGGAGCGCGTCGACCAACGCGTCGTCGACCTGGAGCATCGGTTCCCCGCCGGTCAGCACGATATAGCGCCCGTCCCGCCCCTCCCCCCAAAAGGCCAGCGCAGCGTCGGCCAGACCCTTCGCATCCGCGAACCTGCCGCCGCCGTCGCCGTCCGTCCCGACGAAATCCGTGTCGCAGAAGCGGCAGATCGCGCTCGCCCGGTCCTGTTCCCGCCCGCTCCACAGGTTGCAGCCCGCAAAGCGCAGGAACACCGCCCGGCGCCCGGCATGGACGCCCTCCCCCTGCAGGGTCAGGAACATTTCCTTGACGGCGTAGCTCATGGCGTCAGGGCTTCACCGCGTAGACGGTGGGGTCGGGCAGGCCCGCTTCCACGAAACCCTTGGACCTCAGTCGGCAACTGTCGCACAGGCCGCAATGCCTGCCGTCCGGCGTCGGATCGTAGCAGGACCAGCTCAATCCCGTGTCCAGCCCCAGCCGATAGGCTTCGCGCACGATGTCCGCCTTGCTCATATGCTGGAGCGGCGCGTTGATGCGGATCGGATGGCCCTCCACCCCCGCCTTGGTGGCCAGCGCCGCCATCTTCTGGAAGGCGTCGATGAACTCCGGCCGGCAATCGGGATAGCCGGAATAATCCAGCGCGTTGACGCCGATGAACACGTCGTTCGCGCCCGCCACCTCGGCCAGGCCCAGGGTCAGCGACAGGAAGATCGTGTTGCGCGCCGGCACATAGGTTATCGGGATGCCCGCGCCGACGCCCCCCTTGGGAACGGCGATGTCGGCGGTCAGCGCGGAACCGCCAAAGGCCGTCAGGTCCAGCGGCAGCACGATATGCGAAATGGCGTTCAGCGCCGCTGCGACGCGCCCCGCCGCCTGCAATTCCAGCCGGTGGCGCTGGTTATAGTCGATCGACAGGGCGAACAGGCGATAGCCGGCCTCGCGCGCCAGCCCGCCCGCCACCATGGAGTCGAGCCCGCCGGACAGCAGGACGACGGCGAATTTTCCGTTATGGGCAACCATAGCGCCGCGCTACGCCTCCCGACGCGTCAGCGCAAGCCGCGCGCATTCAATGACAGGCGCCGATCCAACGCCCTTCCAGCGCAAAGGCGAAGGGCGCGCCGTCGGCGATCCCCTGCGACTGGATCTGCACCAGCCGGGACGTTTCGACGCGCAGGTCGGTCCGGCCATTGCCCGCCGCGCCGCATTCATAGGTGACGACCAGCCTGTTGGCGGCGTCGCTGACGGTAAAGTTCTTGCAGGCATGGCCGGCGTGGCGACTTTGCAGAAGCTGGCTGAGGCTGGACACGCAGAGCCTGCGCGCGCCGCCCTCGCCCCGGCCGCGCAATTCCCATTCGCCTGTCTCCAATCCCTTGGCCAGGCGTGGCGCGGGCGCCGCCGCCTGCACGGCGGGAACTGCCGCCATCATCGCCATCGCCGCGCCAAGGGCGCGCAGCATTGCCGTCATTCCGATCCCCCTGTCGATCGTTGCTGATCCGCATCAGCCTTGCCCGTCAATTGCGGCAATTTGATAGCAATGGGGGAAATGCCCGCTCATTCCTCCGCGAAGCTGGCGAGCGCGACCGGGAAGAGGCGCGAACAGAAGGCGCAATCGACGCCGATAATGCCCTGATCATCCGCCATGTCCGCCCGCTCCGCCGCCGGGAAGCGGCCGATGACGCTGCGGATGTGATCCAGGTCGCAACGGCACCCCTTGCTGATCGCGGCGGGATCGGTGACGCGCACCTCCTCCTCTTCGTGGAACAGGCGCCAGACGATGTCGGTCAGCGGCAATTCGCTGTCGGTCAGTTCCGCATCCTTCAGCGTATGGGCCAGCGCCTGGACATGTTCCCATTCCGGATGGTCGTGGCGGACATGCAGCCGTTCGCGCTCGACTTCGCCCTCGGGCAGGTGCTGGAGCAGCAGGCCGGCGGCCAGGCACCCCTGGCCCGGATCGTGGCGGGTCGCGATCTGGATGATGCTGGGGATCTGTTCGGACTGGAAGAAATAATGCTCCGCCGCGTCGGCCAGCGATTCGCCATCGAGCGGGACGATGCCCTGATAGCGCTCGCCGGAAACCGCCTGGTCGAAGGTGATCGCCAGATAACCCTTGCCGAACAGGCCGAACAGCGTCGGATCGGGGCCAAGCTCGGCCAGCCGGTCGGCGTCGAACTTGGCATAGCCGCGCACTTCGCCGCCCTTGTAATCGGCCACCAGCAGGCTGACGACGCCATTTTCGGTCTGCGCCTGGAGCGTGAGCTGCCCCCCCGCATCCTTGAGCGTCGAGCCGAGCAACGCCGCCAGCACGAGCGCGGAGGCAAGCAGCCGTTCGATCTGCGGCGGATAGGCGTGGGCGGCGAGGACGTCATCAAGCACCGGCCCCAGCCGCACGATCCGCCCCCGCGCATGGCGGGAGGGGATGGTGAAGCCCAAGGCTTGGTCGAGGGTGGGGGAAGGGGTCAAATCAGGCTCCGTGCGGCCCGCTGGACGGGCCGGTCATGCAAAGGCGGTTAGATAGGCGGCGATGGACGCGCTTGCAAATCGGGTGGGTTGGGTGGAGAGCAGGCCCCTCCTATTCCTCCCCATCGGTAGATGGGGAGGGGGACCGCCGCTGAAAGCGGTGGTGGAGGGGAAGAGGCACGACCTCCGAATTTCCCCTCCACCATCGGCTACGCCGACGTCGAAGAGAGTCACGTGCCTCTCTTCGACCCTCCCCACGCTGCGCGTAGGGAGGATTTAGCGTCAGCCAAGCCGCCCCAATGCCCACAGCAACACCGACTTCTGCGCATGGATGCGGTTTTCCGCTTCGTCCCAGATCACCGATTGCGGCCCGTCGATCACCGCTTCCACCACTTCCTCGCCGCGATGAGCGGGCAGGCAGTGGAGGAATTTCGCCGTCGGCTTGGCCAGCGCCATCAATTCGGGCGTCACCTGATAGGGCATCATCGCCGCCAGCTTCTCCTCGGCATGGGCCTGACCCATGGAGATCCAGGTGTCGGTGACGACGATGTCCGCACCCGCGACCGCTGCCTGCGGATCGCGGGTGCGGGTGATCGTGGCCCCACGAGCCTGCGCTTCGGCTTCGAAGGACGGATCGGGATCATAGCCCTCCGGCACGGCGATGCGCACGCCGAACTTCATCAGCCCCGCCGCCTCGACGATGGAATGGAGCACATTATTGCCGTCGCCCAGCCATGCCCATTGGCTGCCGGGCAGCGCCACGCCATGTTCCACCACGGTCAGCAGGTCGGCGACGATCTGGCAGGGATGCGACAGGTCGGTCAGGCCATTGATCACGGGAACGGTCGCGTGATGCGCCATTTCCTCGATCTTCGCATGATCGTCGGTGCGGATCATGATGGCGTCGGCCATGCGGCTCAGCACGCGAGCGGTGTCGGCGATGGTCTCGCCCCGGCCAAGCTGGCTGGTCGCGCCGTCCAGGATCAGCGACGTGCCGCCCAACTGGCGGATCGCCATGTCGAACGAAACGCGCGTCCGGGTCGAATTCTTCTCGAAGATCATCGCCAGCGTGTGCCCGGCCAGCGGCGCGTCGGC
Organism: Sphingobium indicum B90A; assembly: GCF_000264945.2. NCBI lineage: Bacteria > Pseudomonadati > Pseudomonadota > Alphaproteobacteria > Sphingomonadales > Sphingobiaceae > Sphingobium > Sphingobium indicum. Next base: position 2,634,144 of record NZ_CP013070.1, read on the forward strand.
ATCGGCCTTGCCCTTGGGCTGCCCAAGGCGCGCCGCCTTCCGGTCGATGGCGTCGGAAATCATGGCGGCGATCGCATCGCCGCCCGCGTCACTCAGATTCAGGAAATGATTGGTCATTGGAAGGTTCGCCCCCAAACTACCGTTCGTCCTGAGTAGCCACTGAGCTTGTCGAAGTGGCGTATCGAAGGACTGATGCTTCGATACGGGTCCCTTCGACTGCCTGCCAAGGCAGGCGCTCAGGACAGGCTTCGACTTCGCTCAGCCCCTACTCAGCACGAACGGGGATATAATCAGGCCGCAGCCTCCGCAAAGCTCCGCGCACCGGCGGAAAGCCTCTCGACGCATTCCGCGACATGGCTTTCCTCGATCACCAGCGGCGGCAGGATGCGCACGACATTCTGCCCCGCCGACACGGTCAGCAGGCCATGATTGTCGCGCAGATGCGCCACGAAGGCACGGGCGTCATAATCGCTCTTCATCTTGACGCCCAGCATCAGGCCCAGGCCGCGCACATCCTCGAACATGTCGTGATTGGGGATGAGCTGCTCCAGCGCCGAGCGCAGGCGCGCGCCCATGCTCTTCACATGGTCCAGGAAACCTTCGCCCAGCACCTCGTCCAGCACGGTCATGCCGACCGCCATGGCCAGCGGATTGCCGCCATAGGTCGACCCATGGGTGCCGAACACCATGCCCTTGGCCGCTTCCTCGGTCGCGAGGCAGGCGCCCAGCGGGAAGCCCGCGCCGATGCCCTTGGCCACCGCCATGATGTCGGGCGTCAGGCCATATTGCTCATGGGCGAAGAAGGTGCCGGTACGGGCATAGCCGCACTGCACCTCGTCCAGGATCAGCAGCAGGCCGTGGTCGTCGCACAGCTTGCGCAGGCCGGACAGGAACGCCTGCGTCGCCGGGGTCACGCCGCCCTCGCCCTGCACCGTCTCCACTAGGAAACCGGCGGTATTGTCATCGACGGCGGCCGTCGCGGCCTCCAGATCGTTGAACGGCACCACGGTGAAGCCGGGCAGCAGCGGCTCGAAGCCGTCGCGCATCTTAGGCTGGCTGGTGGCGGAGATCGTCCCCAGCGTCCGCCCATGGAAGGCGTTGTCGAAGCTGATGATCTTGTGCCGGTGCGCCTCGCCATTGGCATAATGGTAGCGGCGCGCCGTCTTGATCGCGCATTCCACCGCCTCCGCGCCCGAATTGGTGAAGAACACCGTGTCGGCGAAGGTCGTGTCGACCAGACGCTGCGCGAACTTCTCGCCCAGCGGCATGCCATAGAGGTTCGACGTGTGCATCAGCGTCGCGGCCTGATCGGCAATCGCCTTGACCAGCTTGGGATGGCCGTGGCCCAGCAGGTTGACCGCGATGCCGCTGGCGAAATCCAGATAGCGCTCGCCGCGCTCCCCGATCAGGTAGCAGCCCTCGCCTCGGACCGGGCGTACATCGCACCGGGGGTAAACGGGCATGAGCGGCGTGATCGACATGGTCCTTCCCTTTCTGGGCTGATGCAAACAAAGTCCGAAACGCAAAAAGGCGGCCCCCGCCGGGCCGCCCTTTGCGAGCGGTGCCTATACAGGGGCGCCTTTGAAGGCGCAACCCCGTGGATGCCGTCAGCCGATCTGGTTCCACGCCTCCGCGATCTCGCCGATCATCAGGCGGGCCTGATCGACCGGGGCGGCATCATGCTCCTTGGCGCCGACCAGCAGCAGGCGGCGGGCTTCACGGTAGATTTGCGCCAGGCCAGTGGCGATGTCTCCGCCCTTGTCGAAGTCCAGGCTCGATTCCAGCGCGAAGAGGATCGACATGGCGCGGGCCTGCTTGTCGGAAACCTTCAGCCGGTCGCCATTGCGTTCCGCCAGCGCGGCGGCGTCCAGCGCCAGCAGCAGCTCGTCGAACAGCAGCTTGACCAGCGCATGGGGCGTCGCCCCCTCGATCCGGCTGCCCGAATGGACCGCCGCATAGCGCCGCGCCGCTGCCGTGCCGCCGAACCCGCCGTGATTGTAGAACATGATATTCCGACCCCTTAATTGTCGTTCTTGGTCCAGAGAGCGACCTGCTGCTGGAGATAGCTTTGCGTCGCCTTCAACGCCGACAGGCGCGTCTCCATGGCCGAATAGACCTTGGTGAGCTGCTCCTGATAATTGGTCATCTGCATGTCGAGCTTGTCGAGTTGATCGGCCAGTTCCTTGGCCAGTTTCTCATATTTGCCCTGCGTGGCGGCGAGCGGCCCGCCATCCTTCTTGATATTGTCGCGCACGCTGTCCATCAGCCCGGCAAGGCCGATATTGGTCGCGGTCCTGACCGACGGGTTCAGCAATTGCGTGATCGCCTTCGGATCGGCCGCGATCGCCTTGTCCAGCGCCTTGGTGTCGAGCGACAGCGTGCCGTCGCGATTGGTGCTGACGCCCAGATCGTTCAGCGTCCTGTAGGCGCCCGTGCCGCCAAGCTCAGCCGACACCATCTGCGAAAGCTGCCGCTTCATGTCGCGGATGGACGATTCGCCGTTCAGCACGCCCGCGTTGGACTGGTCCGTGCCGGTCGAGGTAGCCGTGTTCAGCGCCTTCATCAGCGTGTTGTAGGCGTCGACGAACTCGACCAGCAGGTCGCGCATCGAGGTGGTCGGCTCCGTCGTGGCCAGCGTGACATTGGTCCCCGGCGCCGCCTTGTTGAGGTCGATCCGCAGATAGGGGATCGCGCCGTCGATGGTGTTGCCGGCATAATGCTGCTCCACGCCGTCGAGCAGGATGACCGCGTCCTTGGGCTCTGTGGCGGAGCTCATCCTGCTGCCCACAGGCGGGGTCGTTGCGGAGAAGGCGAACTGGGAAAGGTCCGCGCCCGTCGTCCCGTCGGTCGTGGAGGAAACCGTGGTAAGCGAAAAGTCGTTCGCCGCGCCGGTCGGCCCCTTCAGCATCAGGCGCGTCCCCTGCGAATCGGTGACGACGGTCGCGGTCACGCCCGCCCCCGAACCGTTGATGGCGGCGGCCAGGCCCGTAAAGCTGTTATTGGCCGCGGTGATCGTGATGGAAACGGGGTTGCCGTTACCGACCTTCAGCGACAATTCGCCGATGCCGACGGTGGCCGCAGCCCCCTGCGCAGCGTCCTGATTGGCGTTGACGGCGGAAACCAGGGTGCGGCTGGCCGCAAGCTGGCGCACCTCGATCTGCGCGGGCAGGCCGGTCGGCGTGCCGCCGGGCAGCGCGCTCACCGAAGCGATGCTGGGGTCGTTGGACGCCGGCGTGCCGGAATAGCCGGTGCCTGCGAGCAGGCTGTTCAGCGCATCGGCAAAGGTGTCGAGCGAGCTGGAGGCCGATGCCAGCGCGGAAATCCTCGCGCTGTTGAGCGTTTGGCGGTTGGTGATGGCCGCCTGGCGCGGTTCCTTGGTGGCGCTGACCAGGCTGGAGACCAGCGACGCGGTGTCGATGCCCGATCCCGCGCCTAGCGCCGTCAAGATGCTGCTGCTCACCGAAGTCATTGACCGTCCTTTCAAGAGAGAGAACGGCCCTAGCGCGAAGACCTTTAGGAATGATTTTCATGAGGGGAGGCGGGAACCAGCGCTATCCTCACCCGCGACGCATTCGGAAATGCCGGGAATGGCCAATTACGGCCATCAACCTCCGTCACCCCGGACTTGATCCGGGGTGACGAAAGGAGGAACCACCCAAACCGCCCAGTCCGACGAGCGCCGGTTTCGTCCACGCCACCTGAAGTGGCGCGCTTGCGAACGGAGCGGAAAGCTCCGCGACCAACCCCGCTCAAACGCCCGGAGAAAGAATCTGGTCAACCGCGCCGCGGCGGATATTGGCCTGCGCCGCATGGGCATAGGCGGCCTGCTCGGCGATGCGCTTGGCGATGCGGATCGTGCTTTCCACCGCTTCCTTGGAGGCCGGGGGCAGGGGAACCAGAACCTGCGGCGTCGGCAGCATCGACTGGATTTCGTCGGCCGCCCCATCGACGGTCGCCGCGCCGCCCAAGCTGCGCAATTCGCCCAATATGTCGGCTATGCGGGCATGCACCTTGGCATATTCGGCGCTGGTGGCGATGCTTTCCTCCGCGCCTGCCTGATCCTGCGCCATCGAATGCCGGGGGGAATGGTCGCCCTGCTGCGCGGTGCCGGAAGAGGAAACCGGCTGAATCGCGGACACGGCGGACGGCGCGCGGGTCGCGCTGCGCTCCACCGACAGTTCAGTCCGCGAAATATAGTTGTTCATGACGCACATCCTAATGCGTCCCCGCGAAGATTATACGGATATTCAGTCCTAAACTTAAGTTAAGGACGAGGTATTTTTATGAAATCGTTGATTATCAAGCCGTTTTTTTGCCTTCCGCGTCGAAGCGCAGATCGTCCGGCACGGTGATGAACGGACGATCCATTTCGCTCGCCAGGCGATTTTCCACCCGGAAGACGAAGGCGAGCACGGTCGCGACCGCCATGTACAGCCCTTCATTGACGATCTGCCCCGCGCGCGAGGTGAAGTAGATGGCGCGGGCCAGTTCCGGATATTGCAGCACCGTCACGCCATTCTGGTCGGCCAGTTCGCGGATCGCCGCGGCGATGGCGTCGCAGCCCCGCGCCACCACGACCGGCGCGGCGTCCTGCCCCGGCTTGTAGCGCAGGGCGACGGCGAAATGGGTCGGGTTGGTGATGATCACGCTGGCCTCCGCCACCGCCTTGCGCGTCGAACCGCTCAGCACCTCATATTGCTTGCGGCGGATATGGCCCTTCAGTTCAGGGGAGCCTTCGCTCTCCTTATGCTCGTCCTTGATTTCCTGCTTGGTCATCGACAGGCGTTTCGAACGCTGCATGAGCTGCGCGGGCACGTCGATGCCCGCGATCAGGAACAGGCCGCCCGCCATCACCAGGCAGGTCATGATGAACATATTGCCCAAGTCCGCCATGGCGGGGGCCAGGCCCGATTTGCCCAGCCCGACAATCTCCGTCAGCCGGTCCCAGATCATCCAGACGCCGATGGCGCCCAGCAGCGACACTTTGGCGATGGATTTCACCAGTTCGATCAGGCCCTGCATGCCGAACATGCGCTTGAGGCCCGCTGCGGGATTGAGCTTCGACGCCTTGGGCGCGAAGGCGCCAGGACGAAAGCCCAGCGACCCCAACAGCGCCGGTCCGGCGATGGCGGCCAGCAGGGTCGCCAGCATGATCCCCGCCACCGGCAGGGCGATGCCGGACAGCAAGGCGAAACCCCGGTCAGCGGGCGCGAAATTGACGATGTCCTCCCGGCGGAAGCGCAGCGCCTCTATCAGCATGTCGGACAGGGATTCGACCATCGAAGGCCCGGTGACGGCGATCCAGCCGATGCCCGCCATCACCACCAACGCGGTGGCGAGGTCGCGGGACTGGAGTATGTCGCCCTTCTCCGCGGCGTCCTTCAGTTTCTTGGCTGTCGGCTTTTCGGTCTTTTCGCCGCCGCCATTGCTCTCCGCCATGGTTCAGCGCCCTTCCGCGATGGCTTGGGCCTGGTCCAGCCCGGCCTTGAGCGCGGCGGTGATCCCCTCCCCCATGATCGGCGCGGTGACGGCCAGCAGGATCAGCCCTGCCATCAGCGCCACCGGCATGCCCACGGAAAAGAGGTTGAGCGCAGGCGCGGTGCGCGCCAGCATGCCCATGACGATCTGCACCAGCACCAGCGCGAAGCCGACCGGCAGCGCGATGGTGACGCCCGCGCCGAGCAGCGCGCCGCCAAATTCAATGAGGTGCCAGACCGCATCGTTGCTGAGCATCGCGCCACCCGGCGGCAGCGCCTGATAGCTCTGCACCACGAAGCTCACCAGCATCAGATGCCCGTCCATGGCGAGCAGCAGGAAGGTGGAGAGGATGGAAAGAAACTGCCCCACCGCCTGCGTCGCCTGGCCGGAGGAGGGATCGACCATCGCCGCAAAATTGAGGCCCATGGTGTTGCCGATGGCTTCGCCCGCGACCAAAGCGGCAGCATAGCCGATCTGCACGGCAAAGCCGATGGCGAGGCCCGCCAGCACTTCGCCCGCCACCAGCATGACGCCCTGGAAACTGGCGACGCCGTCGGCGGGAAGCACGATATGCACGCTGTTGAGCGCCGCCATCCCCAGCGCCAGCGACAGGATCAGCCGCAGTTGCAGCGGCACGGCAGGCGCGCCGAAGACAGGCGCGGCGATGAACGCCGCGCCGGGCCGGATCATGGCGATCAGCCAGATCCATAGCTGGACTTCGACATTTGCGAAGCCCGGCGCGATCATTGCAGCAGGTCCGGAATGCGCTCGAAAATCTCGCGCGTGAAATCGGCGATCAGCACCATGATCGATCCGCCGAACAGCACCAGCATCGCGCCGACGACGATGATCTTGGGGATGAAGGCCAGCGTCTGTTCGTTGATGGAGGTCGCCGCCTGCACCATGCCGATCACGACGCCCGCGACCAGCGCCGGAATCAGGATCGGCGCCGCCGCCAGCGCCGTGATCCACAGCGCCTGCTGCGCAAGGCCCATGAAGAAATCGGCGTTTTCCATGAATCAGATCACCTCCGATCCGTTCGCCCTGAGCTTGTCGAAGGGCAGGGCTGAGCCTGTCGAAGCCTTCTGCATGGCCTCGCTTCGCTCGGCCTGAGGCTTCGACGGGCTCAGCCCGAGCGGTGGAGAGGGAGGCGGCACGATCACGTCGCGAACGACCCCGCCAGCGACCCCATGGTCAACGCCCATCCATCCACCAGCACGAACAGCAACAGCTTGAACGGCATGGAAATGATCGTGGGGGACAGCATCATCATGCCCAGCGCCATCAGCGTCGACGCGACCACCAGGTCGATGATCAGGAACGGCAGGAAGATCATGAAGCCGATCTGGAACGCCGTCTTCAGTTCCGACGTTACGAAGGCGGGCAGCAGGATCGAGAAGGGAATGTCCGCAGGTGTGCGGAAGGCGGGCGCCTCGGCCAGATTCTGGAACAGCTTGAGGTCGGTCTCGCGCGTCTGCTTGGTCATGAAGCCGTGCAGCACCTTGCCCGAACGGCCCACCGCTTCCTCGATGGAAATCTGGCCCTTGCCATAGGGATCGAAGGCCTGGGCGTTGATCTGGTCGATGGCGGGCCGCATCACGAACAGCGAGAGGAACAGCGACAGGCCGACCAGCACCTGGTTGGGCGGCGTCTGCTGCAACCCCAGCGCCTGGCGCAGCAGCGACAGCACGATGATGATGCGGGTGAAGCTGGTCATCATGAGGATCAGCGACGGCAGCACCGTCAGCAGGCTCATGAGGATCAGGATCTGCAGCGACAATGACAACGAACGGCCGTCGCCGCTGATCTGCCCCATGGCGCGGCTCAATGCGCCGCCATTGTCGACAGGCGCCGGAGCGGCAGGCAGGGCCTGCGCGAAGGCGGGCATGGCGACGAACAGCGCCACGAGCAGCAGCGCCGCCAACAGCAATTTCGTCATTCCCGCGAAGGCGGGAATCCATTTCCCGACCTCACGTCCGGACGCCACCGCGGGAAAAACGTCAGCGCCCGGCACGATAGCTGTCGCCTTCCGCGATCTTCTCGATCCGTCCCCGCGTCACGGAAAGCAGGATCTTCTTCCCCTCGAACTCCACCACGGCGAGCTTGCCGAACGTTCCCATCGGCAGCGCTTCCAGCAGTTTGAGCGACCGATCATTCTGCCCGGCCATCATGCCGGGCTGATATTTGCGCCACAGCCACAGCGCGCCGAAGGCCATGCCGCCGACCAGCGGTAATAAAATCAGCAGCTTGACGAAATACCAGGTCATGAGCGCTTTCCGCGAAGATGGTTAATGCGTCATCCGTTCCGAAAGATTGCCGCGCAAGGCAAGCGGTAAATCAGCCGCCCGCTTCAGCCGCGCCGCTCGACGCCCGCCAGCCGGCTTTCGGCGGCCGCGATTTCGACGATGCGGATGCCGTAGCGGCCGTTCACCGTCACCACCTCTCCCTTCGCGATCAGCGCGCCGTTGACCATGATGTCGAGCAGGTCGTCGGCCTGGCGGTCCAGTTCCACGACGCTGCCTTCGCTGAGGTCCATGACCTCCGCCAGCCGGAGCGAGGTCGACCCGACCTCCACCGACATGCGGACCGGAATGTCCGCCAGCAACCGGAACTGGCGGTTGTTCACCATGCGGGAAATGCTGTCCTCGCCCACGCCGTCGATGCGTGGGGCTTCGCTCATGTCGCTCATTGTCCGGTTTCCTGTGCTAGCTTTTCGATCTGGAATGCGGCGCGGCCGTCCTGTTCGCCGATGGAGCCATGCGCGACGATGCGGTCGCCCACGATCAGCGGCAGGCTGCGGTTGATGGTGACGGGAATGATGTCGCCGGCCTTGAGCTGCATCAGCTCCGCCAGGGACAGGTCGGGACGCGCCAGCACGGTGCGGGCGGGCAGGCGAATTTCGCGCATGCGCTGGGCGATGCGGGCCTGCCACACCGGGTCGGCGCGTTCGTCGTCCACCGGGATGCGGTTGCCCATCAACGGCTCGACGGCGCGCAGCGAGGACAGCGGGAACAGCAGGTCGATGGGCCATTCGGCATCGCGGCTGATGCTGATCAGGAAGCGTTGCAGCACCATCTGCTCGCCCGGCTGGGCCGCGGCGGCAAAGCCGATGCCGGTTTCCCGGACGATCAGGCCCGCCTCCAGGGCCAGCATGTCGCTCCAGCATTCGACCATCCGGGCAATGAAGGCCTCGGAAATCCGGGCGATCAGGCGATCTTCGGTAGGGGTGAACTCTCCGCGCGGCGGCAAGGCCCGGTTGCCGATCCCGCCATAGAAACAATCGACCAGCGTCGAGATCATCTCCGCGTCGAGCCGCAGCAGCACCTGCCCCTTGAGCGGCGCCAGGCGATAGACGCCGATGCTGGCGGATCCGGGCACCTCATGCGCCCAGGCGCCGAATTCCAGCGCGCGCGCATCCTGCGCGACGACATGCGGGCGCGCCCCGGCGATCGGCTCGATCAGGGCGCGCAGACGCCGGCCGAGCTTTTCGCCCAGCCGGTCCAGCCCCGACAGCATCAACGGCGCCTGAGATTCCCCCCGCCCGAAGGCGTAGGCTTGAACGTCGGTCATTTCAGTCCCCTGCCGGTCCAGGCGGGGGACTTCCCGCGCGTTCAGGCATCCCTATTGAATAACGAAATTGGTAAAATAAACGTTATCGACGCCGCCATAGCCCGTCTTTTGCTTCAGAATGTCGTTAATGACGGTCTTGATCTTGGCCTGGAGCGCCCTTTTGCCCTCCGGCATCGAAAGCGCCTCCACCGGCTGTTCGGCCAGCATCATCAGAACCTGGCTGCGAATCGCCATCTCATGGGCCTTGATCGCCTCGACCACGCGGATGTCGTAATAGGTCGACACCGCAATGGAAATCTGCGCGAAGGCGTCCGTATCCGACATGTTGGAGGTGAAGGGCGTCTGGAGTTGGAAATAGGTCGCCTGATAGGCGGCCGGATTGGCCGGGCTGGGCAGGTCGATGCCCTTGGCCGGGACATGGGCGCCCTTCGGGGCATGACCGCCGCCGCCCTCATGACCGCCGCCCTCGCCGCCGGCATAGCCATGGGCCTTCGCCACTTCCTCGGCGCTTTCGCCCGCCAGCACGAGCACGGGCTTGTTCGGATCTTCCTTCGGCCCTTCTTCCTTCGGGCTGAAGAAACCGGCGGCATAGAGACCGCCGGCCGCACCCGCCCCGCCAATGACCATGGCGATGACGATGAGCAGGATCATCTTCATGCCCCCGCCCTTCTTCTTCTTCTTCGGCTTGGCGTCGTCACTCATCGGTCAAAATCCCCCGCAATCCATGTCGTCAGGCATAGCGCGCGCGCGCGGCGGGATTGCCGGCATGGCGCAGCTCGTCATGGTTAAGAACGGCCGGATCGCCGGAATTTTTAGCGGCGAACGCGCTATTTTCCTGCGGACGCCAACGCCCCTGGCCCTGGGCCTGTCCCTGGGATTGCGCCATGTTCTGGCCGTTGTTCGCCCATGCGTTCGCGCCCTGGGAGCCCTGCTGCTGGGAGGATTGCTGTTGATTGGCGCTGTCCGCCTTCGCGGCCTCGGCCACATGCGGCATGCGCTCGATCTTCACCTCGGCGATGCGCACCGCCGAAAGGCCCGCGTCGATGCGCAGCCGGTCGCTGTCCTGGCGCAGCGCCATTTCGGCGGCTTCGCTGGCGACGGTCAGGCTGACCGCCGCGCCGTCGCTGCCCTGGCGGATGTCCACCTGCACGGCGCCAAGCTGGTCGGCGTTGATCTGGAACCGGCCCTGCGCGCCGTTCGCGGACAGCCCGGCAATCTCGCGGGCCAGCCCGTCGATCCACTGGCCGGAAACGCCCATGTCGACAATCTGCGCGCCCAGGCTGGCGGACAGGTCGACTGGCTGCGGCGCCACGACCGGCGGGATAGAGGGGGCGGAAGCAAGCTGGGCGAGCGGCATCTGCGGCACGGCATCGACCGGGTTATGCTGGGCGCTATGCGTCGGAGCAGCCTCGACCGGCGTGGCGGCGCTGCCCGTTTTGACGCGGGCCGCGAGCGGTTCCCCGGCGCGGACCGGCGTGCCCGGCTGGCGAGCGGCGACCTGATCGCGGACCAGCTGGAGCAGGGCAAGCGCCTCGGACTTCATCGGGATGCGGTCGGAAGCCGGATCGGCGACAGGGCCTTTCGCGTGATCGGCCGATGCCGCAGGCGCTGCAACGGCAGGCTGAACGGGGCCTTTTGCCACATGAGTTTTTTCAACCGGCGGCTGAGCGGTAACCGGCTGTCCGGCAATCTGGGGCGGCAATGGCGCCGCCGCTGCCGGCAGATTTTTGCCGCTTTCCGGCTGGACGGACACTATTTCGGGGGCCGCGGCCGCCGATGTCGGCGGCGGCACCGGAACGCCTTGCAGCGCCGGCGTCTGGACAGCGGCGACGACCATTGCCGGAGCCTGTGTCGCCTCGGCCTGCTCCTTCGGCTTGTCCTTGCCGCTCGGTTCGGCTTCCGCCGGCTCGTCGGCATGCTCCACCGCAGCGGCTTCGGGCAAGGCCTCCGCCTTCTCCGGCTTGGCTTCCTTGCCGGGGCGCGCGGCCTTGGCCGGGGGATCGGGCGTCAGGATCGGCAGTTCCGGCGCCTCGACCTCGCCCTCTTCCATCGCGACCAACACCGGAACAGGCATTTCCGCCGCGACCTCCTCGACAGAGTCGGTATTCGGCGCAGGCACCGTCCCCTCGACGGCGGGCTCGGCCGGCGCGTCGATCTTCCTGGCAAGTCCGGGCGGCAGGGGCAGCGAATCCTTGCGATGGCCCTGCACCGCCCTCAATGCGTTGGCGAGGCCGAAGGGCAAGGGGGAAGGCGTCTCGCCCTGCGCATCGGCAGCATCGGACTTGCCGCCCTTGGCCGGCGCGACCTCCACGCCTTCGGCGTCATCAGCGACCATGGGCGCAATTTCCTGCGGCAGGCCCGCGATCCCGGCGCTTTCCTGCGCGTCCGGCTTGGCGTCCATCGTGCCGTTCAGCAGCTTGGCGAAATCCGCCGCCCCTTCCGCGGGCACGGCCGACGCAGCCGCGCCGTCGGCGGGCATGGGCGTCGCCGCCGAGGAAAAGAGCAGCGCCTTGAGGCTCGTCAGCATGTTCACGTCAGACATCTCCTGTCCTCTGCATCCGGCGATAGCGCGGCAGGGCCGCCAACTTGTTCTCCCGCCATTCCTCCAGGTCCGCGCGGGCGCGATCCTTGAGCTTCACGGCGATTTCGCGATCCCGATTGGCCGCCAGGGAAAGGCCTTCCTTGGCCTCCACCTTGCGGCGCGCATCGTAGAGCGCACCATCCAACTGACGCCCCGCCTGTTCCAGACGGCCCGCCAGTTCCTGCATCGCTGCAAAATTCGCGCCAGTTGCGACGCCCTGGCCGGTAAAAAGATCGTTGCGCACATTGCGCAGCCTTTGGGCGTTGCGGGCGATACCCTCCGCCTCGTCGCGGGCGCGGGCGGTTTCGGCGACGGCCATGGCATGCTGGACATGGCGGACGCGCAGCACGCGCTGGCGGCGGGCGACCTCCCCCTTCACGCGCCGAACTCGGCGATCAGGGCGGCGGCGCTGGTGTCGAGGTCGATGAAGCTCTTTTGATCCTGCCGGATGAAGTCGAGGATTTCCTGCCGCCGCTGCACGGCTTCGTCGATCACCGGATCGTTGCCGGGGCGATAGGCGCCCATCAGGATGAGGTCGCGATTCTCCTCATAGGCGGCCCAGAGGCGGCGATAGGCGGCGGCCGCCATGCGATGCTCGTCCGGCACCACATCGGCCATGACGCGAGACAGCGACTTGCCGACATCGATGGCCGGGAAGATCGCCTGTTCCGACAAATGGCGGGACAGCACGAAATGCCCGTCCACGATGGCGCGGGCGGCGTCGACGATGGGATCGTCGGTATCGTCGCCATCGGCCAGCACGGTATAAAGCGCGGTGATCGATCCGCCGCTGCGCGCATCGACGCCGGCGCGCTCGACCAGACGCGGGATCAGGGCGAGGGCGGAGGGCGGATAGCCCTTCATCGCGGGCGGTTCGCCCAGGGCAAGGCCGATCTCGCGCTGCGCATGGGCGCAGCGGGTCAGGCTGTCGATCAGCAGCAGCACCTTCTTGCCCCGCGCCCGGAAATATTCGGCGATGGCGGTGGCGCGCGCGGCGGCGCGCAGGCGCAGCACCGGCGGATGATCGGCGGGGACGGCGACGACGATGCTCTTGCGCATCGCGCCTTTCAGCTTGGTTTCCAGGAAATCGCTGACCTCGCGGCCGCGCTCCCCGATCAGGCCCGCGACGACGATGTCGGCCTCGGCGCCCTGGATCATCTGGCCCATCAGCACCGACTTGCCCACGCCCGAACCCGCGATGATGGCGATGCGCTGGCCGCGCCCGGCGGTCAGCAGCGCGTTGACGGCGCGCACGCCAAGGTCGAAAGGCTCGGTCACGCGGCCCCGGTCGAGCACATTGCCCTTGACCCCGTTCAATGGCCAGCTACCGCCCGCGATAATCGGCCCCTTGCGGTCCAGCGGCTGGCCCATGGCGTCGATCACGCGGCCGATCAGGCCCTCGCCCACCTGCACCATGGTCGCCTGGCTGTCCGGCTCCACCCGCGCGCCATTTTCCAGCGGCGCGTCCGCGTCCAGCGGCACCAGCAGCGTCCTGTCGCCGCGAAAGCCCACCACCTCGGCGCGGCAGATGGTGCCGTCCGAAGCGATCAGCCGCGCTCCCGCGCCGATGGGGCGGCGGAAGCCGGTGACTTCCAGCATCCCCGCATCATGGCTGACCAGACGGCCGACATGGCGGGGCGCGCGGTTCTGCACCTGCATATGGTCGAACAGCGTTTCCGCCTGGGCCAGCGCGGCGCGGATCATCAGGCCTTGCCCTCCATGTCGTCCAGCAGGGCGCGCAGGCGGGACAGGCGCACATCCGGCCCGTCCTCGACCCAGCCGTCCGCCGTTTCCAGGCGCACGCAGCCGCGCTGCATCGCCCCGTCGGGCACCAGCTTCACGCCGATGCTTTCGCCCTCCAGCAGTTCGATGTCGTCGGGATGCAGGTGCAGCGCGCCCTTTTCGTCATTTTCCTCGATGAAGGCGGCCACGCTGTCGCACCGCTGGAGCAGCCGTTCGATGTCGATCTCCACCTCGCCCACGATCTGCTCGACCAGCCGCACCACCGTGGCGGAGAGCATGGTGGAGAGCATGCCGCTGGGCGCGGGCGTCAGCAGTTCCAGCGCTTCGGCCAGGCGGCGGCGCGCGTCGGCGTCGGTCGCATTGGCCTCCGCCGTCACGCGACTGCCTTCATCGAAACCCATGGCGAAGGCCTCCATGCGGGCCTGTTCCAGCAGGTCTTCCTCGGTTTCCGGCACGCTGTCGTGCATCGCCTGTCCGGACGGGGCATGCATCGGCGTGAACCGGCTGCGGAAGCCTCCGCTCGTCACCTGACCCATGCCGCCCAGGGGCACGCTGGCGACGTCGGCATTGGTCCAGAGCTTAGACAAAATCATTCCCCTTGCCGCCCAGCATGATGGTGCCCGCATCCGCCATGCGGCGGGCGGTGGCGATGATCAGCTTCTGCGCGTCGATGACCTCGGCCAGGCGGATCGGCCCGCGTTCCTCGATCTCGTCGGCGATGGCCTGGGCGGCGCGCGCCGACATGGAACCGAATATCTTGGCCTTCAGCATGTCGTTCGCCCCCTTCAGCGCGACCACCAGGATCGAACTGTCGACGGTGCGCATCAGCGTGCCGAGATTCTTGTCGTCCATGTCGATCAGATTGTCGAAGACGAACATCTCCTCCTCGATGGTCTGCGCGACCATCTTGTCCCGCTTGGCCAGCGCCTTGATGATGCGCTGCTCATTGTCCTTGCGGACATTGTTCATGATCGCCGCCGCCTCGACCGTGCCGCCGCGCTGAGACGCGCCGCCCTGCTTCTTGGCCATGTTGCCGCGCAGCAGGAGCTGCTCCAGATCGTCCAGCGCCTCGTTCGACACGGGGCCGAGCGTGGCGATGCGATAGACGATCTCCTCCTGATATTCGGTCGGCAGCAATTGCAGCACGTCGGCGGCGATCGGCGCCTCCAGATGGGCGAGCACGATGGCCATGATCTGCGGATGCTCCGCCTCGATCAGGGAGGCGATCTCCTTGGCGTCCATCCATTTCAGCATCTCAAGCTGGGTCGAACGGGTCGGCGGGGTGATGCGGGCGAGCATGTTCTCCGCCCGCTCCTCGCCCAGCGCCTTGGTCATCGCGCCGCGAATATGGCGGGTCGCGCCATAGCCGATGGTGGTGCGCTTCTTCGCCTTTGTGACGAAATGGTCCAGCGCCTCGTTGACTTCCTCGACCTGCACGTCGGCCACGTCATACATGGCATAGCCAAGCTGGCGGACCTCGTCAGGCTCCAGGCGGGACAGGATCTGCGCGGCCTCGTCCTCGTCAAACAGCATCAGCAGGACGGCGGCGGCGGCGCTGCCCTTCAGCGCCGGGGCGGTGGCGGCGTCAGGCATTTTCCTTCTTCCCTTCCTTTAGAAGGTCGCGGACGACCAGGGCGGCGCGGTCGGGATCCTGCTTCACGAAATTGCGGATCAGGTCGGCGCGCTGGGCGTAATCATAAGTGGAGGAGATCATGTCGAGCGTGATCGGCGTCGACCCGTCGGGGTTCGCCGTCGCCTGACGGCCGATCTCGGTGGAGATTTCCCGGCCGATCTTCTGGCCCTGGACGGCGATCTGTTCGGCGGCGGCGGCCTGGGCGGCGGCGCGGCGCTTCAGCAGCGGGCGGCCGATGCCGAAGATCAGCAGCAGCGCGACCAGCAAGGCGGAGACGTTGCGCACCAGCGGCGACACCCATTGGGCCTCATACCAGGGGGCCTCGACCACTTCCTCCTTGGCGAAGCTGCGCGATGACAGGGCCACCACGTCACCCCGCGCCTGGTCGAAGCCGACCGCGCCCTTCACCAGAGCCTCCAGGGCGGCGATTTCCTGCGCCGAACGCGGCTTGCCGTCAGGCCCGTTGTCCAGCGCGACGGCGACCGACAGGCGCTTCACCGTGCCGACGGCGTCCTTGGTGACGGAAACCTCGCGGCCCAGTTCGAAGCTGCGGTTGAACGTCTCCTCGGTCTTCATGAGCGGATTGCCCGGCGTGCCGGGCTGGGCGGCGGTCTGCGCGCTTTCCGTGCCCTGGGCAACGGCCTGTCCGTTGGGATTGGTCTGGGTGACGGTCGGGTTGACCGGCGCCTGGTTGCTGAGCGCGCCCGGAATGCCGCTTGCCTCGCCACCGGCGCCTTGCCCACGCGGGTCGGATGCCCATGTACCCTGCTCGCTGCGAAGACGGGCTTCATCCTGCGGATAGGTTTCGCGAGTCGCCTGACGCTCGGCAAAGTTCAGTTCGGCATGCACCTCGGTCGAAAATTTGCCTGCGCCCAAAATCGGCGTCAGCAGCGCGATCACCGACTGGCGATAGCGATCCTCCATCCGGGTCTGCACGGCCAGTTGACGGTCGTCGGCGGCATTGCCGTCATTATTGCTGAGCAGGCGGCCATTCTGGTCGACGACCGAGATATCCTCCGGATTGAGTTCCGGGATGGAGGAAGCGACCAGATGCACGATGGCGCTGACCTGCTGGTCGGTCAGCGACCGGCCGGAGGCGAGGCGCAGCATCACCGATGCGGAGGGCTTCGACCGCTCGCGCAGGAAGACGCTGGGCGGCTCGACCGCCAGGTGCACCTTGGCGCTTTCCACACTGTCGATGGCCTCGATGGTGCGGGCCAGGTCCATTTCGCGGGCGGAGCGCAGCTTTTCGCCCTCGACGGCGCGGCTGGCGCCCATGGGCAGGCTGTCGATCATGCTGTTGCCGTCGGGCGCGCTCTTGGGCAGGCCCTGCGCGGCGAGCATCATCTTCGCCTTGAAATAATCGTCCTCGCCGACGGTCATGCCGCCGCTATTGTCGAAATCGTAGCGGATGCCATTCTGGTCCAGCACCTGCGCCACGGCCGACTTGTCGGCATCGGGCAGGGCGCGGAACAGGTCGCGCTGCGGCGGTTCGCGCAGCGCCAGCCAGGCCGCGCCCGCCGTGGCGACGACGCCCAGCAGGCCCAGCAGCGGCAGGCTTTTCGCCACCGCAGGCTGCTTCATGAAGCCGGTGAAACGCGCCTTCAGCGCGTCGACGCCCTTCGCGCCTCCGAAAGAGGCGGGGCTGGTGGCGGGGAGAGCGGCGGCGCCGCCGACGGAGGGGGTGAGTGCGTTCTCGCTCATATTACACCGGCATGCTCATGATGTCCTTGTAGGCGGACAGCAATTTGTTGCGGACCTGAAGGGTGGCTTCGAAGCTCACCGACGCCTGCTGCTTGGCCAGCATGACCCCGGCGATGTCGGTGGTTTCCCCCCGTTCGAACGAGGCGGCTGCTTCACCCGCCTGGTTCTGCAGGCCGTTCACCTGCTCCAGCGCCGATTTCAGCGCGTCGGTGAAGCCGCCCGGCGCGGTTGCGCCGTTGGTGCCGACGGCGGAACCCGCGCCGACATTGCCGGTCTGGGCGACATCGCGCAGCGCGGCGTTCTTCTGGAGGATGGCGTTGCGGATCGCCATCACGCTGTCGGTCGGAGAAATTCCGGTCATTGCGCCCTACCCCCTTTAAGCCGCGATTTCGCGCATTTCGGCGAGCCGATAGCGCAACGTGCGTTCGGAAATGCCCAGCTTGCGGGCGGCGGCGGCGCGGTGGCCGTCCGTCTCGCGCAGCGCGGCGCGGACAGCCTCCAGCTTGCTGTTATGCGCCACGTCGCGCAGGCGGATCGGATCGGCGGGCGCCAGAACCTGCTCCACGATGCGAAGCTGCGGCGCGCCGGTGATGTGCAGGTCGGCAGGCTCGATCCGGTCGCCGTCGCGCAGGACCACGGCGCGCTGCAGCACATTGCCCAGTTCGCGGGCATTGCCGGGCCAGACATGGGCGGTCAGCTTTTCCAGCGCCGCGGCGGTCGGCCAGACGAAGGCGTCCTTCGCCGCATCCGACGAGCGCAGCAGCATGGCGGCGGCGATGGCGGTCACGTCGCCCGGACGCTCGGCCAGCGGGCGCAGCTCCAGCGGCATGACGTTGAGCCGCCAGTAGAGATCCTCGCGGAAGCGCCCGGCGGCGACTTCGGCGGCAAGGTTGCGGTTGCAGGCGGCAATGATGCGGACATTGACGGGAATGGAGTGAGTCGCGCCCACAGGCAGCACTTCGCCTTCCTGCAGGGCGCGCAGCAGCTTCGCCTGCAGCGCCAGCGGCAGTTCCGCGATTTCGTCCAGGAACAGGGTGCCGCCGTCCGCCGCCAGGAACAGCCCTTCCGACGCCTGGGCCGCGCCGGTGAAGCTGCCCTTCTTGTGGCCGAAGAGCATGGCTTCCATCATGGTTTCGGGCAGGGCGGCGCAGTTGACGGCGATGAAGTCGCGGCTCACGCGGCCCGACTGGGCATGGAGGAAGCGCGCCATGCCTTCCTTGCCGGTGCCGGTGTCGCCCTGGATCAGCACGGTGGCGTCGCTGCGGGCGACGCGCCCGGCCAACGTCATCAGGCGGGTGCTGGCATTGTCGCCCACCGCCGGAACCGCCGCCGGGCGGGCCAGTTCCGCGATCAGCGCGAAGGCGAAGCCCATATCCTCCAGGCCGAACGCCACGCGGGCGGGCAGGCCGTTGGCAGCGGGCACCAGGGAAGGCGCCCCGTCGACCAGGTTGATCAATATGTCGCGATGGGTCGCGTGACCGATTTCGGTGGCCAGCAGCACGCGCCGATCATCCCGCTCGCGCGGGCTCTGGGCGTCCACGATCCGGACGGTAAAGAACGCATTTTCCAGCCAGTGCCGCAGGCCCGGAACGAGCGCGCAGACTCCTTGGCTCACGTCCAGAGATGACATGAACTTGTCCCCATGTTTTGGCCGGCTTGTGCCCCCGCACGCCCCTGACCCCTTCGATGGTTCAGGACTGCCCCAATGTGGTTATCATATGGTTAATGCGGCAAAGTCCTTGCCGCATAACGGCAATTTTTTTCCGGACGGCCGGAACTTTTCGCCGGCATATATATATGCGGCGGTGCCCGCCAAAGGCCGCGAACGCCCGGTTTCCGGGCCTTTTCAATAAAATAGCAGAAAAAATCGCAATGGCCCTAAAAGCTTTTTTCCCGGCGCCGTTATCCCCTTTCGAGGCCGCAAGCAGCCTGATGGCAGCGACCTGATAGTGAACGGAAAGGGATTATCATGACTGTTATCGGAACCAACTCCTCGGCGCTGCGCGCCACCAATGCTTCGGCCATGGCCAACAAGGCCCTGGGCACCGCGATGGAACGCCTGTCGACCGGCAAGCGCATCAACAGCGCGAAGGACGACGCCGCCGGCCTCGCCATCGCGTCGACCATGACCTCGCAGATTCGCGGCATGACCCAGGGCATCCGCAACGCCAATGACGGCATCTCGCTCGCCCAGACGGCGGAAGGCGCGCTGGGCGAAGTCGGCAACATGCTGCAGCGCATGCGTGAACTGACCGTTCAGGGCCTGAACGGCACCAACGACGTGAAGTCGCAGGGCAACATCAAGAATGAAATCGACCAGCTCGCCAAGCAGATCGACTCGGTCCTGAGCAAGACCGAATTCAACGGCAAGATGCTGTTCTCCGCCGCAGCCCCGGCCACGATCGACATCCAGGCCGGCGCCGGCGGCACCGACACGGTTTCCATCGCCCTGGGTCAGCTCGACCTGTCCGCTGTCGCCACCGCCACCGGCGGCGCGCTGAGCGGCACCGTGGCCGCCCCTGCTTTCGTGGCTGCCGACCTCGCCGTCTATGACACGGCGCTGGAAACGGTTGCGACGAAGCGCGCAGACCTGGGCGCCGCGCAGAACCGCCTCGAATCGACGGTCAACAACCTGACGGCCAACGTCACCAACCTGACCGACGCCCGCAGCCGCATCGAGGACGCCGATTTCTCGGCCGAAACGACCGCGCTCGCCAAGCAGCAGATCCTGAGCCAGGCCTCGACCGCGATGCTGGCGCAGGCCAACCAGAGCCAGCAGGGCGTGCTGAAGCTGATCAGCTAAGGCTGACACCGGATTGACCGGCTGGGGTCTTGGTCACCCCGGCCGGTCATGTCGCCCCCGGCGCATTTACAGTCCCCACCGCGCCGGGGGTAAAAACTTCGATGAAACGACCAGCATAGCGAAGCCTCCGTCCCCCCGGGCGGAGGCTTCATCGCATTTGCCGATCGGCCAGTTCCGGTTAATACGGGATCGAAACACTTGCATTGGCGGTTGTCGCACCCATGATAAGCGCCATGACCAAGATAGATCGCCGCGCCATGATCGCCGCCTCCGGCGCGGCCCTGCTGCTTCCCCGCTCGGCACTGGCTCAGGCAAGGGGCGAGACTTTCTCCTGGAACATGGTGATCGGCCGGGCGCAGCGGCTGACCCGCGCGCCCTTTGCCGTGACGCCCTTTTTCCCCGGCGCGGACAAGATCGGCTATGACGCCTTCAACCAGGCGCGCTTCCGTGACGAGCGCACCATCTGGAACGACAAGGGCGACGACACCGGCATCCGCCTGTTCCCCCTGAGCAGCACGGTGCAGCAGCCGGTCGAGATCGCGCTGGTCGAAAATGGCCGGTCCACGCCGCTGCGCTACGATCCCGCCATGTTCGACGCGCCGCCGGGCAATGCCGTGCGCAACCTTGGCCCCGGCGCGGGCTTTGCCGGCTTCCGAATCATGAACGCGGCGCGGGACGGCGACTGGCTGTCCTTCCTGGGCGCGACCTATTTCCGCGCCCCCGCCGAAAGGCAGTTCGGCCTGTCCGCCCGCGCCGTCGCGATCAACACCAGCATCGCGGGCAAGGAGGAATTTCCCCGCTTCACCCATTTCTGGCTGGAGCGGACCGGGCGCAGCAGCGTCACCGTCTATGCGCTGATGGACAGCGCGTCGCTGACCGGCGCCTTCCGCTTCGTCAACAGCCTGACGCCGCAAGGGGTGCGGCAGGATGTCGACGCCGTGCTGTTCGCCCGCAAGTCGATTGCCGAACTGGGGCTGATGCCGATGACCAGCATGTTCTGGTACGATCAGGCCGACCGCGCCAAACGGACCGACTGGCGGCCGGAAATCCACGATTCCGACATGCTCTCCATCGCCAGCGCCGACGGCACCGCCCATTGCCGCCCGCTGGTGAACCCCTCCGCCCCCCGCGTTGACGTCTTTGCCGAGCGCAATCCCAGGGGCTTCGGCCTGCTCCAGCGCGACCGGAATTTCGACCATTATCAGGATGACGGCGTCTTCTACGAACGGCGGCCCTCGCTCTGGGCCACCAGCCGCAAGCCGATGGGCGCGGGGCAGGTCAGGCTCTACGCCTTCCCGACCGACAGCGAATATACCGACAATGTCGCGGCCTACTGGACGCCCGCCGCGCCGGTCCGCGCAGGCAGCCGGATCGAGGCGAGCTACCGGCTCGACTGGTCGGCGGCACGGACGCCCGCCTCCACCGGCCTCGCCACGGTCGAGAATATCTGGACCGGGCAATCGGGCGAGGCCGGGGTGGAACGGTTCCTGGCCGACTTCGCCGGGGTTCCGGCAGGCGCGAATCCCGACATATGGGTCGACCTGGCGGGCGGAACGCTGGTCAAGAAGGCGGGCTATCCGGTGCTGCACCAGAAGGACATGTTCCGGATGGTCCTGGATATCCGTCGGGAGCCCGGCAGGCCGACCGATATCCGCGCCCAACTTCGCGCTGGCAATCGCCCGTTCAGCGAATATGTGCATTACCCGCTGGGCGCCTGAAGGCGGGCAAAGGGAACCAGCCGGTTACAGGTCGGTTCTGGTAACGAAACCAAAAGCGGGTCAGGCATGAAAGCGACAGGCGGCGTGCATAGCGACAAGGCGAACGGGTCGGTCCCAGGCCGGGCGTTCGAGCATCTGCCGCCGGAAAGGCCGCTGGCCATGCCCGCGCAGGATTTCGCCGCGACGCCCCGCGACCTGCCCCATCGCCCCTTCAACATCGACCTTTGGGCGCGGCGCACGCTGGTCGTGCTGCTGGCCCTGCTGCCCGCGTCCATGGCCGCGCACGAAATGCGGCGCTCCATCGGCCTGGACGGCATTTCGGCATGGGAAGGGGTTTATCTGGCCCTGTTCATCCCGCTCTTCGCCTGGATCGCCTTCGGCTTCGCGACCAGCCTGATCGGCTTCCTGCTGCTGACCATGGGCAGGGGGCAAAGCGTGCGCCCCTATCGCGCCCGCTCCACGACCCCGCTGCGCGGGCGCACCGCCGTGCTGCTGCCCGTCTGCAACGAGGATTTCCGGGGCGTGCTGGGCCGCCTGTCGATCATGGAGCGCTCGCTGGCGCAGGTGATGGGCGGCGAGCGGTTCGAATTCTTCATCCTGAGCGACTCGAACGCCGAAAATGGCGAGATCGAACGCACCGCCTATCTGAAGATGCGCAGAGGCTTCTCCCGCCCCGTCCATTATCGCCGCCGCGCCCTGAATGTCGGCCGCAAGCCCGGCAATATCGCCGAATGGGTGGAACGCTTCGGCGGCGCCTACGACTATATGATCGTGCTGGACGCGGACAGCGTGATGAGCGGCCAGACCATGGCCCGCCTGGCATCGGATATGGAGCGGCACCCCCATGTCGGCCTGATTCAGACCGTGCCGTCCATCGTCGGCGCCTCCACCTTCTTCGCCCGCTGGCAGCAATTCGCCAGCCGCCTCTTCGGGCCGATCTCCGCCGCCGGGATGATCTGGTGGGCGGGGTCGGAGGGCATGTTCTGGGGCCATAACGCCATCCTGCGCACCCGCGCCTTCGCGCAAAGCTGCGGCCTTCCCGAACTGCCCGGCCGCGCGCCCTTCGGCGGCCATATCATGAGCCACGACATGGTCGAGGCCGCGCTGCTCCGCCGTCGCGGCTGGGACGTGCATATCGTCATGGCCGACGACAGTTTCGAGGAATTCCCCCCTTCCCTGCCCGATCTAGCCACCCGCGACCGGCGCTGGTGCCAGGGCAATATCCAGCATGTGCCCCTTCTCTCGAAGATCAGGGGCATGCATCCGGTCAGCAAGTTCCAGCTCTTCGTCGGCGCGTCCGCCTATTGCACCTCGCCGCTGTGGCTGGCGCTGATGCTGGTGGTGCTGGGCGGCGCGGCGGCGGGCGTCTGGCCGCCCAGCGCGATCCTGCCCGCGGGCGGATTGCTGGCGCTGACCGCGGTGCTGCTGTTCGGGCCGAAGCTGCTGGCGCTGCTCTGGGCGCTGGCCGATCCGGCGCGGCGCATCGGTTTCGGCGGCGGCGTCCGGATGGTGCGCGGCGTGATCGCCGACATCGCGCTGTCGATCCTGATGGCGCCGATCAGCATGCTGACCCAGACCATCAACCTGTTCGGCATATTGATGGGCCGCAAGAGCAGTTGGAACGGCCAGACCCGCGACCGCGACGGCATGGCGATACTGCCCGCGATCTGGCTGTTCAAATGGCATATATTGCTCGGCGCGGGGCTGACCCTGCTCGCGATCAGGTCCGGCACCTCGCTCGGCTGGATCGCGCCGGTGGCGGCGGGGCTGGTGCTGGCGCCCTTCTTCGCGGCCTTTACGGCGCGCAAGGATCTGGGAAGCCATGTCGCGAAAAGCGGCCTGTTCCAGGTGGCGGAACCATGGTGGCGGACGCAGAATTACCAGAAGACCCGCTATCGGCAGTTGCAGTTGGACAATGCGCCCATCAGGGACTTTTCCAACGCCGCGAACGATAGTTAGTATATCGCTCCGTGTTCCTGCGAAGGCAGGAACCCAGTTCCGCCTCCAGTTCATTACGCCGCCGTTCGGACTGGGCTCCTGCCTTCGCAGGAGCACGTCGCGCTAAATGAATTCAATCCCAATCCCGCAATTTCACGCGCAGCTTGTCGAGCGCCGCTTTCTTGATCTGGCAGACCCGCGCCGCGCCGATGTCCAGCGTCGCGCCGATTTCCTCCAGATTGAGTTCCTCGACGAAATAAAGCTGAAGCACCAGCGCCTCGCGCTGCGGCAATTCCCCGATATATTGGGCAAGCGCGCCCTTGAGCGACTCCCGCTCCATGATGTCGTCGGCCCGGTCCTCGACATCGGCGAACCACATGGACTGGTCTGAATAGACCTCGTCCATGCTGGTGTGCTGCACCATCTCGCAACCATCGGCCACTTCGCGATAGGCGGCGGCGTCCAGCCCCATTTCGGCGGACATCTCCGCCTCCAGCGGCGCCCGGCCCAGTCTCTGTTCCAGCCGGTTGCGGATGCTCGCCAACTGCTTGCGCTGCGACATGGCCGAGCGGGTCATCGTCGCATGGCGGCGCAGATGGTCGATCATCGCCCCGCGCACGCGCATCTGCGCATAGGAGGCAAAGCCCAGCCCCCGATCCTCGAACCCGTTGGCGGCCTCGACCAGCGCGACCATGCCGATCTGGAGCAGATCCTCTATCTCGATGGCGCTCGATACCCGGCCATGGACATGCCAGGCGATCTTGCGCACCAGCGGCATATATTGCCGCGCCAGCCGTTCGGGCGAACTGGCATGGGCGGACCGGCCATAGGTGTTGGCATCGGAACCGGCGACGACCCTATTCATGAACATCGGCCAGGCTCCTCAAGCAACCCGTTCGCGCGCAGGCAGCGGATCGTGGCGCGGCGCGGGCCGCTGCTCGCCGCCGACCACGGCGACGACCTCCACGCCCTTGCCGTCGGGAATTTCCAGGAAGGACAGCACAGGCGTCTCCGGCAGATGCGGCTTGAACAGGCGGGCCATGGCGCGCCGCGCCACCGGCGACGTGACGATGGCGAAATTGCGCGCCTGCCCCAGCAACGGGCGGGCCGCCGTGATAACCGCCTCGATAATGCGGTTGGCAAGGGCGGGTTCGATCGGGTGCCGGGCATCGCCCGCGACCCGCATCGCCTGCGCCAGCAAGGCTTCCAGATCGCCGTCCAGCGTGATCACCGGCAGCGGCATCTTGACCGGCACCAGCCCCTGGATGATCAGCGAACCGATCCGCTGGCGCACCGCCTCGACCAGTTGGTCCAGCGTCATGTCGGGCCGCGCCGCGTCGACCATCGCCTCGCAGATGCGGCGGAAATCCTTGAGCGGAATCCCCTCCGCCAGCAGGGCGCGGCACAGCGCCGAAATCTGAGTCAGGTTCAACAGGCCGGGCGTCAGCCCGTCGACCAGTTGCGGCGCGGCGTCCTTCAAATTGTCGAGCAGCTTGCGCGCTTCGTCCAGGCCGAACATCTCGCTGGCGTTCATCGCGATGAGCTGGTTGAGATGCGTCGCCACCACCGTCGGCGGATCGACCACCGTATAGCCCGCGACCACCGCTTCGCTGCGCTTGGCGGGCGAAATCCACACGGCGTCCAGGCCGAAGGTCGGGTCTTTCGTCTCGCGGCCGGACACCGTGCCCTCCAGCGCGCCGCTGTCCAGCGCCAGCAGGTCGTCGGGGAAGATTTCGTCCTCGCCCACGACCACGCCCGCGATGGTGATGCGATATTGGTTCGGCTCCAGCGCCAGATTGTCCTTCACCCGGACCATCGGCACGACGAAGCCCAGTTCCTTGGACAACTGACGACGGATGCCGGTGATGCGGGCCATCAGGGGCGCGCCCTTGCGCTCGTCCACCAGCGAAATCAGGCCATAGCCGATCTCCAGACCCAGCACCGCGCCGTCCGACACGTCGTTCCATTCGATCAGCGCCGGGTTGGGCGGCGGGGCGGCGGGTTCAGGCTCGGCCGCCTTGCGCTGGCTCGACTTGCGGAGATGCCAGGCGATTCCGCCCGCCACCGCAGCGGCGGGCAGGATGATCATGTGCGGCATGCCGGGCAAAATGCCCAGGAAAGTCAGGATCGCCGCGACCGGCATCCAGGCCTTGCCCGAACCGAACTGGCTGGTGATCTGGTTCGACAGATCGTCCTCGCTGCCGACGCGGGTGACGATGGCCGCCGCCGCGATGGAGAGCAAAAGCGCGGGAATCTGCGCCACCAGCGCGTCGCCGATGGCCAGGATGATATAGGTCTGCGCGGCCTCGCCGATGCTCAGCTTGTGGCTGACCACGCCCAATATGATGCCGCCGACGATGTTGATCGCCAGGATCAGGATTCCCGCGACCGCATCGCCCTTCACGAATTTCGACGCGCCGTCCATCGATCCGTAGAAGTCGGCTTCGGTCGCGACCTCGCGGCGGCGGACCTTGGCTTCTTCAGGGGTCAGCAGGCCGGCGTTCAGATCGGCGTCGATCGCCATCTGCTTGCCGGGCAGGGCGTCCAGGGTGAAGCGCGCCGACACTTCCGACACGCGGCCCGCGCCCTTGGTGATGACGACCAGGTTGATGATCATCAGGATCGCGAAGACGAAGATGCCGACGACATAGTCGCCGCCGATCAGGAAATGACCGAAGGCCTCGATGACATGGCCCGCCGAATCGGTGCCCTCATGCCCGTTCACCAGCACCACGCGGGTCGACGCGACGTTCAGCGCCAGCCGCAGCAGGGTCGCGAACAGAAGCACCGTGGGAAAGCTGGAGAAATCCAGCGGCTTGGCGGCGTTCAGCGCCACCATCAGCACGGCCAGCGAGATCATGATGTTGGTGATGAAGCCGACATCCAGCATGACCGCCGGGACCGGCACCATCATGAACAGCACGACCATCAGCGTCGCGATGGGCAGCACCGCCCCCTTGGCGGCGCTCATCCAGATCTTCGCTTTGACTTGGGCGGGAGTCATATCGGGCCGTTACCTTCCGAGGGTGGCGAGCATGAGATAGGCGAGGCGCGCCGTCTGCGGCTGCGGGCGGATGCTTGTCACATCGGCCGCGCTCGCAAGGCGCTCGGTTTCGATCCGCACATAGTCGGCGGGCTGCACGGCCTTCGCGCCCGCAGGCAGCGAGGCTTCGGCATATTGGATGGCGCCGCCGACCGAATCGAACCCCCTTTGGAGCTTGGCGGCGAAACGGTCGCGGATTTCCGCGAAGCTGCGGGCATTGCCCTGCCGGTCGTAGAAGATGGAGCGGTTGGCGCGCGCGGCCGCCGGGAACATGCCGGCCGCGGCGGCATTGGGCGCGCGGTCGTTCATCGACAGGAATTTGCCGGCCCCGCCGACGCCCAGGAAATGGGCCATGTAGAGGTCGACCAGCTCCGCCTCCCGGCCCAGCCGCTGTTCCAGCGCGACCTTGTTGTCGGCGGCATGTTGGGCGGCCATGACGGATGCGGTTTCGGGATGCTTGCGCAGGTCCAGTATCTGCTGGCGCAGGTCGGGGTCAGCCACATAATAGCGGCCGTTGCTGCCCCTGCTGATCGCGTCGGCGGCCCAGCCCAGCCCATATTCGCTGCCATGCTGGTCGATGACCGCCAGCCAGCTTTGGTCGACGAACTGGTACAGTCCGGTCGCGGAGGAGGTGGTGGCGCGGGCCGTG
Organism: Sphingobium indicum B90A; assembly: GCF_000264945.2. Taxonomy (NCBI): domain Bacteria; kingdom Pseudomonadati; phylum Pseudomonadota; class Alphaproteobacteria; order Sphingomonadales; family Sphingobiaceae; genus Sphingobium; species Sphingobium indicum. The sequence continues at coordinate 2,661,004 of NZ_CP013070.1, forward strand.
GGATTGAGGCTGCTCTCGATCTTGGCCTGCCCCAGCAGATAGGCGAAGTCCACGCCCGTCCTGCGGCTGGCCATGGCGATCGCGTTGGTCACGCGGTTGCCCGTCGAAGCGCCTGTTGCTGTGATGTCTGCGAAAGCCGACACTGGTTCGATCAATCCCCGTTGGTACCGGGGGTCATTAGAGCAAGTGACGTGCCAAGATTTGGTTAACGCGCGCTCATAATTTGATTTTTGGGGATGGAGCCTGCTCCGGTCAAATCAAGGCGCGCCCCCGTGCCTGCGAACCCGTGCTCCTGCGAAGGCAGGAGCACCGGGCGTCCGGAAGGAACGTAAGAAGTTGATGTGAAAAAAGGCGCCTCCTGGGCGCCTTCGCATATGCCGGAAATGGAATATTTCAGCGCCCGTAAACCAGCGGCGCCGTTTCCGCCCCCTGGGCCGCGAGTATCGCAAGCCGCTGATTCGCATGGTCCGCCAGCAGGTTGGTGCGGATTCGCGCCGATTCCATCAGCGGCTGGAGCGCCTTCAGCCGGTCCTTCACCGCTTCGTCGGATCGCCACACGCCAATGGCGCGCACGGCGGAGGCGGCTTTGGCGATCCGCTGCGTCGCCGCTTCGATCTCCGCCGCGTCCACGCCGTCCAGCGCCCCGCGCAGCTCCTCGAAAGCCGCGTTCAGTTCATCCAGCGCTGCAAGGCCGAGCGGCATGGCGTCAGTCAGCCGCCGGCAGGTCGAGCGCGATCATGCGGTCGGCGATGGCCGCCGGATCGACCGGATAATTGCCCGACGCGATGGCGGCCTTGATCGCGGCGACGCGATCCATGTCGACCGGCGCGCCTTCCGCCGCCATGCGGGCCGCGGGGCTGGCCGAACGAGCCGAGGAAGACGTGCCGCCGACCGAACCGGCCGACGAAGCGCGCACGGTCTTGCCGCCTTCCTTCAGGCGGCTCGCCTCTATGGCGGCGCTGATATTCTGGCCGACAGACTTAATCATGATTCCATTCCTTCACTCGTCCCGCACAGCCTATATACGGACGGGTTCAAAAATTATTAAATCCCGGAACGCGAACAATTCCCATTTCCACGACCTGCGCCAATATCGGCGCGCCTTTCCTGTCTTCGCGCACGCGGATCGTCTGGCCCACGGCGCCGTCTTCGTCCGCGACCATCATGCGCGAAACGCTGAAATTCTCATTGCCCGCCATCAGTTGGACCGGATCGCCCTTCTTCACCACGGCTTCCCTGGCGACGGGACGCGCGGCGGGCGCATAGCGGGCGACCGGCCCCGAAGCCGCCGCCGCGCCCCCCGCGCCCAGAGGCACGCGGATGCGCCAGCCCAGGGCGTCGCATTTGACGATGGCCGCGCCGAAGACCGGCCCGTCGACGCTGGGCGTCGTGGGGCAGGCGGCCAGCCGCAACCGCCGGTCCACCGGCGCGACGGGGCCGCCCGGCTCGCCCAGATTGGCGCCGACGGTCATCGCGACCAGGCTGTCGATACGGTCCAGATTCTCAAACTTCTGCTGCGCCAGCGCAGGGTCGGACGCTGAAACGGACAGCGCCAGAAGGAGGATCTTGGGCAAATGGTTCACAGCGTCTCTCCGAAAGCGGACAGGATTAACCATGGAGTACGCAATATTCGTGCCATGTGATGGACAAGGGCCGGTGGAGGGCAGTCACGCCGGACTTTCGGGCGGGCCTAACGCCCGGCGGCGATCAGGATCACCTGCCCCTTGCCGCCCTCGCCATCCAACTGGTCCAGTCCGCGCAGCGCCAGCCGGTCGCCCCCAATGCCGTCGGCCTTCAGCGCCCGCGCCACCGCGCCCAGACGCGCCGCCGACAGATCCCAGCCGTCGAAGCGCCGATGCGCGGCGTCCGTGCCCCGGCTGCTGACCTCCAGCCGCTCGCGGCCCAGGGCGAAGCGATCCGCCACGACCTTCAGCCGCTTCCGGCCCTGCTCGGTCAGCACCGCCTCTCCGGGCAGGAACAGCTCGGCAGCGCGGATTTCCATGGGCCGGCCGGCATGGCCGCCAAATTGCTGCCGCACCTGCGCCAGCACGGCGTCGCGCCGCTGGCCGCTGGCCTGAAGCATCACGAAGAAACCCAGCAGCAACAGCAGCAGGTCGGCGAAGCTGAGCGCCCAGCGCCCGCGCCGCGCACTGGCGAGGGTGGAAATATTCATGCCACCTCGCGGATGGAAGCGCGGCGCATCGGCACATTTTCCCGGCGCGCAATGGCGGCCATGCGGTCGGTGACTTCCTTCTGCCAGGCAAGTTCCCGCTCCGACAGGTCGGCAAGCCGCGTCGCCACCGGCGCGGCGATGACATTGGCGATGACCACGCCATAGAAGGTGGTGAGCAACGCCAGCGCCATGGAAGGCCCCAGCGCCGCCGGATCGTCCATCGCGGCGAACATGCCGACCAGCCCGATGATCGTCCCGGCCATGCCCAGCGCGGGCGCGGCGTCGGCGATGGACAGCCAGGCCTTGCAGGCGGCGCCGTGGCGCTGCGCCCGGTCGGCCAGCGATTGCACGGCCCACAGTTCGAACTGCTCGGTCTTCTCGCAATTGGCGAGCTTGCGCGCGGCTTCGGTCAGATAGGGGTTGGCGGTCTTCACCCGGTCGGTGCAGGCAAGGCCGCGCAGTTGCGCGACCTGGTCGATCTTCAGCATCGCCGCCCGCGCAGCATCCCGGTCCTTTGTCGGATCGGCGCGCAGCAGGGGGACAAGGGCGGCAAAGGCCCGCCCCAGCGCGCGCGCTCCATTCTGGAACAGCGCCACCAGCCCGACGCCCGCGACCATGGCCAGCAGGGTCAGCGGGTCGAACAAATGCGCCATGATCCCGATCATCTTCACGTCCCCGCTCACGCCCGACCGGCCGGCGGCAAAGCGCTGCCACCCGCCGGCAAAATTTTGCCGTCCTTGCCGCCGTCACCGCGCAATCGCCCGGATTTCCGCGATTTCCCGCCATGCCGGTGCGTCACCCACGCAAATTGGCACGGCTCTTGCGAATATCGGGCTGGATCACCCGCGGTTCACGCCATCAGGCCTCAGAACGGCGGGGGAGAAGGAAGTTTTAGGCCCGCCAGGGCGAAAAAACGGAAAGATGTGCAATGTCGCTGGAAGACGGATTGTTCGGGATACATGGAAAGGCGCTGGCGCTTCGCTCGCAGCGCCTGTCCCTGCTCGCGTCCAACATCGCGAACGCCTCCACGCCCGGCTACAAGGCCCGCGACATCGATTTCGAGTCCGCGCTGAAGGAAGCCACCACCCGGCAGGGCAAATCCGCCGCCGACGTGTCGCAGGCGGTGGACGACTCCATGGGCTATCGCGTGCCGCTTCAGTCGAGCCTGGACGGCAACACCGTCGAACTCAGCACCGAACAGACCCTGTTTGCGGAGAACGCCGTCAAATATCGCACGACCCTCTCCTTCCTGGAGGGCCGCATCAACACCATCACCCGCGCCCTGAAGGGAGAATGAGCATGAGCGGCCATGGCCCCATGAACGTCTTCGACATCGCCGGCCGCGCCATGAGCGCGCAGCTCGTGCGCCTCAATGCCACCGCCTCCAACATGGCCAATGCCGGAAACGTCACCGGCAGCGCGGCGGAGGCCTATCGCGCGATCAAGCCGATGTTCCAGTCGGTCACCGACAGCCCCGGCGTCTCGACCGTCAAGGTCCAGAATGTCGTCACCACCAACGCGCAGCCCACCAAGCGCCACGACCCCAACCATCCGCTGGCCGACAAGAATGGCGATGTATGGGAAGCCGCCGTGGATAGCAGCGCGGAACTGGTCGACATGATCGAGACCGCCCGCATGTACCAGAACAACGTGCAGGTGCTGAACACCGCCAAGTCCCTGATGATGGAAACCATAAGGATCGGCAAATGACGACCACGACCGCCACCGACAAAGCGGGCCTGTCCGTCTATAACCCCAATGCCAAGGTCGGCACGGGCAAGTCGGAAATGGGCCAGGCCGATTTCCTGCGCCTGCTGACCGCGCAGATGCAGACGCAGGACCCGTTCGAACCCGTCGACAACGCGCAGATGGTCGCGCAAATGGCGACCATCACCAACAGCAGCGGCATCGCGGAGATGAACCAGACGCTGAAGAATCTGGCGTCGGAACTGACCGGATCGCGCCTGGGCGACGCGGCAAGCTGGATCGGCAAGTCGATGCTGGTGCAGAGCAACATCGCCGCCCCCGACGCCGCCGGCCAATATATGGGCCAGGTCAGCTTTGCCGACGCCACCAGCGGCGCTTCGGTCGACCTGATCGACGGCAACGGCAATGTCGTCAAGACCATCGACCTTGGCGACCAGCCCAAGGGCGACGTCAATTTCTACTGGGACGGCAAGGACGACGCAGGAAACAGCATCGCCACCGACGCCCTCCGGATCAAGGTCAACGGCGCCAACCCCAGCCGCGTCGCGAGCTGGGCCACCATTGCGGCCGTCCAGTCACCCGCCGACGGCAGTTCGTCGAAACTCATCACCCCGCTCGGCACCTACAAGCCGACCGACGCCATTTCACTCGCTTAATCCCTTTCCTTTCACCCAAGGAGCAACGCCATGTCCTTCTACATCTCGCTTTCCGGCCTCAAGGCCGCCCAGACCGACCTGTCGACCACGGCGAACAATGTCGCCAACGTCAATTCGACCGCCTTCAAGAAGAGCAAGGCCGTGTTCGGCGACATCTTCGCCGCCGCGCCGATGCAGACCACCACGCAGGTCGCGGGCCAGGGCGTCCGCACCCAGGGCATCAGCCAGCAGTTCACGCAGGGCACCATCGAAACCACCGACAAGACGCTGGACCTCGCCATCACCGGCGAAGGCTTCTTCACGGTGAAGCGCAGCGCCGACGACCAAATCGGCTATACCCGCAACGGCGCCTTCTCGGTGGAGGAGGACCGCTATGTCGTCGACACCACCGGCGCCCGGCTCCAGGTCATTCCGCTCGATCCCACGACCGGCGCGCCCACGGTGACCGGCACGCTGACCCCCGCTTCGCTCACGGATCTCAAGATCCCGACCAACTGGCCCGACGGCGGCACCGGCAACCAGCTCACCAGCGTGGGCGTGTCGGAAGAAGGCAAGATCACCGGCGTCTACGCCGACGGTTCCACCGTCTATCTGGGCGCGACCGCCATCGCCGCCTTCAACAGCCAGGAAGGGCTGCGCCAGAGCGGCGACGCCCACTGGACCGCCACCAACGCCAGCGGCGCGCCGATGCTGGGCACCGGCAATAGCGGCCTGTTCGGCTCGGTCCGCTCCGGCGCGCTGGAACGCTCCAACGTCGACATCACGGAAGAACTGGTGAACCTCATCTCCGCCCAGCGCAACTTCCAGGCGAACTCGAAGGCGATCGAGGCGGCGAACACGCTGTCGACCACCATCGTCAACATGCGGACGTAATAGTTCGCCTCGGTAGGTAACGTGCTCCTGCGAAGGCAGGAGCCCAGTCCCGCCGTCTGAACTGGGTTCCTGCCTACGCAGGAACACACTGCATAAAAGACCTGCGAAGGAACCCCCATGGACCGGCTCGTCAACACGGCACTCACCGCGATGCGCGGCGCGATGGCGCGGCAGGCGGCGATCTCCAACAATCTGGCGAACGTCAACACCACCGGCTTTCGCGCGGAAATCGCCAATGCCGAGACGCGCTGGATCAAGGGCGACAACCTCAACACGCGGGCGCAGGCATCCGAACAGGTGATCGCCGCCGACATGGCGCAAGGCGCGGTCACCGAAACCGGCAATCCGCTGGACGTGGCCATGAACGGCGATGCGATGCTCGCCGTCCAGGCCCCGGACGGCGGCGAAGCCTATACGCGCCGCGGCGACCTGAAGGTCAGCGACAACGGCCTGCTCACCACCGGCGACGGCCTGGTCGTGCTGGGCGAGGGCGGCCCCATCACCCTGCCGCAGATGGACAGCGTCTCCATCGCCAAGGACGGCAGCATCTGGGGCGTGCCGCAGGGCGGCGACCCCGCCAATCCGCAGCAGGTCGACAAGCTGAAGCTGGTCAACCCGGTCGGCTCCAGCATCGCCAAGGGCACGGACGGCCTGTTCCGCGAAGCGAATGGCGGCGTCCTGCCCGACGATCCCATCGCCACCGTGACCGGCGGATCGCTGGAAGGATCGAACGTCAACGCCACATCGGCGCTGGTCCAGATGATAGAGGCCAGCCGCGCCTGGGAAACCCAGATCAAGATGATCGACACCGCCAAGCAACTGGATGACGGCGGCGCCTCGCTGATGCGCCTGGATTAACGGTTAATCTGGCACGACCCTTGCTTTGATGCCCGCATGAGCCTGCCTCACGGAGATAGACGATGACCAACGCCGCCCTTCATGTCGCCCGCACCGGCCTCGACGCGCAGAACACGAAGATGCGCGTGATCGCCAACAACCTGGCGAACGTCAACACCACCGGCTTCAAGCGCGACCGCGCCGATTTCGAGACGCTGGCCTATCAGCAGATCGTGGCGGCGGGCGCGAACAGCGACAGCGAGAACAAGTTCGCCACCGGCCTCAACCTCGGCTCCGGCGTCGCCCTGCAGGGCACCAGCAAGATCAACGCGCAGGGCACGCTGAACCAGACCGGCAACACGCTGGACATGGCGATCGAGGGCTCCGGCTATTTCCAGGTGCAGCAGCCCGACGGCTCCATCGCCTATACCCGCGCCGGCAATTTCACGACCACGGCGGAAGGCGTCGTCGTCACCAGCGACGGCCTGCCGCTGATCCCGCAGATAACCGTGCCGGAGGGCGCGACCAGCGTCACCATCGGCAATGACGGCACCGTCTCCGCCACGCTTCAGGGCCAGACCGAACCGACCCAGCTCGGCCAGATCGAACTGGCCAGCTTCATGAATCCGGGCGGGCTCACCTCGGTGGGCGGCAACCTGCTCAAGGAAAGCGCCGCCAGCGGCACGCCGCAGGTCGGCGTCGCGGGTCTGGACGGGCGCGGCGTCGTGCGCGCGGGCTATCTCGAAACCTCGAACGTCAACGTGGTCGAGGAACTGGTCGACATGATCGAAACCCAGCGCGCCTATGAGGTCAATTCGAAGATGATCAAGGCGACCGACGAAATGCTCCAATATGCCAACCAGCAGTTGTGAGCCTAACCATGTTCTCGCCACATAATCCGTTCGGGCTGAGCCTGTCGAAGCCCTCCACTGAGCCTGTCGAAGTGGCCTCCCCGTCGGTCGGCCGCATCCTGCGACTTCGCTCAGGACGAATGATATTCGGACTGGCGCTTGCCGCCCTCGCCGCCTCCCCGGCCATGGCCGGCAAGAAGCGCGATGCCGAGCGGCAATTTTATGCCCCCTCGGTCGTTGCCGCCCCTGCCGCCCCGGCGGCGAACGGTTCGATCTTCCAGGCGTCGATGGGCTATACCCCGCTTACCAGCGGTGCGCGCGCGACCAGCGTGGGCGACATCATCACCATCGTCCTGGTCGAACGGACCCAGGCGACCAAGAGCAACAGCGCCGACACCAGCCGCGACGGCAGCATCGCGCTGACCCCGCCCAGCACCGGCCCGCTGTCCAAGATCTTCTCCGCCAGCGACATCGGCTCCAGCGGCAGCAACGCCTTCACCGGCAAGGGCGCCGCCACACAGTCCAATGCCCTGAACGGCGAAATCACCGTGACCATCGCGGCGACCTATCCCAATGGCACGATGCTGGTGAAGGGCGAAAAGGCGCTGACGCTCAATCGCGGCGACGAATTTATCCAGATCAGCGGCCTCGTCCGCCAGGCCGACATCGGCCCGGACAACCGCATCGCATCGACCCGCGTGGCCGACGCGAAGATCATCTACACCGGCAAGGGAGAAATCGCCCGCGCCAGCCGCCAGGGCTGGCTGCAGCGCTTCTTCTCCATGATCAGCCCCTTCTGATGGAACGTCCCATGGCCTCCTTCTCGCACCCTTTCCTTTCCGTCATTCCCGCGAAGGCGGGAATCCATCTCCCGGCCTTGCGCCTGGGGATGCGGCTGGAGATGGATTGCCGCCTTCGCGGGAATGACAAGAGTGTTTGGAGCAAAGCCTTCCACCGCACCATAATCGCCATCCTCACCGCCCTCGCCCTCCTCGCCGCTCCGGCCCATGCCGAGCGGATCAAGGATCTCGGCACATTCCAGGGCGTCCGTCCGAACCAGCTCACCGGCTACGGCATCGTCGTCGGCCTCGCGGGCACCGGCGACGACAGCCTGGACTATGCGACGCAGGGCATGAAGGGCGTCGTCTCGCGCTTCGGCCTCACCCTGCCGCAGGGCATCAACCCCGCGCTCAAAAATGCGGCGGCCGTGCTGGTCACCGCCGACCTCCCCGCCTTCGCCAAGCCCGGCCAGCGGCTCGACGTCACCGTCTCCGCCCTTGGCAAGGCCAAGTCGCTGCGCGGCGGCACCCTGATCATGACGCCCCTGCGCGGCGCGGATAACGAGATTTACGGCATGGCGCAGGGCAATCTGGCCGTCGGCGGCCTGGGCGTGTCCGGCGCGGACGGCAGCCAGGTGTCGGTCAACATCCCCTCGGCCGGCCGGATTCCGGGCGGCGCGACGGTGGAGCGCGCCGTCGCCACCGGCTTCGACACCGCTCCCACGCTCACCTTCAACCTCTCCGAAGCCGACCTCACCACGGCCCTGCGCGTGGCGGACGGCATCAACCGCACCTTCGGCGACCGCCGCGCCAGGGCGACGGACGCGGTCTCCGTCTCCATCGACGCAGCGCCCGGCGCGACCGACCGCATCATGATGATGGGCCTGATCGAGAATATCGAGGTCGCGCCCGCCGACGCGCCCGCCAAGGTCATCGTCAACGCCCGCACCGGCACCGTCGTCATCAACGGCGCGGTGAAGATCCACCCCGCCGCCATCGCGCACGGGAAAATCACGGTCAGCGTCAACGAATCGCCCCGCGTCGTCCAGCCCGCCCCCTTCTCGCGAGGGCAGACGGCGGTCGAGCAATCCAGTTCGATTTCGATCGATCAGGAAAAGCGGCCGATGATTAATTTTAAAGGTGGGGCCTCTCTGGCCGATATAGTCAAGGCGGTGAACGCCATCGGCGCCTCCCCCGCGGACATGGTCGCGATCCTCGAAGCGCTCAAGCAGGCAGGTTCGCTCAAGGCTGAACTGGTGGTGTTGTGATGCAGATCGGTGCGACGACAGGAACGGCGACCCAGCCGGGCGGAACGCAGGACAAGGCAGGCCTCGAAAAGGCCGCGCAGCAGTTCGAGGCGATCTTCCTGCGCCAGATGATGGGCGCGATGCGCTCGGCCAGCCTGGCCGAGGGCATCAGCGATTCCAGCGCGACCGACCAGTTTCGCGACATGGCCGACGCCCGCACCGCCGACAGCATGGCCAGCCGCGGCACGCTGGGCATCGCGGAGATGCTGATGCGCCAGTTCGGGGCCAGGCCCGGCGCATCCGCGCCCACCGGCCCGGCGGACAAGGCTGAATGAGCGACCTCTTCATCATCGGCGCCTCAGGCACGAAGGCCTATCGCACCGCCATGGCGGCGGTGTCGGAGAATATCGCCAACGCCAGCACCGAAGGCTATTCGCGCCGGTCGGTGACGACGGTCGAATCCGGTTCGTCCACCGCGACCATGGCCGTCTACATCTCCCGCGCCAATTTCGGCGGCACCGACGTCAAGAGCGTCAACCGCGCCACCGATCCCTATCTGGACGCGACGGTGCGCTACACCAACACGCAGCTTGGCAGCGCGTTGGCGCGGATGCGCTGGCTGACCGATTCGGAAACCGCGCTCAACGACACGGAAACCGGCATCGGCCAACTGATGACCGGCATGTTCCAGAATATGGACAAGCTGGCCGCCAGCCCCAACGACAAATCGCTGCGCGTGACGACGCTGGACAGCATCGGCCGCGTCGCCCAGGCCTTCAACCAGACGGCGGCCGACCTGGTGCAGGTGTCGAGCGGCATCGCGACGGAGGCGCAGGCGTCCGTGACGACGATCAACCAGGCGCTCTCCGCCCTTGCCGACATCAACAACAGCCTGCTGCGGGCGCAGCCGGGCACGTCGGCCTATGCGCAACTGCTCGACAGCCGGGACGCGGCGCTTGGCACGCTGTCGTCCAACCTCAATATCGACGTCAGCTTCGGCACGCATGACCAGGCGCAGGTGACGCTGAACGGCCAGACGCTGGTGCAGGGCGACGCCGCCACGCCGCTGGCGCTGACCGTCAACGCCGACGGCACGCTGGCCCTGGCGACGAGCGCGGGCGCCGCCCTCGCCGCGCCGACCAGCGGCACGCTGGGCGGGCTGTTTTCGGCCGCGGGCACGGTCTCGCAGCGCCGCGCCAGCCTCGACACGCTGGCGCAGCAGTTCGTCGCCAACATGAACGCCTGGCATGCGCAGGGCCTGACCGACGGCAGCCCCGGCGCTGCGGGCGCGCCGCTGCTGTCCGGCGCCAGCGCCGCGACGGTCACCGCATTGATCAGCGACCCCGCCCAGCTTGCCGTCAAATCGAGCGACGGCACGGCGAACGGCAATCTGCTGACCGTATCCACGGTGCTGCGCGGCAATGGCAGCGTCGAACAGGGCTGGACCGCGCTGATCGCGACGCACGCCAACCTGCTTTCCTCCACCAAGGCGGAGCAGACCACCGCACAGAGCCGCAGCGACCAGGCCGTGGCCGCGCGCGAAGCGGTGAGCGGCGTCGACCTGGACATGGAGGCGGCCGACCTGCTGCGCATCCAGCAGGCCTATTCGGGCTGCGCGAAGATCCTTCAGGTCGCGAAGGAAACCGTCGACGCGATCCTGCAGATCATCTGAAGGCAAGGAACCGAACCATGGTAGGCATCACCAACAAGATCCTTCTGGCGGAAATCCGTCGTCAGCAGCAGCTTTCCCAGGGCATAGTCGACGGCCAGACCGCCATTTCGACCGGCAAGACGCTGACCAGGCCGTCGGAAAACGCGCTCGCCTGGGTGCAGGTGTCGGACATCGGCCGGGCGCAGGCGCAGCAGGCGGCCTGGCAGTCCAACGTCAGCACCGGCACGGCGCGGGCCGCCACGGCCGAAGCCAATCTGCAGGAGATGAACACGCTGCTGACCCGCGCGCAGGAATTGCTGACGGCCGCCCGCAACGGAGCGCTGAACGACGCCAGCAAGACCGCCATCGTCGAGGAAATGAAGACGATCCGCACGACCATCGATGCGCTGCTCAACCAGAAGGATTATAACGGCGTCCCGACCTTCGACGACGGGCAGAGCGTCCTGGTTCCGGTCAGCCGCGGCCTCAACCTGGCGGTGGTCGGCACCCGGCAGGAAGTGTCCGAAGGCATCGACGTCGGCGGCACGCCGATGACGCTGGACGCCATATTGGGCCAGAGCATCACCGCCCTGCAAGGCGGCGTGGACGCGGACGTCGTCGCCGCGCTGGACGCCGTCAAGGCGGCGCAGAATCACGTCGTCCTGGAACAGACCAAGCAGGGCGTGCGCAGCGACCGGCTGGACGTGATCGGCACGCGCCTCACCGACATAGACATCGACCTCAAGGAACGGCGGGCCGATCTGGAATCGACCGATCTGACCGAAGTCATCTCCTCGGTTTCGGCCAAGCTGCTCCAGTTGGACGCTGCCCAATCCGCCTTCGCCCGGATCAACCAGCAGACGCTGTTCGACCTGATCAAATAGGGGTAAGCGGCAACCGCAATTCCCTGTCGTTCCCGCGAAGGCGGGAACCCATCTCCTGACGCCGCGCCAAGCGCATTCTTGTGGGAGATGGATCCCCGCCTTCGCGGGGATGACGAGAATACGGATACACCGTCCAAAACCGCGACTTTCCGGTAAAAAGCATCCTCATGGTTTTTTCGGCCCGCACCCTAAATCACGGCATCGCCAAGCCGTATTAACCAATCGAGAGCGTCTCTCATGCGATGCTTCGATCAAGACGGCGCCTTCGGGCAGAATTTCGGGGATAATCATGTTCGCAATCATCGGCCTGGTCGTGCTGCTCGCCATGGTGTTCGGCGGCTTCATCTTTACAGGCGGCGACATCGGTCCGGTTCTGCACGCGCTTCCGCATGAAATGATCATCATCGGCGGCGCGGCCGTCGGCGCGCTGATCATCGGCAATTCGGGCAGCGACCTGAAGGCGTTGGGCGGCGGCCTGGGCAAGGTGTTCAAGGGGCCGAAATACAAGAAGCAGGATTTCCTGGACTGCATCTTCCTCGTCTCCAAGCTGATGAAGACGCTGCGCGTCGAAGGCCCGGTGGCGCTGGAACCGCATATCGAGGATCCGGCAAGCTCCACCATCTTCTCCGAATATCCGCGCCTGATGGGCGACAAGACGCTGATCCACCTGATCAGCGACACGTTGCGGCTGGTTGTCGTCTCCTCCGGCACGCTCGACCCGCATGCGGTCGAGGAGGTGATGGACAATGCGCTCAAGACCCATCATCACGAAGCGCTGCGCCCCGCCGACAATCTGCAGGGGCTGGCGGACGCCTTGCCCGCGCTCGGCATCGTCGCGGCGGTTCTGGGCGTGGTGAAGACCATGGGGTCCATCGACCAGCCGCCGGCGATCCTGGGCGGCATGATCGGTTCGGCGCTGGTCGGCACCTTCCTGGGCGTTCTGCTCGCCTATGGCATGGTCAATCCCTTCGCCAATCGCTGCCGCGCCGTGATCGAGGCGGACGGGTCGATGTACCATGTCGTCAAGCAGATCATCGTCGCCTCCCTGCACGGCCATCCGCAGCCGCTGGTGATAGAGGCGGCGCGCTCCAGCCTGACCCATGCGAACCAGCCGGCCTTCGCCGAAGTGTTCGACGGCATGCGGGGCAAATAAGCCATGGCCGAGAAGAAGCGCGGCGCGAACGAGCCTGAACCCCGGCCGATCATCGTCAAGAAGATCGTGGTGGAAGGGCATGGCGGCCATCATGGCGGCGCATGGAAGGTCGCCTATGCCGACTTCGTGACGGCGATGATGGCCTTCTTCCTGCTGATGTGGCTGCTGGGCGCGACCACCGAAAAGCAGCGCAAGGGGCTGGCCGACTATTTCACGCCGACGCTGGTGCAGCTCAAGGAAGGCTCCGCCGGGTCGAACGGCATGTTCGGCGGCGACAGCATGACGGCGAAGGAAAATTATCCGACCACCGGCGGCCAGGGCAATCTCGCCATCACCATCCCCCGCGACGCATCGGGCACCAAGGACCAGGGCGGCAAGGCCACCAAGGCCGCCGATCGGGCCAAGTTCGAATCGATCAGGAAGGAACTGGAGGCGCGCATGGCCCGCCGCCAGGGCATCCGCAAGCTGCTGAAGAATATCCGCTTCACCGAAACGCACGAAGGGCTGCGCATCGACCTGATCGACGAGGCGGACTTCGCGATGTTCGCCATGGGCACCGACCGGCTGCTGCCGCAGGCGCGGGAACTGGTGAACGAGGTCGCGGCGACGATCCGGACCATGCCCAATCCGCTGATCGTGCGCGGTCATACCGACGGCCTGCCCTATAGCGCCGGCCAGACGATGAACAATTGGATGCTCTCCTCCGCCCGCGCCGAAGCCACGCGCAAGGCGCTGGCCGCGAGCGGCATCGGCAACGACCGCTTCGCCCGGATCGAGGGCGTGGCCGACCGCGAACCCTTCGCGAAGGGCGACGTCTACGACCCGCGCAACCGGCGCATGTCGATCATCCTGGGGTGGAGCCACGGCGCGAATGGCGGCGATGCGGACGAACAAGCCGACGCCGAAACCAGGGCCGCGATCAGGGAACGCGACAATCCGATGACCATGGCGCGGACCGAAGCCCGCAAGCTCGACATGGGCGGCACCAGCCTCCCCGCAGGCGCGCAGTTGATCAACCCGACGGCGCCGGGCACGTCGAACAAGCCCGGCAAGCACTGAGCCGGACCGCTGCCATGGGCGGCTTCCCGTCATCCCCCCTCCCGCCTGCGGGAGGGGTATATCTGGATTGGCGAATTTCAGCCCCTCCTCGACCTTGCCTAGAGGCCGCCGCAGAAAAGCCCATGTGGCCCAAGGGCAACAGGCTCCTGACAAAATGTCCTATTTTCCCAACATCAGCCAATCCGGCCTGTCCTACCGTCCGCCGCCCGGCCTATCCCCCATCCCTCTTTGAAACGTCCGACACATTGCGCCCGACGCCTACGCGCGCCCAGGCACGCGCGCGCATATAGTGTGAACTTCGGCGGAAAAGCGCCGTTTTCAGGCGGGCAGGACCAGGCTCGCCTCCAACCCGCCCTGCGCCCGATTGGCGAGTTTCAGCGCGCCGCCATGTTCGATCATGATCGCCCGCACCAGCGCCAGCCCCAGGCCCGCCCCGCCGGTATCCCGATTGCGAGAGCCCTCCAGCCGGGTGAAGGGCTCCATCATCTCCTCCATCCGCTCCTCGGATATGCCCGGCCCGTCATCCGCCACGATCAGCCGGATGGCGCCGTCCGCCCTTTCGACCGAGACATGCGCCCGCTCGCCATAGACGATGGCATTTTCGATCAGGTTGCGCAGCGCCCGCCTGATCTGCTGGGGCCGGACATCGGCCACCACGCGCTCGCTGTCGGCCAGATCGACCGGGGAACCGAGTTCCAGAAAATCCTCGACCACGGCATCGGCCAGCGCCGACAGGTCGACCTTCTGCCGGGCTTCGCTGCTGCGCCCTGCGCGGGCCAGCGAGAGAATATCCTCCAGCATCCGGTTCATCTCGTCGATCGTCTCGGACATGCGGGCGCGCTCGCCCTCGTCCTCCACCGATTCGGCGCGCACCCGCAGCGAGGCCAGCGGCGTGCGCAGATCATGGCCGATGGCGCCCAGCATCCGGTCCTTCTCGTTCAGCATCGCGAAGATGCGGCTGCGCATCGCGTTGAAGGCCATGGTGAGCTGCCGCACGTCGCCGGGGCCGCGCTCCTCCACCGCATCGGCCGATCCGGTGCGGGCAAACTGCTCCGCCGAGCGGGTCAACTGCTTCAACGGCCGCGCCAGCCTGCGCCCGACCCAAAGCAGCGGCAGCAGCACGATGGCATAGAGGATCAGCGTCTGCCCCACCAGCCAGCCGCCGAAGCGCGGCGGCCGGCCCCCGATGCGCGTCTGCGTCAGCGCCCATTTGCCCGGCTGATATTCGACCGCCATCGCAAGGCGCGTCATGCGCATGGGGGCGTGCCTGTCCCCGTCCGCGCGCAGGCGGAAATTGTCCCAGCGCCGCATGGGCAGCGGCCGGTTCTGTTCGACCGCATGGATGGAGCGGACCGAAAGGCCGACATCGTCGAACATCGCCCGGGCGCGGCGCTCGACATCCGGCCGGGCTTGCCCCGGCAAGGACGGGGCGGCGTCCAGGAAGCGCACCCGGCCCCGCCGGTCCGCCTCATCCCCGCCGCGCCGGTCCGGCCGGTTGTCGAGCGCATCGACGATGCGGTAGACGCCCGGCGCCGTCTGCGCCGTCAGTTCGATCCGTTGCCGCTCGCGCAGCAGCAGGGCGAAATTGATCGCCTGCGCCACGAACAGCGCCAGCGCGACCAGGATGATGATCTGGCCGACGACGCCCTGCGGCCAAAGGCGCAGCCGCCTCACAGCTTGCGCACGTCCGCCGACAGGGTGTAGCCGCCGCCCCAGACCGTCTTGATCAGCGTCGGGTTCTTGGGGTCCGGCTCTATCTTCTTGCGCAGGCGGCTGATCTGGTTGTCGATCGCCCGGTCGAAGGCGTTGGCCTCCCGCCCCTGGGTGATGTCCAGCAACTGGTCGCGGCTCAGCACCTGATTGGGCCGGGTAGCGAAGGCCAGCATCAGATTATATTCCGCCGTGGAAAGCGGCAGCGCCACGCCTTCACCGTCGACCAGCGTGCGCTCCTGCGTCTTGAGCAGCCAGCCCGCAAAGGCATAGGTGGCGCCGTCGGGAGCCGTGACGCGCTGGCCGCCGGTCGCGACGCGGCGGAAGATCACCTTGATGCGGGCGACCAGTTCGCGGGGGGAAAAGGGCTTCAGCACATAATCGTCGGCGCCCATCTCCAGCCCGACGATGCGGTCCGTCTCTTCCGATTTCGCCGTGAGCAGGATCACCGGAATCTCGCTGGTCTCGCGGATATGGCGGCAGAGCGACAGCCCGTCCTCGCCCGGCATCATGATGTCCAGGATCACCAGATCGATGGCGTTGGCGTTGAGGCGAACCCGCGCTTCCGCCGCATTTTCGACGGCCGTCACGCGAAAGCCGTTGCGGCCGAGATATTGCGCCAGCGGCTCGCGGATCGAGCGCTCGTCATCGACGAGCAGCAGATGGGGTCGTTCGCTCATGGTCCGCTTCTTGTCATGGCTTGGGGCGGGTTGGAAGGGCGAGGCCTGCAAATCAGCGCCTTCGCCCTTTACCCTCAATTGGCGGGCGGCGTCGCCCTGCGGTCCTTCCACCCGTCGCGGAAGGCCTGGCGCGCCGCCTTCATCTCTTCGGCGGTCACCTTGCCGTCATGATTGGCGTCGGCCTTGTCGAACAGGGCAAGCGGACGGGCCAGGAACTCGGCCTTGGTGATGCCGTCCTTTTTCACCGCATCACCCGGACCGCCGCGCATGCCCTCTCCCATATCATGATGCCCCCCTCCGCGGTGGCGCCAGCCGCGCCCTTCCGGCCCGCCGGGCTTGCCCATGCGGTCGCGCATGCCGTCCCGGCCCTGATGCCCGGCGGCGAATTCCGCCTTGCTGATCTGGCCGTTCTTGTCGGCGTCCAGCGCGGCGAAGCGCTTATCGAGCCGCTGCTGGCGGAGCATGTCGCGATCCGCCTGGTCCAGCTTGCCGTCCTTGTTGGCGTCCAGCCTGGCGAAGCGGGTTTCGAGGGCGGCGGTCAATTCCGCCTTGGTGACGGCCCCGTCCTTGTCGGCGTCGGCCATCATCAGCATGCCGCCGCCGCGCGGTCCGGCGTCTTGAGCGAAAGCGAGATGGGATGCAGCGAGCCCGCCGACGAACAGCGAGCCCAGCGCCACCGTGGTCATGAATTTGCGGATCATGGGATTTTCCTTCAAAGCGTCTGTCACGAACGGCGCCCTGCCGTCCTTGAAGACGCTTATCGGGAAGTTTTGTCCCGCAATTTTGTCACGTCACCCGATAAAATGTCGCAATTTGTATCGGGCGACGAAAATTCCTCAGCGGTCGCGGCGGCCCAGCAGGCGCAGGCGGAGCGCGTTGAGCTTGATGAAGCCCGCCGCGTCGCGCTGGTCATAGGCGCCCGCGTCATCCTCGAAGGTCACGACCTTCTCGCTGTAGAGCGAATAGGGCGACTTGCGGCCGACGACATAGACGCCGCCCTTGTAGAGCTTCAGGCGGACGGTGCCCGTCACCTTCTCCTGGCTATGGTCGATGGCGGCCTGGAGCATCTCGCGCTCCGGCGAGAACCAGAAGCCGTTATAGATGAGTTCGGCATAGCGCGGCGCCAACTCGTCCTTCAGATGCGCCGCGCCCCGGTCGAGCGTCAGTTGCTCGATCCCGCGATGGGCGAGGTGATAGATGGTGCCGCCCGGCGTTTCGTACATGCCGCGCGACTTCATGCCGACGAAGCGGTTTTCGACCAGGTCGAGGCGGCCGATGCCATGCTTGCGGCCATAGTCGTTGAGCGTCTCCAGCAGCGTCGCAGGCGACATGCCGACGCCGTTGATCGCCACGCCGTCGCCGCGCTCGAAATCGATGGTGATATATTCCGGCGCGTCGGGCGCATCCTCCGGATTGACCGTGCGCGAATAGACATAGTCCGGGGTTTCCTCCCACGGATCTTCCAGCACCTTACCCTCGGACGAGGTGTGCAGCATGTTCGCGTCGGTCGAGAAGGGGCTTTCGCCGCGCTTGTCGCGGGGGATCGGAATTTGATGCTTTTCGGCGAATTCGATCAGCCTGGTGCGGCTGGTCAAATCCCATTCGCGCCAGGGGGCGATCACCTTGATGTCGGGCGCGAGGCCGTAATAGCCCAGTTCGAAGCGGACCTGATCATTGCCCTTGCCGGTCGCGCCGTGGGACACCGCGTCGGCGCCGACCTGCTTCGCGATCTCGATCTGGCGCTTGGCGATCAGCGGGCGGGCGATGGACGTGCCGAGCAGGTAAAGCCCCTCATAGAGCGCGTTGGAACGCATCATCGGGAAGACATAGTCCTTGACGAATTCCTCGCGCAGGTCGTCGATGAAGATATGCTCTTCCTTGACGCCCATCAGCCGGGCCTTGGCGCGGGCCGGTTCAAGTTCCTCGCCCTGGCCCAGATCGGCGGTGAAGGTCACCACCTCGCACTGATAGGTCTGTTGCAGCCATTTCAGGATCACGCTGGTATCCAGCCCACCTGAGAAGGCAAGAACGATGCGGTTGATCTTGTCGGACATGGGCAACTTTCCTTGAGGGCGGGCCTGGGCGGCCATGCGATTACCGGCGGGCCGGTATCAGGCCGGACGGCTCAAGGCAACCGGATGCGCCGCACTATCTCGCGACAAAGGGGATGCCGATCGGGACCGGCATCCCCCTTTCCTCACGGAATCCGAAGGAACTCAGCTTGTCCGCGGCTTGAAGACGCCGTCGCGCCGCCGGTCGGAACCGAAACGATAAACCGTCTGGGTGGCCGCCGGCGCAGGCCGGGACGATTCGGCCGGTGCTGCCGCGGTTTCCTCGACCATCGGCGTTTCTGCCTGCCTCTGCCGTTGCGCGAGCAGGAATTTCGCCCGGGTCATGCGCTTGGCATGCGTGCGGAACGGGTTGTCGGCGCTGGGCGGCGCGGCGACCATCGCCTCCAATGTGCGTTCCTCCTCGCTCGGCACAGCGGCGGCGGGCGGTGGGGTCATCGGCGGCATGGCGGGCGCGGTCGTCGCGGCAGGTTCCATGGGCTGAATCACCTCGCCCTCCCAATGCTCCTGCCCTTCCCACTGCCCCTCGCGACGCCTGCGCCTGCGCAACAAAGCGGCTCCGCCCAGGCCAACCATCAGCAAGGAGCCGCCGCCCAATGCCCAAAGCAATGCCGGATCGATCCCGGCTTCGGACGGCGGAACAGGAGCCTGCGTCGCGGGCGCGGCGGGCGCAAATGCCTCGGCAGGAGGCGTCGGGGACGGTGCCTCGCGCTGCACCGGGGGCTCGACGCGGGCGGGCGGCGCGGTCGGCTCGGCTCGTGCCGCCGCGCGCGCCGCGGGCTTGGGCGCGCTCCGTTCCGCCCCGGTCGCTGCGCCAGCGGTCTGCGTCTTCTCCTCTGCTTGCGCGGCCGCGATGGCGGCCTCCAGGCGTTCTTCGACCGATGGCGTCGCCTGGACCACGGGCTGAGCCGGCGCGAATGTCGGAGCGGAGGCCGCCGGGGGCGCCGGTTCGGGGGAAGCGTTGGCGATCGCCGGCTGACCGGGCGACACGACGTCCTGCGCGAGCAGCGTTGGCGAACTGAAAGCCAGAACAGCGGCAATCGCGGCCCTGGCGGGGCGAAGTGAGCGAATACGTCCAGTCATAGCCAGGGTTGAACCCGCGAACTTCACGATTCAGCGCAAAACGCGCAGGATATTCCCGATCAATCGAGCCAAAGCACCGACGAAATGATCCGACCTTGGTCAATATTAACAGGCGTTCATTTCTATTGGGCGGTTTCTACTCTTCAGCCTCTGCCAGCAGCGCGAAGATTGCGATCCATTATTTGGGATCATCATCCCGATTGTCACGGCGCGCGCCGTCGATCTGCCGCCTGCTGCGTTCTTCTTCCGCCGATAGGGCCAGACGTTCCGCCTTGGTCCGGCCGAACTTGACGCGATTGCCCTGCGCCCGGCGCTCCTTGTCCGCCCGCGCCTTCGCCTTGCGCGCCTGCCGCAGGTTGACGATGTCGCCCATGACGTCGACGGGCCTCCATGAGGGGATGGAGCGGGTAGCGGGGATCGAACCCGCATCACAAGCTTGGAAGGCTAGTGCTCTACCATTGAGCTATACCCGCCCGTCAGGCTGAGCGCCCTGCCATCTTTGGGCGGCCTTCGTCAATATGGCAAAGCGATATTCACCCAATATCGGCCTTAACCCCGCGCCATATTTGCACTATCAGGGGTCATGGCCACGCCTTCCCTGCGCCAATTGGATATATTCGCGCAGATGGTGGCATCGGGCAGCCTCTCGCGCTGCGCCGGCGACCTGGGGGTCACGCCCGATGACGTGGCACGCGACCTGGCCTCGCTGGAGCTGCGCCTGGGCTATCGCCTGTTCGACGATCTTGCCGGCGCTCCTCGCCTGACGGCCGCCGGCCGGAAAACGGCGGAGGCCATGACCCTGTTGTCGCAGGACCGGCCGGAAAACTGGCAGGTCGACCAGGCGGACGGCATTGTCCCCGCCGCCGCTCCGCCGGAATCCTCCTCATCGCGGCAAAGCATTGTCCTGGCCGCGCCAGCGCCGGTCTTCGGCCACTTCCAGGAAGCGCTGGCCGCGTTCGAGGCGGCGAATGACGACGTCGCCATCACGCTGGACCTGACGATCCACCTGGCCGACGAAGCCGCCTGGGCGCTGCGCCGGGGCAAGGCCGACATCGCCTATTTCTATGCCTTGGGCGAAACGGACGAGCCGCTATCCCGCTATGGCTGGTCGGAGCAGATCAACCTCTATGCCGGCGCCGACCATCCGCTCGCCCGTCGCGACAGCGTGGCGACGGGCGAGCTCGCCGCCATGCCGACGCTGGCGATGGAGGCGCACAACGGCCTGCGGCGGATCATCGACGAGGCGCTGCTGCGCGGCGGCATCCGGCTGGGCGACCCGGTGCTGGAAACCGACAATCTGTTCGACATCATGACCATATTGCGCGAAGGGGCCGGCTGTTTCGCCGCCTTCGGCCCGCTCGCCCGCGACCTGGGACGGATGACCGGGATCAGGCGGATCGCGCTGGAACGTCCGTTGCCCGCCATAGAAGTGCGCCAGGCGCTCCGCCCGGAAAGCGCCCCCGCCGCCGCTGCGCTGGCCGAATTCCTCTTTCTCTGATCGCTCCACGCGACTGGTTGGGGGGATTCCGCGGGGAAGCGATCCATTGCGCGCCGAAGCGGTATTGATATGCTATATCATTTCAGATAGGAGAGCGCGTCTCTTTCCCAATCAAGGATGACGAACCGAATGTATCGTTCCGCAGTGCTGCGTGCCGGTTGCGCCCTATCCGCATTGTCTGCCGCCCTTCCCGCCTTCGCCCAGGACGCGCCCGCCGATGCGGCGCCGCAAGCCTATCATGATCAACGAGCGGACATCATCGTCACCGCCATCATTCCCCGCCGGCAGGGCGATATTCTTTCCGGGACGTCCGTGGTGTCCGGCCAGGAACTCACCCGGTCGCTGCGTCCCACCATCGGCGACACGCTGGCGCGCCAGCCGGGCGTCTCCGCGACCTCCTTCGGTCCCAACGCTTCCCGCCCCGTGCTGCGCGGTTTCCAGGGGGAACGCGTGCGTATCCTGACCGACGGCATCGGCAGCTTCGACGTGTCGAACACTTCGGTCGACCATGCCGTGGCGATCAACCCCCTTACCGCCGACCGGATAGAGGTGCTGCGCGGCCCCGCGGCATTGCTCTACGGTTCCTCGGCCATTGGCGGCGTGGTCAATGTGATCGACAGCCGCATCCCCCGCCGCGTGCCCGACGAGCCGATCCATGTCGAGGGCATCGCCACCTATGGCAGCGCCGCCAATGAGCGCACCGGATCGGGCGAGATCGAGGTGCCCGTCGGCGACAGGTTCGTGGTCCATTTCGACGGCAGCTATTCCAAGAGCGGCGACCTGGACACCGGCAGCTATATCCTGACGCCAGCGCTGCGCGCGCAGGCGGCGTTGAGCGGCGATCCGGAGATTGAGGATCTGGCCAATCTGCGCGGCAAGCTGCCCAACAGCGCGGCGCGCACCTGGGAAGTGGCGGGCGGCGCGGCGCTGATCACCGATGGCGGCAATCTGGGCTTTTCGGTCGCGCATACCGACAATTTCTATGGCGTGCCCGTCCGCTATTCGCTCGACCCCGACGGCGAAGCGGAAGAGGTGCGGCTGCACATGAAGCAGGATCGCGCCGACCTGCGCGCCGAACTGCCGGTCAATGGCGGCTTCCTGGAATCAATCCGCCTGCGCGCTGGCTTTGCCGATTACCAGCATCAGGAGATCGAGGAGACGGGCGAGGTCGGCACGACCTTCTATAACCAGTCCATCGAATCGCGGCTGGAACTGGTGCAGGCCAAGCGCGGCGGATGGGACGGCGCAATCGGCGCGCAATTCTTCGCCCGCAATTTCCACGTCGTGGGGGAGGAGAAGTTCCTGCCGCGCAACGAGACGGAGCAACTGGGTTTCTTCACGCTGCAATCCTTCGACCTTGGCACCACGCGGGTGGAACTGGGCGGACGCTATGAGCATACGCGGGTCGGGGCGGACGCGGACGAGACGCTGCTCAATCCCGCCTATCGCCGCAGCTTCGATGCGCTGTCCGGATCGCTAGGGGTCAGCCAGGAAATCGTGCCGGGCTGGCGCGTCGGGCTGAACCTGTCCCGCACGGAGCGCGCCCCTTCGGCCGAGGAACTGTTCGCGCGCGGCAACCATGCCGGAACGCAGGCCTTCGAACTGGGCAATCCCGATTTCGGGCTGGAAAAGAGCTGGGGCGTCGAGGGCACGCTGCGCGGCCAGGGCAATGGCTATACCGTCTCGCTGTCCGCCTATCACAATTGGTTCGACGGCTATATCTACGATTCGCTGGCCGACGACAGCGTCTGCATGGCGGCAAATGGCGGAGAGCCGCTCGACTTCCCCTGCTACCAGAACCTCCAGGCCGACGCCCGCTATCTGGGCTTCGAGGCGGAGGGCACGGTGAAGCTAGGGCAGGTGGGCGGCTATGCCGTCAATCTGGACGGCGTGGCGGACTATGTCCGGGCCACCATCGTCGGGTCGGGTCCGGCGCCGCGCATACCCCCGCTTCGCCTGCTGGGCGGCGTGGAATTGCAGGGCGACCGGCTGAGCCTGC
Source organism: Sphingobium indicum B90A (assembly GCF_000264945.2). Taxonomy (NCBI): domain Bacteria; kingdom Pseudomonadati; phylum Pseudomonadota; class Alphaproteobacteria; order Sphingomonadales; family Sphingobiaceae; genus Sphingobium; species Sphingobium indicum. The sequence continues at coordinate 2,683,913 of NZ_CP013070.1, forward strand.
GCGGCGAAGTCGAGCGCAGCTTCGCCCAGAACCGCATCGCCGACACCGAAACGCCCACCGACGGCTTCACGCTGGTCAACGCCTCCCTGTCCTTCAAGCCGATCAAGGGAAATGAGCGGACGACCATCACCCTGTCCGCCAACAACATCTTCGATGTCGAGGCGCGGCGGGCGGCGAGTTTCCTGAAAGATTACGCCCCCCTGGCAGGGCGGGACATCCGCATCACGGCGCGGCTGTCGATCTGACGCGTGGATCGATTGCGCAATGTGACGATTTTGTTACAAGGCGCCGGTGATTCAGGGGCCGCCATTCATCAGTCATGAACGCCGAGCGGCGCATAAGGGCGGCTGATGCGTCAGATCGCCGCCCTTCCCTATGCGACCGGCCCGGACGGGTCGATGCGCATATTGCTGATCACGTCGCGGGACACGCGGCGCTGGGTGATCCCCAAGGGCAATCGCATCAAGGGCATGGCCGGGCACCGCGCCGCCGAACTGGAAGCCTATGAGGAAGCGGGCATCCACGGCATTGCCTGCCCCGCGCCGCTCGGCCGCTATCGTTATGACAAGAAACGGCGGCGCGGCGACACGAAAGAGGCGACGGTCGAGGTTTTCCCGCTTGCAGTGACCGGCCAGTTGCCGCAATGGCCCGAACAAGGGCAGCGGGAACTGCGTTGGTTCCCCGTTGCCGAAGCTGCAAAGGCCGTCGACGAACCCGATCTGCAATCCATCATCGCCGCTTTCCGCGAACCGCCCCGGGATCCCGGCCTGTTCGTGCGGACGTTGCTGCGGGTCAAGGAATGGCAAAGCGAAAGGACTGGAATGCTGCGCTGGTTTCACGCGCTGATGCCCAAGCAAGGGCGCTTTTTCGAGCAGTTCGAGGATCATGCCGCGACCCTGGTCACCGGCGCCGATGCGCTCGCCAGGCTGCTGAAGGGCGGGCCGGACATGGACGCCCAGATCAAGGAGATTTCGGACCGCGAGCATGAAGCGGACGACATCATCCGCGAAGTGCTGCAGGACGTGCGCCGCATCTTCGTGACGCCCTTCGACCGCAGCGCCATCACCGGGCTGATCGGGGTGATGGACGACGCCATCGACCAGATGAACCAGACGGCAAAGGCCATCGCCCTGTTCGAGGTGAAGGAATTTCCGTCCCAGATGCAAGACATGAGCGCGCTGATCGTCGAATGCGCGCGGATCACGGCGGAGGCGATGCCGCTGCTGCGGTCGCTGAACCTGAATTCGGCCCGGCTGCATGACCTGACCGAAAGGCTGGTGAAGCTGGAGGGGCATGCCGACATCCTGCATGAAGCGGGGCTGAAGGCGCTCTACAACCAGGCGCGGCAGGGCAATCCGATGGATTTCGTCGTCGGCAATGAAATCTACAGCCATCTGGAGAAGGTGACGGATCGGTTCGAGGACGTCGCCAACGAGATTTCCGGCCTGGTCATCGACCACGCCTGATCCGGCCGGAACACTCATATGGACGCCCAAATCGCCTTTCCGCTGCTGGTCGCGCTGATCGGCGTCGCGCTGCTGTTCGATTTCCTGAACGGGCTGCACGACGCCGCCAATTCGATCGCGACCATCGTGTCGACGCGGGTCTTGAAGCCGCAATATGCGGTCGCCTGGGCGGCGTTCTTCAACTTCATCGCCTTCCTCTTCTTTGGCCTGCATGTGGCGGAGACGGTGGGCAAGGGCATTGTCGACGCCAGCATCATCGATCCGGCGGTGATCTTCGGCGCGCTGATGGGGGCGATTGCGTGGAACCTCATCACCTGGGGGCTGGGCATCCCGTCATCCAGCAGCCACGCGCTGATCGGCGGGTTGCTGGGCGCGGGGACGGCCAAGGCAGGGCTTTCCGCCGTGGTGTGGAGCGGGGTGTTCAAGACCAGCGCGGCCATCGTGATGTCTCCCGCCATCGGGCTGGTTCTGGCATTGCTGCTGGTGCTGATCGTAAGCTGGATTTTCCGGCGCTTCACGCCGCAGGGGGCGGACCGGGTGTTCCGCAAGATGCAGCTCGTGTCGGCATCGCTCTATTCGCTGGGGCATGGCGGCAATGATGCGCAGAAGACGATGGGGATCATCGCGGTGCTGCTTTATTCGCAGGGCATGCTGACCGGCGGGTTCCATGTGCCCTTCTGGGTGGTGCTGAGCTGCCAGGCGGCGATGGGCCTTGGGACGCTGCTGGGCGGGTGGAAGATCGTCCACACCATGGGGTCGAAGATCACGCGGCTGACGCCCGGACAGGGGTTCTGCGCGGAGACGGGCGGGGCGCTGACGCTGTTCATGGCGACGCATCTGGGCGTGCCGGTGTCGACGACCCACACCATTACCGGCGCGATCGTGGGCGTCGGGGCTTCGCGGCGGCTGTCGGCGGTGCGGTGGAACGTGGCGTCGAGCATCATCGTCGCCTGGGTGGTGACGCTGCCGGCGGCGGCGGCGATCGGCGCGGCCTTTTACGGGCTGACGCGGCTGTTCTGACGGGAAAAGGGCGCGGTCGGTTTTTCCGCCGCGCCCTTCCCTCTCCTGAACCCTGAAACGCTCAGCTCACCCGGCCGAGGCGGTGGTAGAGATTGGCGTATTTGACAGATTCCGGCTTGTCCTGAACCTCGCGCAGATAATGGGCGATGGCGGTTCGGATCAGGCCGAAATCCTCCTGGGAGAAAACCGCGCGGGAGCGGGCGGGCTGGGGTGCTTCGGTCGTTTCCATGGGTCTTCCTTTCCGTTGGGATGACGCATCAAACCATGAACGAGTCGGTCAATGAAGGCCGATTAGTGAGGCGGTGTCATGCGGTGACTTGTTCATAGTGTCATTTTTTGACATGGTGACAGTATGGCGGATGACCGGAAACTCTATCTTGGGCCGAAGCTGCGGGTGTTGCGGCGGGAATTGGGCCTCAACCAGACGCGGATGGCGGAGGAACTGGGGGTGTCGCCCAGCTACCTCAACCATCTGGAGCGCAACCAGCGGCCGTTGACGGCGCAGATGCTGCTGCGGCTGGCCAATGTCTATGACATCGACATTCGCGATTTCGTCGCCAGCACGCAGGAAGGGGCCGCCAGCGCGCTCAGCGAGATATTGTCCGACGCGCTGGTGCGCGACATCGGCATCGCCCGCGACGAAGTGCTGGAGGTCGCGGAAAATTATCCGGGGGTGAGCGAGGCGATCGGGCGATTTTACCGGGCGCTCAGCGATTTGCGGCGCCTGCCGGAGCAGGTGGCGTCAGGATTGTCGGGCGCGCCGGGGAGCGTGGCGCCGCTGCATGCGCCGCTCGACTGGTTGCGCGAGACCATGGCGAAGGCGGGCAATCATTTCGCGGAACTGGATGCGGCGGCGGAGTCGCTGGCGGGGGAACTGGGCGACGATCCTTCCGCCTTGCAGGCGGGCATCCGGGCGCGGCTGAAGGAGCGGCATGGCATGGCCGTGCAGATCGTGCGGGAGGATGTGCTGGCGGGAACGCTGCGCCATTATGACATGCACCGGCGGCGGCTGTTGCTGAGCGAGCGGCTGGCCTCTTCGGGGCGGCTGTTCGCGGTGGCCTATCAGCTTTGCGCGCAGGAACTGGCGGACGCCATCGCCGCGCAGGTGGCGCGGGCGGGGCCGCCGGACGAAGACAGCCGCCGCCTGGCGGGAATCGCGCTCACCAACTATGCGGCGGCGGCGCTGATCATGCCCTATGACCGTTTCGCCAAGGCGGCGGAGCAGAGCCGGCACGACCTGCCGCTGCTGCGGGCGCGCTTCGGCGTGTCGATGGAGCAACTGGCGCACCGGCTGACCAGCCTGGGGCGGACGGGGGCGCGGGGCGTGCCCTTCTTCATGGCGAAGGTGGACCGGGCGGGCATCGTGTCCAAGCGCTTCGACGGGGAGGCGTGGCCCTTTGCGCGGCTGGGGGGCACCTGCCCGCGCTGGGACGCGCATGAGGAGCAGGCGCCCGATGCGGTGGCCGCGCAACTGATCGAGACGATGGACGGGCGGCGCTTCGTCAGCCTGACCGTGGGATTGCCGAGGGAAGGCGGAGCGCGGGGGCGGTCGGTGATCGCGCTGGGCTGCGAGGCGAAGCATGGGGCGCGGATCGTGCATGCCGACGGGATCGATTTCGAGAAAGGCGCGGCGACCGGGGTTGGGCCGACATGTCATTTATGCGAGCGGCGGGGCTGTCCGGATCGCGCCCTGCCGCCGGTGACGCGGGCGCTGGATCTGCATGGCTATGAGCGGACGGTGGCGCCGTTTCCGTTTCGGCGGGTTTGAGGGGGGGGATGGGGTCCGTCCACTCTCAAATAACGTTATCCCATAAGACAGGCATAAGCTGGAAAAATAACTGCTCCGAGGAGATGTAGAGTACCGCCGCAGGACGCAGATCATGAATTGGATTGTTTCCAAGCATTCCAATCAACTGACTGAACGGAGACCTTCTGCACTTCGTCGAGATTAATAGCGTCCAGAAATAATATTATGTTTTGGCAATCCCAGCGCGCTGATGGGACAATCAAGCCATCAAAACCAAGAAAAGCCGCAGCGGCACCAATCTCCTGTGTGCGCGTATACAGCAATTCGCGATAGCGACTATCATCTACGCCCAATCGTTTAAGCTGCCCCTCGTCCGCAAGAATGAGCGCTTTTTGCATCTTTATGGTGAGTTCGAACACGTCGTGGCGCATCCGAGAGGGGAACACCGATTGTCCACGGCTCAGGTGAAAGTATATTTCAGCGATCGCTCCCTCACGCTTGGCTGCGCCATATAGGACGGACATTTCCGATGTGTTCCACCGACCTGATCCACGCGAGCCGTCGAGTACGTCGCGTCCGGTTCTTACGACCCGCCACATTGGGCCACTGAACGGCTGGGCGTCGATGGCACCTACGAGATCAAGAAGCCTGTCATCAAGTGCGCGCCGGCGGTCCACTTAAAGGTAGACTCCGCTGTCCAATCGCTCGATCACCTCAAGAACTTTGGCCGTGCGTCCATCCACGATCAAGTCATAAGGACGCAAGCCATCGAGTTGCGGATGCGGAGATTGAAGCCACAGCCGTACCTCATCCGGCTCATAGAAGTCCGCAAGCCTGGCAGCGACCCAGCGCAATTGGGCCATTGCAGTCTGCTTGTCGATGGTGGGATCTGCTTCACCCTTGCTCCAACGGCTGACGGTGGGTGGCGACACGCCGAGCATATTCGCTAAGTCGCGACCCTTAAGACCGCCCATGGCCTTAAGTTCTCCAACCAGCCGGGATACCGCTGTTTCACGATGAAGATTAGCAGCAGTCATGATGACCCTTCTTGAAATAGATCGTTCTGCCGCGATCCGCGGCGAAATTTGGCTTCTGCAGGAGGTGCAATAGCACCCACGCGATAATGGAGGCCGGACAATGCCTCATAGGCGAGTTCAAGGCGCTTAGATGAAGACTCAATCTTTTTTCTGATGTCACCATCCATGTTGCGAATTTTGTTCGCCCTTCCCGCGATTTTCACGCGTTCTAAAAGATGCTTCTCTAAAAACTGCTCGGCGCGAAGCGACTCTGGCATGTCAGATAAGCTTTTGACGAGATGGCTTGTTTGAACGGCATGATGCGCCTCCGGGTTCCGGAGCATCTTGTCGATGTCACCACAGCAGGAAGGATCAGAGCACCCGAACAACTGTCGAGAGGTTCGTGTTCCGTCGAAGAATTCACGCATTTCTGAAGTCGACACAAAGCGATCCAAACCCGCTATAAAAATCCGCTTGGACCCACCACCTCCGCCGCTTTCTGATGGCTTCAGCCAAGTGGACGTATCAAATCGCTGCTTACCTTCGAGTCCGCTCGCAAAACCGCTAACCCCGCCCATAGCAGCGACAGCAAGAGAAGCAATCCCCCCGACATAGTCGGCAATGAGCGGGATGCCTAGTTCATGGAAATCCGCCGATGCTTCGATGAATCGCGAGATGCCCACGCCAGTTGCGCTTCCACCAAAGCCCGAAATGCGAAGCCAAACGCGATCAATCGGCATGTTGCGGAGATCCTCGCGCAGAGCTTTTCGAAAGGTTGGATCACGAAACTGCGCATAGGATGCGATAATTGGATAATCGATCGGAATGTGATTACCACCATATTGATCCAGCGCCTTACGAAGGGCCTCACAGGATTTCAGGTCGATTACGCGCCAATTCCGATTGCTCTCGCCCAAAAAATGGGCAGGAGAAAGGACGGCAGCAACCTCACTTTTCACGACATGCCGCGCAATTGGTTCGATCACACTGCGATTGGTTCCAGGCGTGAAATCGGCGGCTTCAAGGAGGCGCCCTTCCGCAGCCCAAGGCGCGGATTTCATGGAACCAGAGAAGCGACCGGGCACACTCAATTCAGCACAGTTAGTATCGAGAATGATCTCTGCCTGCCGATCCTTAAGCGACCGCATCAGGCTCTTTTGCCGACGGGTGCCTTCAGTCGCCGCGTCTAAAACAAACCTACGACTTGAAAGTTTGTTGGCGCTTAAAAGCTGTTCGCACAACCCTTGCTCGCGAAATCCTACGCGCGTGGTTTGAGCAATTTCTGTCGGTTTTCCATGAAGATAGATAATGTTGTCGGTCATCACAAGTGACCTCCTCGCATTCTCCTTACGTATAAGTTTCATGATTGTCAATAATGAAACTTATACGTAACATTCCCGCTGGAGCAGGGAGGACGCTCTGGGGTCCAACGCGAGATTGCTCACCGAGCGGTATTGATGCCAAGCGAAGCTGTAGCTGAGCTCAAGATACGAAAAAGGGGCCGCCGGGCAGGCGACCCCTTCTATCTCTCCCTAAAGCGGGCAGGCTGTTCTTTAGTCGGCCTTCGTCTGAAGGTTGACGGCCGCATATTTGCCGCGGCGGTCGACTTCGAGTTCGAAGTCGAGGCGGTCGCCTTCATTCAGGGCGCTCATGCCGGCGCGTTCGACGGCGCTGATGTGCACGAACGCGTCGGGCTGGCCGTCGTCGCGCTGGATGAAGCCAAAGCCCTTCATGGCGTTGAAGAACTTGACCGTGCCGCTGGCGCGTTCGCCGGTGAGCTGGCGCTGCGGACCGCGGTCGCCGCCGCCCGGACGATCGCCGAAGCCGCCGGCGCGGGGTTCGCGGGGGGCGCGTTCGGTGACGGGGAGCGGTTCGCCCTCGATCTTGAGATCGGTCGCCGACACCTTGCCGCCGCGATCCACCAGGGTGAAGCCGAGCGGCTGGCCTTCGGCCAGGCCCGTCAGGCCCGCCTGCTCGACCGCGCTGATGTGGACGAACACGTCTTCGCCGCCATCGTCGCGGACGATGAAGCCGAAACCCTTTTGGCCGTTGAAGAACTTGACGACGCCGGTGCCTTCACCCACGACCTGGGCGGGCATGCCGCGGCCACCGCCGCCAAAACCGCCGCCGCCGCTGCGACCGCCGCCGAAGCCGCCGCCACCACCGCCGCCGCCGAAACCGCCACGGTCGCCGCCGAAGCCGCCGCCGCCGCCACCGAAGCGGTCGCCGCCGCCGAAGCCACCACGATCACCACCGAAACCGCCGCGGTCGAACCCACCGCCGAAGCCGCCACGGCCGCCTTCATAGAAACTATCGTCGCCGAAACTGTCGCGCTTGTCCTTGCCGCGCCCGCCGCGGCGACCTCTATCAAAACTCATGCCCTGTTGGTCACTTTCGCTTCGCCCCAGACTAAACCAGACAAGCATGTCGGGCGAATGACATGCAGAATCCACCGCTCACGCGCGGTTTGGGAATCACTATATCAACTTTTGCGGGACAGGCGAATGATTTTTAAGGCGGGTAAAGGGCGTGAAAATGGCGACTTTGGGACGGAATGGTCGCCTTTCGTTCCCGGTCGCCAAGGGGCGATTGCGAACCGGCGGCTTTGGCCATAGAGGGGAATCATGACCGTCCATTTCCATGAAGAGGATCTGCCCCAGGGCGTCCTTGCCCCCGGCCCGATCGCCGTCGACACCGAAACCATGGGGCTGATCACGCCCCGCGACCGCCTGTGCGTCGTGCAGATCAGCGACGGCCAGGGGGACGAGCATCTGGTGCGCTTCAACCCCGGCAGCGATTATGCCGCGCCCAACCTGTGCGCCGCGCTGGCCGATCCGGCGCGGTTGAAGCTCTATCATTTCGGGCGGTTCGATATTGCGGCGATCCGCCATTATCTGGGCGTCGTGGCCGCCCCGGTCTATTGCACGAAGATCGCTTCGCGGCTGGTGCGGACCTATACCGACCGGCATGGCCTGAAAGAACTGGTGCGCGAATTGCTGGGGCAGGAATTGTCCAAGGTGCAGCAGTCGAGCGACTGGGGCGGGCCGGTGCTGTCGGACGCGCAGAAGGAATATGCGGCGTCGGACGTGCGATACCTGCATGCGTTGAAGGCGGAACTGGACAAGCGGCTGGTGCGCGAGGGGCGGATGGAACTGGCGCAGGCCTGTTTCGATTTCCTGCCGCACCGGGCGGAGCTGGACCTGGCGGGATGGCCGGAGATCGACATCTTCGCGCATATGTGAAGGGCTGAACCCATGTCGATACAGGCCGATCAGCAACGCGACGTGCGCCGTCACTGGGCGCGGCCGGGGGGAAGCCATGACCGGCTGGTCGGGCTGCTGAAGAACTGGTTGCCGGTGTCGGTGGGCGTGCTGGCGGCCTTGCTGGCGACGGCGCCCTTCACCGGGGGCGACAAGGTGAGCTTCGTGCTGGACAAGAACAAGGTCGAGGTGGCGAAGGAGCGGATGCGCGTGACCGAGGCGCTCTATCGCGGGGAGGACAGCAAGGGCCAGCCCTTTTCCCTGCGGGCGGGATCGGCGGTGCAGAAAAGCTCGCGGGAGCCGATCGTCGACCTCAACGACATGTCGGCGCGGATCCTGCTGTCCGACGGGCAGGCGCTGCTGCGGGCGCAGAAGGGGCGGTACGACATGGATACGGAGCGGGTCGCCATCGACGGGCCGGTGCAGTTCCAGTCGGAGGGCGGATACCGGCTGACCACGCGGGACGTGGGCGTGGACCTCAAGACGCGGCGGATGCAGAGCGCCGGGCGGGTCGACGGGCGCATACCCATCGGGACGTTCAGCGGCGACCATCTGGAGGCCGACCTGAGCGCCCGGACCGTGACGCTGAACGGGCGGGCGAGCTTGCGTATCGAACAAAATGGTCTCAAAGGGCAAAGGTGATGAGAAAGCCCCTTCTTTTGCTGTCGCTGGGTGCGGCGGGCCTCCTTTTCGCGGGGGCGGACGCGCAGGTGCTGAAGAACCATGACAGCAATGCGCCGGTCAACTTCACCGCCGACAGGATCGAGGTGCAGGACCGCGCCGACCGCGTCGTGGTGTCCGGCAATGTCGAGGTGACGCAGGCGGGCATGACGCTGAACGCGGCGCGGATGACGGTGGCCTACCGCAACCAGCCGGGGGGCGGGACCGGGCCGGGCGGCGTGGAGATCGACCGGATCGACGCGTCCGGCAATGTCGTGGTGCGCAAGGCGGACCAGACGGCCAAGGGCAATGTCGCGATCTATGACCTCAACAGCAGGCTGATCACCATGCTGGGCAATGTGTCGCTGACGCAGGGGGCGAACCGGCTGACCGGGGGGCGGCTGGTGATCGACCTGACCAGCGGGCGCTCGACCGTGGACGGGCGCGCTGCTGGCGGGGGTGGTCCGGGGGTTTCCAGCGGGGCTGGCGGGCGCGTGTCGGGCACGTTCACGGTGCCGCAGCGGAAGGATTGAGCCGGGGTTCGGGGGGTTTAATCCTCCGTCACCCCGGACTTGATCCGGGGTCCCGCTGTCTTGAGCTGGGCGCTGGTTTACAAGAAAAGCGGGACCCCGGATCAAGTCCGGGGTGACGAATAGAGGGAACGTCCGCTCTCTACCCTTTAGCTGCCGCTTCGGGGCGTTCGGCGTGGTTAGGGCCGTTCGTCCCAGCGGATGAGATGGACGCCGGCCCCTTCCTCGATCGCCAGTTCGCCGAAGGCGCCGGTGCGGAGCTTGAGGTTGGCGAGCGGCAGGCCCAGCGCCAGGAGCGCGAAGCGGGCGGCGCCGTTGCTGGTGACGAGCAGGTCGGCGCCCTCCCCTTTCCGAGCGAACCAGTCTTTCCAGGCGGCGATGCGGGATTCCGCGTCGACTTTCCAGTCCTGGGGCGGGATGCCCCGTTCATCCCAGGCGGCGAGGGCTTCAGGGCCGAGGCGGGCGAGGACTTGCGCTTCGGGTTGGCCTTCGTCGGGGCCGTGGTCGATCTCGTCGAGCCAGGGGAGCGGGCCGTCGAGCGGGTGGCCGGTGGCGGCGGCGATGGCGGCGGCGGTCTGGCGGGCGCGGAGCAGCGGGCCGCTGTGCAGGCGGCGGATGGGCAGGTTCTGCGCGGCGAACCAGGCGGCGAGGCGCTGGGCCTGGGCGTGGCCGCTTTCCACCAGCGGGAGGTCGGTGCGGGCGCCGATGCGGCGGGCGTCGGCGCTGCTTTCGAAGGTGTTGCCGTGGCGGATGATGAAGATGCGGCGCATGGGCTGTTTCTCGACTTCGCTCGAAACGGGCGGAGGATCAGGGCGTGGGGTCGCCGTGGGCGGCGATGAGGGCTTCGACGCGGGCTATGTCGGCCTCAGTGTCGATGCCGGAACTGTCGAAGACGGGCGGCGGGACCGGGACGGTGGTGATGGGGATGCCGAGTTCGAGCAGGCGGAGTTGTTCCAGGCCTTCGAGGGTTTCGAGGGCCGTGGGGGGCGTCGCTTCGAAGCGGGTCAGGGCGTCGAGCGTGTAGCCGTAGAGGCCGACATGGCGCCAGACCGGGGAGAGCGGCTGGCTCTGGCGCAGGGCGTCCTCGTCGCGGATGGCGGGGATGATGGTCTTCGAAAACCAGAGGGCGCGGCCGTCGGGGGCGCGGGCGCAGGTGGTGCCGCTGAAGGGCGAGCGCGTCTTGTGGTCGCGCAGGGCGTCGAGCGCGGGCCAGTCGAGCGCGATGACGGGGGTGGCGACCTGCGCCCCCGCCTCCAGCGCGGCGATGACGGCGCGCAGGGCCCCCTGGGGCTGGAAGGGGCTGTCGCCCTGGAGGTTGACGATGAAGCGGGGTTCGCTCCCGCACTGGCGCGCGGCGGCGAGGGCGCGGCCGGAGCCGGTGGCGATGGCGCTTTCCGTCATGGCCGCATCGCAGCCCGCGGCGCGGGCGTGGGCGGCGATTTCCTCGTCATCGGTGGCGACGAGCAGTTGGATGTCGGAGAGGCCGGCCGTGGCGGCGCGGGCCATGGCGATGGTCCGGTGCAGCAGCGTGCGGCCGGCGATCAGGCGCAGCGGCTTGCGCGGCAGGCGGGAGGAGCCGGCGCGGGCGGGGATGACGATGAGGGTGGATGGGTTCATTTCAGGAGGAATGCCGTCGAGGGGCCGCGTGCAGGGGCATGTGTGGAAAGGCCGTCAGGGGGCGGGACTGGACCGGGTGATTTGGGTGGAGAGCGGACGGTCCCCATTTCGTCGCCCCGGACCCTTCGACAAGCTCAGGACAGGCTTGATCCGGGGTTCCGCTTTTCTTGTAAACTAGCGCCCAGCCCAAGACAGCGGGACCCCGGATCAAGTCCGGGGTGACGGAAAACTGATGGCCGCAACTGGCCAAATCGATCAGCCCCACGGACGCCGAATTTGCCTGCTTTGCCCAGGCGCCTGCCTTCGCAGGAGCGCGGTCGCCCCTGGGGCGAATGGCGCTCAGGCGACGCCCGCATGGAGCAGGTCGTGCATGTGGATGGCGCCGACCAGCCTGTCCTTTTCGCAGACGAAGAGGAGCGTGATATTATGGTCGTGCATCAGGCGGAGCGCTTCGGAAGCCAGTTCCTCGGGGCTGACCGACACGGGCTGGACGGTCATGTAGCGGCCGACCGGCTCGTTCATGTGGCGGGTGCCGGTGACGGTGCGGCGCAGGTCGCCGTCGGTGAAGGCGCCGATCAGTTCGCCCTTTCCGTTCACCACCGCCGTGCCGCCGAGCCGGGCGCGGGTCATTTCGATGGTGGCGTCGAGCAGGGAGGCGTCCTCCTCCACCCGCGGCACGTCGCCGCCCGAGGCCATGAGTTCGCGCACCTTGACAAGTTGCGCGCCGAGCCGGCCATTGGGGTGGAATTTATGGAAGTCGTCCGCCGAAAAGCCGCGCATTTCCATGAGCGCGATGGCGAGCGCGTCCCCGAACGCCATCTGGATCGTGGTGGAGGTGGTGGGCGCCAGCGAATTGGGGCACGCTTCCTTCACGTCGGGCATCAGGATGCAGATGTCGGACGATGCGGCGACCGTGCTGTGCGGGCGCGCCGTCATGCCCAGCAGGGGGATGGCGAAGCGCTTGCAATATTGGATGATCGGGCCGAGTTCGTTGGACTCGCCCGAATGGGACAGCATCAGCACGACGTCGTCCGGCGTGATCATGCCCAGGTCGCCATGGCCCGCGTCGGCGGGATGCAGGAAGATGGCGGGCGTGCCGGTGGAGGTGAGCGTCGCCGTCATCTTGCGCGCGATGATGCCGCTCTTGCCCATGCCGGTGACGATCAGGCGGCCGCGCACATTCATGATGACGCCGACCAGCCGTAGGAAATTGGCGGAAAATTCCCGGTCGTTGAACTGGTTTTCAAGGGCGTTCAGCCCCTCGGCCGCGATGGATAATGTCCGGCGCGCGGTTTCCGCGATGCGCCCGCCTGAGCCGAATGGCACGATCTTCGTTACTGTCGACACGCGTAAGCCCTTTTTTCCACCATCGCCGCCGGCTTTTTCCGACTGACGACAGCGGCGACGATCCACCGCCCCAGGTGTTCCGCCCTTACTTCGTTCCGCGACCCGACCGATCGAAGCGACCGGCACCCGGTTGTCGGGGATAAGCGTCTTCCCCTAATATTGGCAATCGATTTCGCAAGCGCGAATGATGATTTCCGCGCCATTAACGCCACAATGGATGAAAATGCGATGAAGCGCATAATTTTATCGGCGGATGGCGGAACCTTTTGCAGGAGGAGTGGTTATGGCGTGCTTTTGCTGCATCGCGCCATGAGCAAGGGTGGGGGGTAATGCGGGAATGGCGGGAGATGGCCAATGGCGGACATCAGTTTCCGTCACCCCGGACTTGATCCGGGGTCCCGCTTTCTTTCTGAGTGCGCGCCCAGCCCAAGGCAGCGGGACCCCGGATCAAGTCCGGGGTGACGAATAGGGGGGAGGGGTGACGAATAGGGGGAAGGTCCGCTCTCCACCCAAAACCGCTTGGTTCGGCGACGCTTGAATTCGTCCCTGCCTAATCGTGATAGGCGCGATACCAGTCGACGAAGCGGGGGACGCCCACTTCGATGCCCGTGGTCGGGGCGAAGCCGATGTCCTGCGCGATGGCGCTGATGTCGGCGAAGGTGGCCGGCACGTCGCCCGGCTGCATCGGCTGGAAGTCGATCTCCGCCTTGCGGCCGCAGGCTTCCTCCAGAACGGAGATGAGGTGCATCAATTCCTCCGGCCGGTTGTTGCCGATATTGTAGAGCCGGTGGGGCGAGCGGCTGCCGCCCGCCTTGGCCGCGCCGTCATCCTCCGGCGCATGGTCGAGGCAGCCGATCACGCCGCTGACGATGTCGTCGATATAGGTGAAGTCGCGCTGCATCCGGCCGTGGTTGAAGACGGGGATCGGCTGGCCCGACAGGATTTTCGAGGTGAAGATCCACATCGCCATGTCCGGACGGCCCCAGGGGCCATAGACGGTGAAGAAGCGCAGGCCGGTCATCGGGATGCGGAAGAGATGGGCGTAGGTTTCGCTCATCAGTTCGTCGGCGCGTTTCGTTGCGGCGTAGAGCGAGACGGGGTGGTCGGCGCGGTCCTCGACCCGGAAGGGCAGCGTGTCGTTGCCGCCATAGACCGAGGAGGAGGAGGCGTAGACCAGGTGCCGCACCCGCCTTTCCCGCGCCACTTCCAGCATGTTGACATGGCCGGCGAGGTTGGAGCGGACATAGGCGTGCGGGTTGATCAGCGAATAGCGCACGCCCGCCTGCGCGCCCAGATGGATGATGGCGTCGACCGGATGGTCGTGCAGCGCGGCCTGGAGCGCGTCCATGTCGGCGAAGTCCAGTTCGGCGAAGGTGAACAGGCCGCCATGGCGCTGATGCAGGGCGGCGATCCGGTCGCGTTTCAGCGAGACGGGATAATAGTCGTTCATATTGTCGATGCCGAAGACGGCCCGGCCTTCGGACAGAAGACGGTCCGCGACGGCCATGCCGATGAAGCCGGCCGCGCCGGTCACGAGGATTGTCATGGGCTGCGGTTTCCTGTCCTTGCCTTGGCGCCGGAGTCTTTCACAGACAATCCGGGGGGCGATGTAAAGGGCTTTCCCCGGAAGCTCCGTAATAGTGCCTAAAATTTGCCGGGCTTGGGGTGGATGGCGGTGGACATTCAGCTTTGCCGTGCTCCTGCGAAGGCGGGAGTCCGGTCCCGCCCTTCGTTCATCATCGCTCCCTGGGAACTGGGCTCCTGCCCTCGCAGGAGCACGCTGCGTTTACCTTCGCGGGTTAGCCTTTCCCTAATCATTGGCGGATATGGCCGGGAGCATGGACATGGCTTCCCATCCCGCAATGGCGAACGCGCGCGCCCATGCGCCGGCGCGCTGGGCCGCGCTGGCGGACGCGGCGGCCGAGGCCAATGCCTTCTACCTGCCCGAAATGCTGTGCGCGGCGCTGGATCATCTGGCGGATGGCGCGACGGTCCGCGTGCTGGAGGCGCAGCGGGACGGGGAACTGATCGGGCTGATGCCCGTGGTCGTCGCGGCGCGGCACGGGCGGCTGCCGCTGCGTTGCGTCACCAACTGGATGCACGATCATTGCTTCTTCGGCGCGCCGCTGATCCGGCGGGGCCAGGAGGTGGCGGCGTGGCGGGAATTGCTGAGGCAGTTGGACGAGGCGGACTGGGCGCCGGGCTTCCTGCATCTGCGCGGGCTGGACGCGGCGGGGGCGAATGCGGCGGCGCTGGAGGCGCTGTGCGTCGAGCAGCGGCGCGGGCGGCGGGAGGTGCATCGCTACGACCGGGCGATGCTGCGGTCGGAACTGGACGCGGACGCCTATTGGGAAACCCATGTGCGGGCCAAGAAGCGCAAGGAATTGCGGCGCCTGCAGAAGCGGCTGGCCGAACTGGGCACAGTCGAGAGCAGGCTGCTGGTCGACGGGGCGGAGCTGGCCGCGTGGTGCGGGGAATTTCTGGCGCTGGAGGCCGCGGGCTGGAAGGGGGCCGAAGGATCGGCGCTGGCCTGCAAGGACGAGGATGCGGCTTTCTTCCGGGCGGCCTGCGCGGCGGCTTTCGAGAACGGGCGGCTGCATTTCCTGCGCATGGACCTGGATGGGCGGGCGATCGCGATGCTGGTCAATTTCCGGCATGGCGAAGGGGCCTTTTCCTTCAAGATCGCCTTTGACGAGGCGCTGGGGCGCTTTTCGCCGGGGGTGCTGATCGAGATCGCCAATCTGCAGGCAGTGCTGGGCGATCCCGCCATCGGCTGGATGGATAGCTGCGCGGCGGCGGACCATCCGATGATCGACAGCCTGTGGGGCGAGCGGCGGACGATCACGCAATATCGCATCGCCCTGCGGGGCGCCGGGCGAAGCGTCGCCTTTGCGCTGGCCAATGGCGTCGAGGCGCTGGGGCAGAGGTTGAAGGGGCAGATATGAACGCGGTGAGCGCCATCGAGGCGGCGGTGTTTCCGGAAGAGGCGCGGGCGGCCTTCGCGGCGGCTTATCCGGACCGGGCTGCGAAATTGAGCCACGGGCTGGCGGGGCATGCGCTGCTGACGCTGGAGGCTCTGGCCGGGCTGGCGGAGCGAATGCCGGCCGACTCCGTGGAGTATAATCTGGGGAAGCTGCCTTTGGGCGTGCGGGCGGAGGATACGCCGTCCAACGGGCTGACGCTGGGCGAGACGATCCGGACCATAGAGACCAACGGCAGTTGGGCGGTGCTGAAGAATGTCGAGCGGGATGCGGCCTATGGCGCGCTGCTGGACCGGGCGCTGGCCGAACTGGCGCCGCTGGTGGAGCGGGAGACCGGGCCGATGCTGCATCGGGAGGCGTTCATCTTCCTGTCCTCGCCCGGCAGCGTGACGCCGTTCCACATGGACCCGGAGCATAATATCCTGCTCCAGATCCGGGGCGAGAAGACGATGACGGTCTTTCCGGCGGGCGACGAGGAACTGGTGCCTGCGGTGCAGAGCGAGGCCTTCCATGCGGGCGGGCATCGCAATCTGGACTGGCGGGACGGGTTTCGCGAGCGGGGCATGGCGGTGACGCTGTTGCCGGGCGATGCGATCCATGTGCCGGTCAAGGCGCCGCATTTCGTGGAGAATGGCCCTGTCGTTTCGGTCAGCCTGTCCGTCACCTGGCGGTCGGAGCGGAGCGTGGCGGAGGGCGAGTTGCACAGCCTGAACGCGCTGCTGCGGCGGCGCGGGCTGCCGGTCGGGCGGATCGGGACGCGACCGGAGGCGCAGGGCGCGCGGCGGATCGCCTACCGCATCATGCGGAAGCTGGGCGTCTGAGCAGCTTGCGCAAGGCGGCTTCGGCTTCGAGGCGGGGGCTGAAGCGGTCGACCTGCCACCATTCAAGGGCTTCCTCGCGGGTGGCGAGGCTCTGCTTGTAGCGGTCCTTGCCCGCGAGCAGCGAGTAGAGCGCGAGGCCGCGGGCGGCGTAGTGGTCGACGGCGGCGGCGTGGCAGAGCAGGCCGGGCTTGTCCTTCGGCGCGCGGGGGGCGGCGAAGGCGGACTGGTAGTTCATCGCTATGCCGTCGTGGAGGACGTTGAGGAGCAGGCCGACGGTTCCGCCGCCATCGGTGAAGCGCAGCAGTTCGACCTTTTCGTCGCGGCTTGCGAGGGCGGCGGCGAAGCGGCGGAAGGCGGGGTCGTCCCAGGCATTGTCGGCGTGGCGGCCGGTGTTGAGGGACCGCATTTCGTCCAGCCATGGGGCAATGTCGGCTGGGGCGGCTTTGGCGATGGCCGGGAGCGCGCCGCCATGATCCTTGAGGGCGCGGCGGATCTGGGCGCGGCTGTTGGAGCTGAGCAGCGACAGATAGTCGGCGGCGCGGACGGCGGCGAGGTCGACCTGATAGACCGGGGAGCGGTCGAGGCGGGTCTTGCGGCGGGCGGGGATTGTCAGGAGCGGCGAGTCGGGGGCGATGCCGTCGAGGCGGAGGGTGCGCCAGTCGTTGCGGTTTTGCAGGGCCTGGAGGGCGGCCCGTGTCGCCTCCCCTTCCCTGCCCTTTGCGGCGAGCAGGCCGTTATATTCGATGAAGGGGCGGTCGGCACCGGGGTCGCCGGACTGGTTGAGCGACAGGGTGGCGCTGCGGCCCAGCAGGCGGGGTTGCAGGGCATGGCCGAAGAGGGCAAGCGCGACGTCCCGGCCCTGCGCGTCGGTGACGGCGAGGAGTTCGGGGCGGACGGCGTAGCTTTCCAGCCAGGCGCCGGTCCAGGTCCAGCCGAGGAAGAAGCTGGCGGCGGCGCGGGACTCCAGCGCCTGCCAGCGGGGGGCGAGGCTCGCCAGGTCGGGCAGGCGGGTGAAGTGGGCGGTGAGGGCCATTGCGGGCCCCCTTTTGGCAGAGCGGCGGTGGGGGTCAAGCGTGGTGGGAGGAGTATGGCGTTCCTGCGAAGGCGGGAGCAGGGTGCTACAGTTCGCGGCGCAGGGCGGGGTCTATGCTGCCGTCGGGGCGGACGCCGGCGCGTTTCAGGTCGCGGCCCATTCTTCCGGTCAGGAAGCGGAACCACATCACGAAATCGGCCCGCAGCGACCAGAAGGGATAGCGGAAGGTCGCGGGGCGGTTATGTTCGATCAGGCTGTGGCCGATCCAGGCGAAGCCATAGCCTGCCAGCGGCATGGCCGGGATCATCCACCATTTCCCCGCGACCGGCAGCGCGGCGATCAGCAGCACGACCAGGCTGGTGCCGGCATAGTGCATCGCCCGCGTGCCCGCATGGGCATGTTCCTGGAGATAATAGGGCCAAAAGTCGCGGAACGCCGCTGTCTTGTCGTCCATCGCATCCCCTCCTGCCTGTGTGCGCGAGCCTATCGGGAAACGGGATGGAAGTTAAGGTGGATGCGTCAGGCCGTGTGCCGATCGGGGGCGAACAGGAAATAATCATAAGCGGCTCGCGCCGCTTCGGCCATGATGCGGTCGCGCAGTTCATGGCCCATATGGTCCTTCATCACGAAGACCGAGATGACGAACATGCGGCCATCGGGCAGCGTGACGATGCCCGCGTCGTTGCCGAGGCCGTTCAGCGTCCCGGTCTTGTGCGCGATGCGCGTGCCCGGCGGCAGCATGGCGCGCAGCCGGGCCTTGCCCGTCTTGCAGCGTTCCATGATCGAGAGCATCAGCGCCGTCGTCTGCGGCCGCAGCACCCTGCCCAGGCGGATCGCGGCGAGCAGGTCGTCCATCGCGCGCGGCGTGGCGGTGTCGCGCGGGTCGGCGGCGAAGCCCAGATTGGGCATGTCGCGGGCGTCGCGCTGCGCGGCGGAGAGGCCGGATTCCAGCGCCGCTTCATCGCCATAGCCCGTGCCGACCACCTTGGCGCGGGCGAGCAGGTCGCGGGTGTTGCTGTCGACGCGCAGCCCCTTGATCCCGGCGGCGCGGACCCAGTCGTTCACCGCCTGCGGCCCGCCGGCGCGGGCGACGAGGGCGTCGGTCGCCTCATTGTCGCTGAGCGTCAGGCTCATGTCGATCAGGGTGCGCACCGGCAGCGGGCGGCCGAGGCGCATGAGCGGTTCGTCGAGGCTGAGGCTGCCCGCGTCCAGCAGCGAGAGGATCTTGGCGGCCACCGCCAGCTTGTAGGTGCTGGCCATGGGGAACAGCGTGTCGCCATTATAGGCCAGCGTCTCCCCGGTGCCGAGGTCGCGCACGGCGATGCCGACGGTGCCGTCGGTCAGCGTCGCGAAGCGGGCGAATTCGGCCATCAGGCGGGATTCGGCGCTGTGCTGGACCGGATTGGGCGTCGGGCCGAAGGCGTCGGCAGTGGGCAGCGGAGCCAGGAACAGGCCCAGAAAGGCGATCAGCTTGGTGCGAAGGCGCGGCATCCCGCCTATTTTCCCGATTCGCCGGAGAAGGGCAAGGGGCCGGCCAAGCATTGTTGACAGCGGATCGCCCGGCGGTTCATCACGCCGGGCCATGAGCGACACCATCAGGCTGGACGAGAGCTGGCGCGCCCCGCTGCTCGGCGAATTCGAAAGCCCCTATATGCAGGGGCTGAAGCGCTTTCTTGAGGAGGAGAAGCGTCAGGGCAAGCGCATCTTCCCCAAGGGCAGCGAATATTTCCGGGCGCTGGACCTGACGCCGCTGGACAAGGTGAAGGTGGTGGTGCTGGGGCAGGATCCCTATCATGGCGAGGGGCAGGCGCATGGGCTGTGCTTCAGCGTAAAGCCGGGCGTGCGGACGCCGCCGTCGCTGGTCAATATCTACAAGGAATTGCAGAGCGACCTGGGCCTGCGGCCGCCGCGTCACGGTTTCCTGGAACATTGGGCGCGGCAGGGCGTGCTGCTGCTGAACAGCGTGCTGACGGTGGAGATGGGCAAGGCCGCGTCGCACCAGAAGCGCGGCTGGGAGCAGTTCACCGACGCCATCATCCGGCTGGTCAATCAGAAGAACGAGCCGGTCGTGTTCCTGCTGTGGGGCAGCTATGCGCAGCGCAAGGCGGAGTTTGTGGACCGCACGCGGCATCTGGTGCTTAAGGCGGCGCACCCCTCCCCCCTTTCGGCGCATAACGGCTTTCTGGGGTGCAGGCATTTTTCGCAGGCCAACGCCTTTCTGGAGGAGAAGGGGCGCGGGGCGATCGACTGGGGCTTGCCGGAAACGGTGGCGGCATGAATTTCGACGATCAGTTGCACCGCTATTTCGGGGTGCGGGAACTGGAGGCGCTGACGCCCGATGCGCTGGCCGCGGGAATCGAGCATATGCGGGTGGATTTCGGGCTGGAGACGGACGGGCGGCGGCGGTTCGCGCTGTGGTCGCTGATGTTCCTGCTGGGGGCGGCGCCCGACCTGGACGAGGCGTTCGAGGACCCGGCGGACCGGGACGCGGCGCGGGACTTCATGGAGATGATGGAACGGGCCGGGGGGAACGAGTAGGGTTTCGCCGCTCCGTGTTCCTGCGACGGCAGGAACCCAGCCCCACCGCTTCAACTGGGTTCCTGCCTTCGCAGGAACACGGTATCCTGTCGGGCATGCGAATCTTCACTATCGGTTATGAGGGCGCGACGCAGGACGAGGTGATCGCCGCCCTGCGGGCGGCGGGCGTCACGATGCTGGCCGACGTGCGGGCGGTGCCGCTGTCGCGGCGGCCGGGCTTTTCGAAGAATATCCTCGCCGCCGGGCTGCGCGAGGCGGGGATCGGCTATGTCGGGTTGAAGGCGCTGGGGACGCCCGCCGCCGGGCGCGAAGCGGCGCGCAAGGGGCAGCACCGGCGTCTGGCGGAGATTTACGCGGGGCAGTTGGAACTGCCCGAAGCGATGGTGCAGGCGGCGCAACTGGTGGAGATGGCGGAGGAGCAGGCGGTCGCGCTGCTGTGCTTCGAGCGGGATGCGGGGGCCTGCCACAGGTCGCTGCTGGTCGATGCGATCATGCCGGATGCGGAGCGGGTGGATTTGGCGCCTTGAGAGTTGGGTTTGGCGGGGATGGCGAAAGACGTTCCCGGTCACCCGGCCTTACGCCGGGGTTCCGCTTCTTGAGGCTGGACGCTGGCGGCGAAGAAAGCGGAAACCCGGGGTGACGAAAGGGAGGCAGAGGGTGACGAAAGGGAGAAACGCCAGATTCTTCGATCCTGAAACGATTACATATTGCATTGCAGCAGGGGGTGGCGTTTCATCGCTTTCATGCTGAAGGCCGCGCTCCACCACCTGACATCCTATCGCTACAGCCGGCCGATCCGCCTGGGGCCGCAGGTGATCCGGTTGCGGCCCGCGCCGCATAGCCGCACGAAAATCCCCAACTATGCGTTGAAGATCGAACCGTCCGGGCATTTCCTGAACTGGCAGCAGGACCCGCACGGCAATTGGCTGGCGCGGGTCGTCTTTCCCGATCCGGTGGACCGTTTCTCGGTCGAGGTCGACCTGCTGGCCGATCTCGACATCATCAATCCCTTCGACTTCTTCGTGGAGCCTTATGCGGAGGACTATCCCTTCGCCTATGACGATCAGTTGAAGACAGACCTTGCCGCCTATTTCGACCTGGAGGATCAGGGGCCGCTGTTCGAGGCCCTGGTGGAAAGCCACAGGGGGTATGAGGGGCGGACGATCGATTTCCTGGTCGAGGTGAACCGGCAGCTTCAGAACCAGGTCGGCTATGTGATCCGCATGGAGGCCGGGGTGCAGGCGCCGGAGGAGACGCTGGAGATCGGCACCGGGTCGTGCCGGGATTCGGCCTGGCTGCTGGTGCAGTTGCTGCGGCGGCTGGGCTTTGCGGCGCGCTTCGTGTCCGGATATTCGATCCAGTTGGTGGCCGATGTCGAGCCTTTGGAAGGGCCGAAGGGGGTCAGCCAGGACGTGGTCGACCTGCATGCCTGGGCGGAGGCCTATGTGCCCGGCGCGGGCTGGGTGGCGCTGGACGCGACGTCGGGCATGTTCGCGGGCGAAGGGCATATTCCGCTCTGCGCGACGCCGCATTATCGGTCGGCCGCGCCGATCAGCGGCATGGCGGAACCGGCGGAGGTCGATTTTCACTTCTCCATGGGGGTGAGCCGCATTGCCGAGGCGGTGCGGATCACCAAGCCCTTCACCGATGCGCGCTGGGATGCGGTGATGGCGCTGGGCGCGCAGGTGGATGCCGATTTGCAGGCGCAGGACGTGCGGCTGACGACCGGGGGCGAGCCGACCTTCGTGGCGGAGAATGGCGGCGATGCGGGCGAGTGGAACGGCGATGCCGTGGGGCCGACCAAGGCGGGTTATGCCGACCGGCTGATCCGGGGCTTGCGGGAGGCTTTCGCGCCGGGCGGGATGCTGCATCATGGGCAGGGCAAATGGTATCCGGGCGAGAGCCTGCCGCGCTGGGCCTATGCGGTCTATTGGCGACAGGACGGGGTGCCGATCTGGCGCGATGCCGGGCTGATCGCGGATGAGGTCGCGCCGGAGGGCGCGCGGGCGGTGACGGCGGAGGATGCGCAGGCCTTCATCGCGCATATGGCGGGGGCGATGGGCTTTTCCGCCGATCATATCCAGCCGGTTTATGAAGACCCGGCGGTGTGGGCGGTCAAGGAGGCGGACCTGCCGGTCAACACCTCTCCCGACGATCCCAAGATTGCCGATCCCGAAGCGCGGGCGCGGATGGTGCGGGCGTTCGAGCGGGGGCTGGACCAGCCGGTCGGCTATGTGCTGCCGGTGCAGCGGTGGCAGGCTCAGGCCGCGACGCCGCGCTGGCAGAGCGAGATTTGGCAATTGCGGCGCGGGCGGCTGTTCGCGGTGCCGGGGGATTCGGCGCTGGGCTATCGCCTGCCCCTGGGGTCTTTGCCGCATGTGCCGGAGGCGGCCTTTCCCTATATCCATCCCCGCGACCCCAGCGAGCCGCGAGGGCCCTTGCCCGATTTCCGGGCGACGGTGGACGAGGTGCGGGCGCAGCCGGTGCAGCGGGTTCCCGACGCGCCGGGCGGGGCCGCCGCGCAGGATCGGGTCGAGCAAGTCCCCATCGAGGGGGCGGTGCGCACCGCCGTGACGGTGGAGCCGAGGGGGCATTTCCTGTCCGTCTTCCTGCCGCCGGTGGAGGCGCTGGAGGATTATCTGGAACTGGTCGCCGAGGTCGAGGGCGCGGCGGAGGCGATGCGGATTCCGGTGCGGATAGAGGGCTATGCGCCGCCGCCCGATCCGCGCCTGCAGGTGCTGAAGGCCACGCCCGATCCCGGCGTGATCGAGGTGAATATCCAGCCTTCGTCAAGCTGGGACGAGACGGTGGAGATCACCGAGCGGCTCTATGCGCTGGCGCGGACCTGCGACCTTACCGCCGACAAGTTCATGGTCGACGGGCGGTCGGTGGGGACCGGGGGCGGCAATCATATCGTGCTGGGGGGTCCGAGCCTGAACGATTCCCCCTTTATCCGGCGGCCCGACCTGCTGAAGAGTTTTGTGCTCTATTGGCAGCGGCATCCTTCGCTGTCCTACCTGTTTTCGGGGCTGTGCATCGGGCCGACCAGCCAGGCGCCGCGCATC
The DNA here is from genome assembly GCF_000264945.2 of Sphingobium indicum B90A. Lineage (NCBI taxonomy): Bacteria > Pseudomonadati > Pseudomonadota > Alphaproteobacteria > Sphingomonadales > Sphingobiaceae > Sphingobium > Sphingobium indicum. Next base: position 2,707,014 of record NZ_CP013070.1, read on the forward strand.
GACGAGGCGCGGCATGACGGGCTGTATGAACTGGAGATCGCGCTGGCGCAGGTTCCCGCGCCGGGCGAAGGGGATGCGCCGCCGCCCTGGCTGGTGGACCGGCTGTTCCGCAACCTGCTGGTCGACGTGACGGGCAACACCCACCGCACCGAGATCTGCATCGACAAGATGTTCTCCCCCGATGGCCCTACTGGCCGTCTCGGCTTGCTGGAGTTCCGGGGATTCGAGATGCCGCCGGAACCCAGGATGAGCCTTGTCCAGCAATTGCTGTTGCGGGCGCTGACGGCCTGGTTCTGGCGGCAGCCGCAGCAGGGCGGTCTGGTGCGCTGGGGGACGGCGCTGCATGACCGCTTCATGCTGCCGCATTTCGTCTGGGCGGATTTCCTGGAGGTGCTGGGCGACCTGAAGGGCGCGGGTTACGCGTTCGATCCCCACTGGTTCGAGGCGCAGCGGCAGTTCCGTTTTCCGGTGCATGGCGCGGTGGATGCGGGCGGCGTGGGGCTGGAGATCAGCCACGCGCTGGAGCCGTGGAACGTGCTGGGCGAGACCGGGGCGATCGGCGGGACGGTGCGCTATGTCGACAGTTCGACGGAGCGGTTGCAGGTGCGGGCGACGGGCCTGGTCGCCGGGCGGCATGTGATCGCCTGCAACGGGCGGCGCGTGCCGATGACGCCGACCGCCGTGCCGGGCGAGGCGGTGGGCGGCGTGCGGTACAAGGCGTGGGCGCCCGCCGCCTGCCTGCACCCTGCCCTGCCGGTCAACGCGCCGTTGACCTTCGACGTGCTGGATAGCTGGAGCGGGCGGTCGCTGGGCGGCTGCGTCTATCATGTCGCGCATCCGGGCGGGCGCAATTACGACACGCTGCCGATCAACGCCTATGAGGCGGAGGCGCGGCGCAAGGCGCGGTTCCAGGACCATGGCCATACGCCGGGGCCGGTCGACATGCCGCCCGCCGAGGCTCCGAGCGAATTTCCGATGACGCTGGACCTGCGTTTCCGGCATCCATGACCGTGGCGAGCGCCCCTGTAATGGAAGCCGCCGGTTGGGCCGACGCCTATCTGGCGCGGGCGCCGGAGGGCGACCTGTTCGCCGGGGCGAGCGCTGAGATGGCCGGGCACTGGCGGGCAATGCTGGATCGGCTGTCGGCGCAGGCGCAGGGCGATCCGGCGGTGCTGGCCGGCAATGTCGAGCGGCAGGCGGTCGACCTGGGCCTCGCCTTCCGGCTGACCGGGGACCAGCAGGAAAGGCCCTGGCCGCTCAGCCCCGTTCCGCTGCTGATCGGGGCGCGGGAATGGACGCATATCGAGCAGGGGCTGGCCCAGCGGGCGCAGTTGCTGGAGCGGGTCATCAGCGACATCTACAGCACGCAATCGCTGGTTCGCGACGGGAAGCTGCCCGCCAGCGCAATCACCGGCAGTCCGCATCATTGGCGCGTGATGACCGGCGCGCCGCCGCCGCACGGGCATTTCGTCCATTTCTACGCCGCCGACCTGGCGCGGGGACCGGACGGGGAATGGCACGTGCTGGCCGACCGGGTGAGGACGCCGGTGGGGGTCGGCTATGCGCTGGAGAACCGGCTGGCCCTCTCCCGCGCCACCGGGGACTTGCTGGGCGCGCTCAACGCGCGGCGGCTGGCGCCGTTCCTGAGCGACCTGCGGCGCGGGCTGGCGGCGGATTGCGAGCGGAGCGATCCGCGCATCGGGCTGCTGTCGCCGGGCCGCTTCAACCAGAGCTATGCCGAGCAGGCGCATCTGGCGCGCTATCTGGGGCTGTTGCTGGTCGAGGGTGACGACCTGATCGTGTCGGACGGGCAATTGTTCGTGCGGACGATCCAGGGGCTGAAGCGAGTCGACGGGCTGTGGCGCTGGATGGACAGCCGTTTCCTCGATCCGCTGGCGTTCGACGCGGAATCGCGCATCGGCGTGCCCGACCTGTTCGACGCCTGCGTGAAGGGCGGGCTGATGCTGGCCAACTGGCCGGGCGTGGGCGTGATCGAATCGCGGGCCATGGCGGCCTTCCTGCCGGGGCTAGCGCGGGAGGTGCTGGGGGCGGACCTCATCCTGCCCAATATCGCGACATGGTGGTGCGGGCAGGCGGCCGAGCGGGCGCATGTGGCGGGGGCGATGGACGAGTTGGTGGTGGGGTCCGCCTTCGACCGGGACGTGGCGGGATTGACGGGGACGCGATTCCTGCCCGGATCGGGGCTGGACGCGAAGCAGCGGGCGGCGTTGCTGGAGGCGATGGCGCGGCGGCCGATGGACTATGTCGGGCAGGAGGTGGTGCGGCTGTCGACCACGCCCGCCATTGTGAACGGCAAGCTGACCCCCCTGCCCTTCACCCTGCGGGTCTTCGTGGCGCGGGACGATCTGGGCCAGTGGCGGATCATGCCGGGCGCCTTTGCGCGGCTGGCGGCGCATGGCGACATTCGCGCCGCGCTGATGGGCGAAGGCGACCTGTCGGCGGACATGTGCGTGCTGGACGCCAGGCCGGTGCCGCGGGACGGGCTGACGGCGGCGGCCCCGGCGATCCGGCGGGTGGGCGGCATGCTGCCCGCCAAGGCGGCGGACAATCTCTATTGGCTGGGCCGCTATATCGAGCGCATGGAGATGACGGCGCGGGTGATCCGGGCGATTGTCGGCGGGTCCATCGAGGCCGATCTGGGTCCGGCGGTCGGGTCGCCCACCATGGACCGGCTGATGGGGCAGTTGGCGCTGTGGGGCGCGATTCCGGGGACTGCCGGTGCCGTCGGGCCGCTCTGCGCGCAGGCGCTGGGCGACGGCGCGCAGCCGGGCAGCGTGCGCGCCCTGCTGGCGGCGGTGGCGGGCATCGGCGAAGGGCTGCGCGACCGGCTGGCGGTGGATTATTGGCGGCTGGTGCGGTTGCCCCTGCCCGATTTCGACGGCGGGGTGACGGAGACGCTGCTGGAAGCGTCCTCCCGCATGATCGAGCGGATTTCGGCGCTTTCGGGACTGGCGGCGGAGAATATGGGGCGGACCGAGGGGTGGCGCTTCCACGACATGGGGCGGCGGATGGAGCGGGCGATCAACGGTTGCCGCCTCGCCATGCTGTTCGCGAGCGACGGGGCTTCGGCCGACGACCTGACCGTGCTGCTGGACCTCAACGACAGCCAGATCAGCTATCGCAACCGCTATCTGGCCGGGCCGGCGCTGGCGCCGGTGCGCGACCTGGTGGCGCTGGAGCCGCATAATCCGCGCTCCATCCTCTACCAGGCGCAAAGGCTGGCGGAGCATGTCGCCGCGCTGCCGACGCTGCATGGCGACGGCATGCCGGAGGAGCCGCAAAGGCTGGCGGCGATGCTGGCGGCGCGGCTGGCGCCGATGACCGGAGACATGCTGGGCATGGCCGATCTGGCGGATGCGGAAAGCCGCTTGCTCGACCTGTCGGACGCCATCGGGCAGCGTTATTTCCTGCAACGACGCAAGGAGAGGAGCGAGGGCGGCAGCCTGCTGTCATGATCTACCGCATCCGGCACCAGACCATCGTGCATTATGATGCACCGGTGCAGTTGGCGCGCCTGAACCTGCGGCTGCGGCCCGCGCCGTGGCCGGGGCAGTGGACGTCGGACTATCATCTGGCGGTCGATCCCGCGCCCGCCTCCATCGAATCGCGGCCGGGGGCGTGGCCGGTCAATGTGGCGCGGCTGGAGATCGACAGTCCGCTTTGCCGGATCAGCATCGACAGCAGCTTCCGCGCCGGGGTGCAGGGCGGTCCGCCCATCGAGCCGCAGCCGGACGATCCGACCGTTGGCGCGGTGGCGGCGGCGGCGCTGGCGGCGCGGGACATGGGACCGGCGGGACCGGCGCATTATCTCCATGCCTCGCCGCGCGTGCCGCTGGTGGCGGAGATCGGCGCCTGGGCGGCGGACCTGATGGCGTCCGGGCGGCCGGTGGTCGAGGCGGCGCTGGAACTGGCGCGGCGGATCAAGGGCGAATTTGCCTATGTGAGCGGGGCGACCGACGCGGCGACGCCGGTGGCGGAGGCCTTTGCGGCGCGCCATGGGGTGTGCCAGGACTTCGCCCATGTGATGGTGGCCGCCCTGCGCTGGTTCGGGCTGCCCGCCGCCTATGTCAGCGGCTATCTGCGCACCGATCCGCCGCCGGGCATGGCGCGGCTGGTGGGCGCGGACGCGATGCATGCCTGGGCGATGCTGTGGTGCGGCCCGGCGCGGGGCTGGATCGGCTTCGATCCGACCAATGGGGTGATTGCCGGCGAGGGGCATCTGTTCGTCGCCATGGGACGCGATTATGCCGATGTCGCGCCGATGGACGGGCTGTTCGTCGGCGGCGCGGGGCAGAGCGTGCAGGTGATGGTGGATGTCATGCCGGAGGATGAGGCGGCGTGACGCGGGCCTTGCGGCCGCCCCATCCTCCGCCCTGCATCGTCAGCGGCCAGAGCCGTGGACGCGCACCTGTCCGCTGCGATAGCCCTTTTCCCGCATTTCCTTCGCATAGTCGCGGCGGGCGTCCGCCAGTTCCGCGCGATATTCATCCCAGGCGTCGCGCTCATCCTCCGCATCGGTGGCGTGGCGCAGGTCGTGGGCCAGTTCCTTGCGGGCTTCGGCCACATCGGTGCGATAGTTGAACCAATATTTGTTCTGCACGCCCGCGATCGGCGCGGGCAGGGTCATGTCGTCCTCCATGGCGGCGAGCCTTTCCTCATAGCTCATCGCGCCATGGGGCATGGCCGTTGCGGAAAGCGGCGCCATTGCGATCATGGCAAGGGCGCCGGCGATGGTCGAGCGTTTCATGTCTCTTCTCCTCTTCCTCGTCCCGATGCCGGGTTCAACGTGCGAGGAGCGGGATTTTGCGCATGAACGGTTGTGCAGAATGGACGAAACGCATCCCCGCGGCGACCGGCGGAAAGGACGGATCGAACAGAAATCCATTTAAATCAGTATGTTATGGAAAAATCCCGCCCATGGCCCGTGCAGGGGCCATGGGCCGGGGAATTCACATCTTCATGGCGTTGCGGAACATGACGAAGGCGATGATCACCAGATAGACGCCAAAGATCTTCTTGAGCGGGGCGGCGGGCATGGCGTGCGCGACGGCGACGCCCAGCGGCGCGGTGAGCACGGACATGGAGGCGATGGCCAGCGTCGCGGGAATGTTGACATAGCCCAGCGAACCCCAGGGCAGGCCGCCTTCCTTGAGCCCGATCAGCGCGAAGCCGATGGCGCTGGGAATGGCGATGAGCGTGCCGATGCCAGACGCGGTGGCGATGGCGCGGTGGATCGAACGGCCGCACAGCGTCATCACCATGATGGCGATGGTGCCGCCGCCGATGCCCAGCAGCGCAGAAAAGGTGCCCAGGCCGCCGGCGATGCCGACGCGGGCGATGCCGGACGGCATGGTGTCGCTGATCACCTTGCCGCCGACCTTGGGCAGCAGGAAGTTGAGCGACATCAGGAACACGCCGACCGCGAAGATCATGGTCAATATGTGCCCGTCGACCCGGCCGGCCAGCAGCACGCCGACGCCGTCGCCCAGGATGATCCACGGCGCCCAGGTCTTGAGTATCTCGAATTCCACCGCGCCGCGCTTGGCATGGGCGAGCAGCGAGCGGATCGACGTGACGATGATCGTCGCCGCCGACGTGCCGATGGCGACATGGGCGATGGCCTCATGCGTGCCGCCCAGCAGCGGCAGAACCACGAACAGCGCGGGCACCACCACGAAGCCGCCGCCGATCCCGAAAATCCCCGCCGCGAAACCGGCGAACAGGCCCGCCCCCAGCATCGCGACCAGCGGCACCAGCCAGGTCGTCAGGTCACCATGCATCAGCGCTGCTCCCCTGTCGGTGCCGTGCGGGCGGCGTTATGGAGGAATATGCCCCGATGGATCAAGGCGGCGGAAGCTGTGCAATCGACCATTTTGGAAACCCATGCCTCTCTGCGGCGGAATATAACGGGCGGGGACGATCAACTGCCCCGCTTCTTCCCAAGACGAACGAAGTCGGGGAACCCGCAAAGGGGGGTGCAATATTGTGGGAGGCGATGGGGGTGGTTGGGGTGGTTTCCCGCCATTCCCCAATTCGTCACCCCGGGCCTGACCCGGGGTCCCGCTTTCTTTCCGAGTGCACGCCCAGCCCAAGGCAGCGGGACCCCGGATCAAGTCCGGGGTGACGGTAAATGATGTCCGCAACTGGCCATAAGACGCCGGCCCGGCCGTTATCCGATCGCCCGTTCCGCAGGGATATGGGGCAGGTTCAGCGCCTCCGCCACGGCGCGATAGGCGATCTGCCCGTTCCACACGTTCAGCCCGTCCAGCAGATGCGGGTCCGCCCGCATCGCTTCCTTCCACCCCAGGTCGGCGATCCGCAGCGCGTGGGGCAGGGTCACGTTGTTGAGCGCATAGGTGCTGGTCCGCGCCACGGCGCCGGGCATGTTGGCGACGCAATAATGGACGATGCCCTCCACGATATAGGTCGGGTCGTCATGGGTGGTGGGGTGGCTGGTTTCGAAGCAGCCGCCCTGGTCGATCGCCACGTCGACCAGCACCGCGCCCTTCTTCATGGTCTTGAGCATATCCGCCGACACCAGCTTGGGCGCGGCGGCGCCGGGGATCAGCACCGCGCCGATCACCAGGTCCGCCTCCGCCACGCATTCGGCCAGGTTGGCGCGGTTGGAAAAGCGCGTCTTCGCCCGCGCCTCGAAATGGATGCCCAGCCGCTCCAGCACTTCCGGGCTGCGGTCCAGGATGGTGACGTCCGCGCCCAGGCCCGCCGCCATCTGCGCCGCGTTGAAGCCGACCACGCCGCCGCCGATCACCGCCACCTTCGCCGGCAGGACGCCGGGCACCCCGCCCAGCAGCACGCCGCGCCCGCCATTGGCCTTTTCCAGAGCGGTGGCGCCCGCCTGGATCGCCATGCGCCCGGCGACCTGGCTCATCGGCTTGAGCAGCGGCAGGCCGCCATGGGCGTCCGTCACCGTCTCATAGGCGATGCAGACCGCGCCCGACGCCATCAGATCCCGCGTCTGGTCCGGATCGGGGGCGAGGTGCAGATAGGTGTAGAGGATCTGGCCGGGGCGCAGCAGGGCGCGTTCCTCCGGCTGGGGTTCCTTGACCTTCACGATCATCTCCGCCGCGGCGAAGACGGCGGCGGGGTCTTCGACGATCTCCGCCCCGGCGCGGGCGTAGAGGCCGTCATGCGCGCCGATCCCCTCCCCCGCGCCGCTTTCCACCAGCACGCGATGGCCGTGGGCGGTCAGCTCATGCACGCTCTCCGGCGTCAGGCCGACGCGATATTCGTGATTCTTGATCTCCCTGACGGTGCCTACGATCATGACCATCTTCTCCATCATTGCCGGCGGGGGTGTAATGTCCGTTAGATAGGCATCGTTCCGGCATTTTGCCCGTGTCGGCGAAACGGCGCGCTCAGGGCGCCTGCCGGACCGGCACCGGCGCGTTGCAGAGGTCGACGCCGCCGGCGGGCCGTTCGTAGAAATCGTCCTTCCTGTTGGCCCGCAGGCGAAGATAATCGGCGAAGCTACGCGATCCCACGTCCATCGCCTGGTAACGCGGCCGCTGCGCCTCCGGCAGGTCGCTGGCGAGGCGGACGGAAAGGATGGGCAGGCGCCTTTCCCCCGCTGCGTAGAAGCCGAGGTCGCCCGATCCGCGCGGCAGGCTGGCGAGCAGGCCGATGCCCTCTATCACCCGGCCGACCAGCGCGATGTTGCGGTCGAGCTGGCGCGGGGCCTGGCCGATCACGGCGTAGAGTTCCGCTCCGGTCCCCGCGTCCGGGGACAGGTTCCGCGCCACGCCGACCATGGCGTAGCAATGGGGCAGCCAGGCCGACGTCTCGTCCATCGCCACCGGCCAGCCGTCGATGAAGCCGGTGCGCGGGGCATAGGCGTCCGGATAGGGCAAGGGCACGGGGGCGCCCTTGAGCGTGGCGAGCGGGCGGACATAGTCGGGCACGATGTTCGCGGCGATGCCGGGGGGCAGGGCCTTCTTCTCCGTCGCGTCGCCCCATTGGGCGACATAATTGTCCTGCACGCGGTAGACGCTTTCCCCGTCCCACCAGCCCGCGCGGGCGAGCGCGCGGATATTGGCGACATGGGCGGGCGCGAAATCGGGCGCGAGCTGGATGACGACCCGCTTGCCGCCCTCGACCGTCATGACCAGCAGCGCGTCGGGCGCGATCGGCCGCCAAGCGCCTGCGGGGGCCTGCGCCACCATGGCGGAGGGGGTGGCGGGCGCATCGGCGGCAAGCGCCGGGGAAGACAGGAAAAGCGCGGCCGTGAAAGCGAGGGAGCGGATTGGCATGGCGCGATCAAGCATGGGATGGAAAGGAAAGTAAAGCATCCCCTTGCCTAGCGCGCCGACGCACGATAGGGAGCCGCCTCCAGTGCAATGCGGAGCGGTGGCCGAGTGGTCGAAGGCGCTCGCCTGGAAAGTGAGTATACGTCAAAAGCGTATCGAGGGTTCGAATCCCTCCCGCTCCGCCATTTACCCATCCGTCAGCGTTTACAGTCAACCGCCGAAATGCGCGGATTTCTGCGGAAAGTAAGGTTTTCTCAGGCCGCTGATGTTCGTTGAAGTTCACCTCCAATCGCGATAAAACGTGGTGGAAAGTGTGGTGGATTTCAGGGGGTGTGGTGGAACGCGCCTCGGCGAGGTGAGGCATGGGGAAATTGACGGCCAATGAGGTGAAGGCTTTTCTGAACAAGCCCGGCACCTATCAGGATGGTGACGGCCTGTTCCTGAAAGTGGACAGGCGCGGCGGTGCGTCTTGGCTCGTTCGCATCCAGCATCAAGGAAAACGGCGCGATTACACCATCGGCACCGCCAAACTGGTGACTTTGGCCAACGCCCGTATCGAGGCCGTGAAGCTGCGTGAGGCCGTTCGAATCAAAGGCCTCGATCCGGTGGCTGACAAGCGCAAGGCCAAGGCCGCGGCCGTCACCTTCAAAGAGGCCGCCGATGCCTATCTGGAAGCGCATAAGTATCAATGGGCTAACGAGAAGCATGGGGACCAGTGGCTTAGCACACTGAAAACCTATGCTTTCCCTGCCCTTGGTTCCAAGCCGGTAGGCAGCATCACCGCTGGCGAGATCATTGCGGCCATCTCCGAAGTGTGGACGAAAACCCCGGAAACCGGGCGGCGAGTGAAGCAGCGGATTTGCACCGTGTTGGATTATGCCCATGCTCGTGGCTGGCGGGCGACCGAAGCCCCGCATAAAGCTCTGGCAGCAGGCAAGGGCCTGCCCAAGCAATCTGGCGGCAAGCATCATCCCTCCATGCCCTATGCCGATGTCCCTGCCTTCCTCACTCGCCTTCGTGTCACTGGCGGAGTGTGGGGACGCCTTGCACTGGAGTTCGCCGTGCTGACCGCCGCACGCTCGCAGGAAGTGCGGCTGGCGACATGGGATGAATTCGATCTTGATAACGCTTTATGGACGGTGCCCGCCGATCACATGAAGATGCGGCGTGAGCATGTCGTGCCGCTGTCGCCCGAAGCCGCGTCTGTGCTGCGAAGCGCCATGGTTGTCCGGCGCGAAGGAACTGATGTTGTATTCCCCGGCATGAACGGTGGCGTCATGTCCGACATGACCCTGTTAAAGGTGTTGCGGCGGATGGAAGAACCAGTGACCGTTCACGGCTTCCGGTCATCATTCCGCACATGGGTCGCCGAACAGACCAACTTCCCCGGTGAAGTGGCGGAAGCCGCACTGGCCCACCAGAACCCCAACGAGGTTGAACGCGCCTATCAGCGGGGCGGTATGCTCGACAAGCGCCGGAAGCTGATGGAAGCATGGGGTGCGCATTGTGCCACGGATCGTAAACCAGCAGTGGTTTTACAGTTGATGAGGCAAGCTTGAAGGCAGGCATTGTGCTACATCAACGCCAATGAACCTTGGCCCGTCGCGAACTTCGTGCTGACCTTCGTAGGCGTATGGAATGTCATCCCCCGCTCCAAAACGTCGGTCGCGCTCAGCAGTTGAAGCCGCTTGTATGGGATTCCCATATATTCATATTCGCCCGCATCTTCGGCTTCTTGTCGCATGGCCTTCGTAGGTTCGTTGAGACAAAGGAAACCAGCAATCGGACACTTTTCGCGTTCCATGACACCCCGTAGGTCGCGAACGTCGGTGGGCTTCAACTTGCCACCCTTCACCGAAAGAATAATCTGTTCCAATTTCATATTTGTTTGGAAGTATAGGCGACCGTCAATGCCGCGATCCGCGACCTTCTTCTGCATTGGAAATCCACCAACACGCTCAACAAACCATTGTTGAAATTGATAAGGGTTTCTATCAAAGAGATGCCGAGCCTGTTCGACACTAATTGGAACACCATCTACTTCGAAATGAATTCCTTGGACCAAGCGATGGCGCTCAGCGAGTTGCGTTGTGACCATTTGTATTGGTAAAATGGCAATGTCGCATCCAATCCATCTTCTTTCGTTCTTTACGGCAGAATAGATCGTCGTTCCGCAACCGCAGAATGGATCGAACACTACGTCGCCGGGGTTGCTGGATGCCTGAATGATCCGGTCAAGCAACGGCACGGGCTTTTGCGTGGGGTAGCCGAGGCGTTCATTTGCTTGCGATGAAACTGGTCCGATGTCCGTCACAATGTCTTGAACAGGCACCCCAGGATTCTCATCGGCATATCTCTTTTGTTGTGGAACACTTCCTCGCGGGGGCCAATACACAAGGCCAGCCTTATCAAGCAAATCCAGCTTTTCCTGAGTTGATAGCCCGGCGAAATCATGGTCTGGATATGCACGTTGAAGCGACTTAATTGGAACCGCCCAATGTCTGCCAGAAGCGGTGGGATCAACATTGCGCCATGGCTTTCCAGAATCTCCCGTACGAACGCCCGCCCCTGTCAAAGTGACTAGTCTATAACGACCCTTACCATCACTAAAGCGGTAGAAATCGTCAAGGTATGACTTTTCATATTCTTGAAAAACCCGGTTCCAAGTGTATTTTGATGATTTAGTGTAAAATAATATGACATCGTGGACCGGACCCCACCGCTTTGATCCCCCATGTGATCCAGTACGCTTCCAAATGATTTCATTCCGAAAATTGTCATGCCCGAAAATCGCGTCCATCATAACTTTGATATAATGGCTCGCTGTCGGGTCGCAGTGAAGATAAATCGAACCGGTCCGTTTCAAAATGCTTTTCATGAAGAGCATTCGCTGCACCATATAAATTAGATAGGCGAGTAGTTCGCGATTGGTTTTCCTAAGTGCATCAACCCAAAGCGTCCAAAACTGCACAGCATCAGGGTCAATGCCCTGTTGGATCATGAGCGTAGGTATCTCGCGTGCAATTCTTTCCTTTTCGGCGTCGAATTCCCACGTATCGGCAAACGCATGAACCTGTTCTGGCACTGGTTTACCGGTCAGATTGCGATACATTAAGTTATAATTGGTGTCGGACTTGAACGGTGGATCAAGGTAAATCAGATCAACGCTTTCAAGACCAAGTTTGTTCTGCATTATGTCGAGATTGTCGCCGTAGTAGAGCCGGTTTAGCGAGTTGCTTGCGCCGCCGCCCGCGCCGTCCAACAATCCAGCCATATGTCCCCCGATTTTAGTCGCATCTTCGCATAAGGCATGGGCCATACCGACAAGAGACGTCGGACCCGTGGCGCATTCCTTGCGCCCGCTCATAACTTGACCGCCCCACATTCGGCAATGGGCAGGTGTAGCTAGTTTATTGAATCTGATCGAACAGGCGATTCGGACCTCCGCCGACCAAACCCTGTCCGCCAACGAGCCGCCCTCAGGCATCGTATTATGAGCGCGGCTGATTGACAAATGTCACATTCTTGTCTGCGAGCAGAATATAGCCAGATTACTGTTTGCCTCTAACATGATGAACATTATCGCCGCGATCACAGGATGGACAACGTGTCAGTGGCTCAACAAACAACCGCTGCTTTAACCTTGATCGTGCGGCCCTCAATCGGCGGCGAACTAAGGTTCCCTCGACTAAGGTCGGGTGGCCGCCGAAATGCGATATTTCGAAAACAATTCCGCAGGCTGTACGTCCAATGCACGAGCCAGGGCCAGCATTGTCTTGATGGTAATGTTACGTTCGCCGCGTTCGATCCCGCCTATATGATTGCGGTGCAATTCGGTCAGCCCGGACAGGTCTTCTTGGGTCAGGCCACGCGCCTTCCTGAGCTGGCGGACAGCCTCACCTAACGGGACAAGATCGGGATCGACTTCCACGCAAATGTGGATGCCGACCTGTCTTCCGCATCACTACATCGTATAAGTGTGAATCCCGCTTTTACGATGCATTTAAACATAATCACACCTATACGTGTTTTCTTGCGTCTGCCTTGCGGACGCTGCCATGAAAGGGGGGAGATATGCGATCATTCAACGTATTCTCGAACGATGACGGCGATTACAAGGCCGTCAAGCAAGGCTGGTGCTGGCCAGCATTCTTCTTCGGATCGATATGGGCGTTGTTCAACGGACTATGGCTTGCGGCCTTTCTGCTGCTGCCCATAGACCTCGTTTTCAGCATCACCGGGAACAATACCAACGGGTATGTCGATCCCTATGACCGTTACGACGAGCCGACCCGGCTTGTGGTGCTGGCTGTGTCCTCCGTCCTACTCACAATCCGGATACTGTTTGGACTGTTCGGTAATGCGCTACGAGCGCGGAAGCTGCGCAGGCTCGGCTTTTCCCATATCGGCCGCGTGAAGGCAGACGGGAAGGCGCACGCCATTTCTTTGTGCAAGGCCGCGCCTTCTGATTCGGGCGGCCAGCAGGCAGAGCCAATGGCCGCAAGAGCACCATCTGTATCGTCGCCCGCGATCACGCCACATGTCGAGCCGGAAAGGCCTATCGGCCTTGGGGAACCAAGAAGAGAGAAGATAACCCCGCAGGGATTCTTGCCCCATTGGCTGGGCTGGTCGATTGCGGCTCTCAGCATTCTGGCCGTGGCTGATATGCCCTACGGCTATTATCAACTGCTCCGCCTGCTGGTGACAGGATATATGGGCTATCTCGCTGCCCTGTATTTCATCCGCAAGCCGAGTTCGTGGGCGTGGGCGTTCTCCTTCATCGCCCTGTTATATAATCCCGTTTTCGTCATCACCATGAGTAAAGAGTTTCATGCGTTGGTGAACCTGATCGCTGCTGCTGCCATAGCATGGGAGATCAAGAAGCTGCGCGGGGCGTTCCTCATCTCCCGCCCCATCAAAGCCCCGCATTGAACCGCCTTCGGCGTGTTCCAGCCGTCCGCACAACCCACGCGCCGCAGGCGCGGTGGGGCAGGAGTGGAAGAGGCTGGGCACGCCGTGCGCCAGAATGGGAACCAAGAGGTGGAAATCTCTCAACCACCCACCCCGACATATTATTGAGGGGATAAACGAGATGGCGGTTCATTTCGTCGGCTGGTCGCCCGCTCTCCGCTCCCGGCTTTGCCCTATCGGCCCCTCCGCTTCGCTACGGGCCGATGAGCAGCCTTCGCTCCCGAGCGGCCCCCCAGCCGAAGGGGGGAGGAGAAGGGAAAAGCTTCCTGCATCGAAGGTGAGGAGGCAGCGGCATCGGCAGCAAACGACCAGTTTTTGTCATTCAATGAACCAGAGCAGTTCCCGGTTAGCGGACATTCGGCAGCTTGTTGTATAACGGAACCAGAAACTACCTATCCAGAAACTTCCGAATGCCTATCCATATATAGAGGCCAAACATCGCTCCGCTGCCAATAAGCCAAGCCCAAGATTTGAAATCGCGTTCTGGTGCGTTCAATGAACCGAAAAAGGCGATGCCGCTGAGGAAGAGCGCAAAGGTGATGAAACGCCAATTGAGCAAAGCTCGCGCTTGACGTTTCGTCTCCGAAACGGGTCTAGGTGGAGTCATCGCCGGTCGATCTCGAACCAAACGACGCGGGGCAAAGCTGGCCCAAAGCAACCATGCCGAAATTCCTGCAACAGATGCAGCAACCATAATCGAGTCCGACCATTCCGGCAGAGACAAAGATTTCGATATGGTGGTCCAAAAGATGATAGCCAGCATGACGATGCCAACGATCTTCCACATACCACGGCGGCCAGCGACCTTACGCCAGCCTGCGGCTAACTGTTCGTATTCATCAGCAGTGACAAGTTTACCGCCAGAATTTTTTGACGGATAATACAGATAGCCGCCATCTACCGGCGTAAATTGATTGTTGAACGCACCCATCGAATCAAACACAGAAGGCCCCTCATTTTCTTCAACATGGCAAACGGAAGGCACGTTGCAAAGTTAATGGGTTAACGCGACCGCAAGTAAACGAACTTTACGGCGGCTTTGCAGCAAGCTCGTTCTATGAGCTGCCTTTCCGTTCACCACCCGCCATCGGCGTTCCCACCCCGCGAATCACTCCAAGCGGTCGATAACCTGCTGGTCCGATTCAGGATTCGAAAACTGCCCAGCGGCAGGCGACCAGTTGTGGTCGTTCGTTTGGCCTCGCGCCGGTCGCAATAGCCGACATAGAAAATCGTGCTAGGTAGCGATCATGACACGTTTGCTCGATGCCCTATTCAGCGTTACCCATATCACGATATTCTTCATCGCGACCTGGGTTGGAATGGCCTTAATGGCAGGTGAGGCATTTGGCTTGCTTCGCCCCGACTATCGACGCCTGCTGTTCGTGATGATCCTTGCTTATTGGGCTGGGGTTGCGCTTGAACTTGGCTTTCTTGGTCGCCACAGGGCAAGGCGCTAACGACCAGTGGCGGTCATTAATGAATGATAAAATGATTTCAAATAGCGGACTATCGGGCCACTCCTAATCCGAGATGAAGTTGGATACCAAAAATCCTTACCGCGTGATATTCTGGATCGCAGTTGCGACGATCTTTGCCTCGCTGAGTGTCGCTGTCCTTGTTGGTCAATTTGGAAGACGTACCACTGACCCATTCTTTACAGATAATCCTACCAGAAGACTCAGCGACGCTGACGTCGCCGCCATAGCGATCAAGTTTGACGACGCGAAAAGCAACAATCATGGTCGCTTGCGGCTGGGGCTTCATAACGATGTGATGGTCTTGGATGACCATATTTGCGGAGACATTTGCCCAGACTACACGGTCTCCATTGTTCACTACGACGCTGAACCGGGAGCTGCCTGCGAGCGGATCGGCGGCGTCACTGTAGATGCAGTTGTCCCAAGCGCCGCTTCGATTGGAACTCAATCATTTTGTATTCCTGCGCCGCTGGCTGCAGCAGAATGCAGGCTCCGCCTTGAAGCGTGGCGGAAGGACCGAAAGGAAGGGGTCCAAAGCTCTGCCATGCCAAATTGTTGAGTGTGGTATCCCTCAGCAGACCGTCCCGTAACCACCCTTTTCAGTCATTCGCAGCGCAGCCGCGCCTTATGCAAATTTTTCATCGCAACGGCTGGCGGCAGGGGTGTCACCATGAGGCACCCCCAATATACAGATACCCCCCCGGTGTCCGGGAATACAGAAATACGGCCCCCCCTTCAATACATGGCCTCCGGCCTGTTTGGATAATTTTGTCCGGCTCAATGGAGGGCTTACCTCATGGCTACCACCCGCATGACTTTCGGTGCCGTTCTTGGCACCATCACCGACACCGCCGGTATGGTCAGCAAGACCGTCACCACCGTTAGCGGCGGCATCGACATGGCCAGCCGCTTCGTGGAATCTGCTGCCACCGATCAGCGCGACCGTCATGCGATCCATCGCAAGACCTTCCGCGACACGCTGCTGCGAGAAGCCCGTATCGACGTGGCTCGTTCAAACCGTGAGGTTCTGGACTTCTGCGCCGACTCCGAGGCCAATGCCACGCTCTACGCTCAGGCTATCGAATATCTCCCCGACAGCATTTTCGGGGAGTGAAGTGCCGGACCCAGCCCTCCGGGGCGGGTCCGGTCTGAACGTCCGATAGGCAGACTGGCTACCAGTCAGTTCGCGGCAGCTTCCGGCTCTTGCTGGAATTTGTCAGCATCCGAAGCATGCGGTCAGCCGCCCTTACCAACTTCAATTCAGCTTCCGTTTGTGCCGAGCGATCGCCATGCTTCCATGCGTTGCGATTTCCCTTCGGCGCACCGCAGCTATTCCCACCATGCATCCTGCATCGCCGCTTTCCCCTGACGGCCGGGGACCGACATTCGGCCCCTGACCGTGTTCTGGCACCGCAACGAGAGGCATTGGCCAGATTGGCCGGTTGCATGGGGTTGTCCGTGAGAATGTCCAACTTCTTGGCTCCCGCCCCGCGTCGGGGCATTTGGGGAGTGGCCGAGCCAACTTCCCGACCACTCTCCAGGATTTGCCGCCACTGACGACACATGGGCAACTTGGCCGAATACCAATGGTTTTCAGGCCTCATCGTCCGTGGCTCAGCCGCTTTTGCCGCCACACGCCGCAGGCATGTTATACTCCGACACAGTGCCATCCCCGGTTTCATTGGCGTTGGCAGGATCGGTGTCGGATGTTGCGCTTGTTGTGCGTGCTGGTGACACAGGCAGGTAGCGCTTCCATGCATCATCAAATGCTTCGCGCTTATAGCCCTTGGGCGTCTGACCATTGGGCATACGGATCGTGGACGACCGGATGCCATATTCACGCAGCATCTCGGCCAGTTTGCGGGCGTCGATCTTCCTGCCTCTCAGGTCGCCCCAAGGCGCTTCGTCGTCGTCCAGCAACCTGTCCAGCAGATCGACGGTGGTGATCCGATCAGCATTGCCGAAGCAGGCATGAATATCCGCCAACAGTTGAGCGCCCAAAGAAGGACGCTCGCTGGCTTTCGCTGACAGCACGGCATCCGTAGCAGCCATCCTCACCGCTTCGGGCCATGTACCACCTGCCAGATCGGCCACCGCGAACAGCGGTCCCCACACATCGGCATTCCGGTCGGCAATACAGTCCGGCATGGCCGGTTGTGCCATTTCCGCCAGACCGGCGATGCTGGCCGCCCATTCGGCCAGTTCGATCCGCAGGGCTTCTGCTTCAAGCTCATGAATACGGGGCTGGAAAGGTTCGGCCTTTTCGCCAGCCGCCCGCTTCCGCATTCGGATAATGATCGACCGGCTCATGATAGTGTCGGGCAGGTTGCCAAGGCCGCCCATTGCGACCGCCGCATATGTAGCCAGTTCAACAGGCTGCACCTTGCCGCGTTCCGTATTGCAGCGGCCCACCATGGCACCACGGCGATAGCCTGCATTGACCATTCCCCGCAGGTCTTCGTTGCCCCTAGCGGCTGGGCCAAAGATCGTGTCGATTTCATCATACAGGATCGTTGGCCGGTTCGCCTGATCGGAGACCTTCCACAGAATGTACGCCGCAGACGAGTTTACCGACAGAAGCGGGTTTGGAACCAGCATCGCTGTAATCTCCAACACCCGCGACTTTCCGCTTCCTGGCTCCGGCGACAGCACCGCAAGGCGGGGCGTCGAAAACCATGCCTCCATCAGATGTGTGTGAGCGATCCACAGGACATGTGAGGTGCTTGCATGGTCCGAGGGGTAGCAGATGAAACGGCGTGTAAATGCGTGAATGCGGTTCAGCAGTCCCGCACCATCGACGCTCGCCGCTTCTGCCTGCATCTCATCTGGCGTCATCGGCTGGTCCGGGTTAGACAGTGATGCCGGGTTCGCAGCTTTGGCATCTTCCGGGCCGGTTGCTGTTGACGCAGCACCGGCCCCTTCATTGTGGCTGGCATCGTTCATGCGGCACCGCCAGTCAGGCGCTCGATCAGCGCCCGAATGCTGGCCACCTTGACCAGCCGCCTCGTGCCGATTTGCATGGACAGGATTTCGCCCTTGGCGATCATGTCATACAGTTTGGTTCGTCCGACCCCCAACATCCTTGCGGCATCGGAGACGGAACACAGATAGGGTTCATTCATAGACTTGGTTCCCAGCCCATCAGCTAACGCTTTCATGCGTCCGCTTTCCGTGGGCAGGGGCGGTTGACTACGAATCCGGGAGCGTGTCGGCTGGTAAGGGCCGGAAACTGGTTTTCAGCCCTTTCATTATCGCGCTGGCCCGTTTGCGGATTTCACTGTCGGCAGGCGCATCGCCACCGGCCTGAATGAACCAGTCATGGATGATTTCCTCAATCCGCGCCTGCGCCCCTCGTTCTGAAGGCAGCCCGTCTGGTGTATTGGCTATGGCCGTGACATGGATCAGCGCACCTTCCCAATCCCATGTTGGCGGGCGACCGCCCTTATTCTTTGACTCGACAAAGCTGGGGCGATGATTGTCGAGATACCGGATCAGCCTCTGGCGAACAGCATCAAACCGTTCGCCAGCCACTTTGAGCATGGCAGGATGCAGTGGAACGCCACGCCCCTGCTCCACCACGCCTTGCAGGTCGGAAAGGTAAGCGTCCATCGCCATATCAATCATCGTGAAACTGGCCGGTGCCGTCGATATGCCTGAGACTCGAGACACAGCATCGGCAAGCAACTGGCTGGCGCTGCTCTCGGCAGCCCGCACCATGTCATTGACCATAAACTCTGGGACGAACTCACGATAATCCCCACCCGCATGTATGTGGAGCATCTGCCGTTTGAAGGCGCTCAACGCCTTTGCCGCGAGTGCGTCTAGGTGGAGCTTGATCTTGTCAGCCGCAGTTGTGTCCATGCGGCGCAGTTGGCTATCGTATCGGAATATGTCGAATCCTTTTGATGTGGCAGTGTCTCACACATTCCGGTCGTGTCCAGTATCGAGGGCATCAGACACCGCCCGCAAGACTGCCCGCCCGCTACAGCGCTATTTGGGAAGCGCGCGAGCGGGCAGCCTCGCTACCGTCACGAATCTCCGCACCAGTAAAATGAAGGGACACTTTGAGAATGTGTGGGGGAAAATGTGGGGGATGAATTTTGAGATCATAAAATGATCCCATATATCAACTACATATGAAATGAGTTAGACTCCCTCCCGCCCCATTTGCCAGTGTTCATAGACAACCGCCGAAATGGGCGGTTTTCTGAGGAAAATCTGGCTTCCTCAGGCCGCCGATGTTCGTTGAAGTTAGCCATAATGTCCGCGATGTCGGCGCTCTCAGCCGAGCGAATTTCGGGATTTGCCACATGCGCTTCACTCCTCAAGTCGGGTGGTACCATCCCTCTTCCCGCCCTGCTCAGTCCTCGTCCTGCCACCTGCGCAGATCGGTCTGGTCATGATAGGCCATGCGGTCCGGCGTGGTGATGAACTCCATCGTCGTGCCCCACGGCATGCGGCAATAGCAGACCTTGTTTCCGGGCCCTTTTTCGGTGGCATAGGGGATAGCGCGCGGCGCGGTGAGGGGCGTGCCTCCAGCCTTCTCGAAGCGCTCGACCGATGCATTGATGTCGTCGGTATAGAGCGCGAAGTGCGTGATGCCGAAATCGCTCGCCCGGATCGGCTGGGCTTGCTGGGGACCGTGCATTTCGAAGAGCTCGATATCGGGTCCGGTTCCAATCTTGACCATCGCCTGCGCGCGCACAACCGTTCCCGGGAAAGCGCCGACGGCCCGCTCGAACTCGGGCCCCTGGCGCGGCGGATCCTGCGGTCCGAAGGACTGATAGATCAGTTGGCCGCCGAATGCATCCGCCAGGAACGCTTTTGCGGCTTCGATGTCGGGCACCGTGATGCCGATATGATTGACGCCGCGAATGACGGGTGCGGTCATGACAGTCTCCTTTGCTATTTGTTCGATCTATCGCGAGGCGTCACAAAGGCGCAGTGGCTGAGTTTCACTTGGCCTTGAGGAACGCGATCAGCGCGGCTGCGACTTCATCCGGCCGCTCGTCCGCGACATAGTGGCTGCACCGCGCGATCGAGCCGCCCGTCACGTTGGTCGCGAATTCCTTGAGCATCGGCACCATCTGCGCGCCGAAGCGCTGGTCGCCGCCCAGGCCAAGCACCGGCATCTCAAGCGGCTGCTTCTTGTACGCGAGCGCGGCCGCATGGTCGGCGGCGAGCGCGCGATACCATTCCATGCCGCCGCGGGTGCGGCCGGGAAGCGCCATCGCCCTGGCGTAGACCTCGATGTTGGCCGGATCGAAGCTGCTGTGATCGTAGAACCGCTCTGCCATAAAGGTCGAAACATAGTCATATTCACGGCCATGGATCAGGCGCTCAGGCAGATCCCGATTATTATGGAAGCCGAAGTGCCAGAGCCGTGCGGTCGTCGCCTCCCATCCGGTCCAGCCGGGAAGGGGTACGTCAAGGACCGCCAGATGAGTAACAGCCTCCCGATAGAGGACGGCCTGCGGCACGGCGACCATTCCGCCGATGTCATGGCCGCACAGGGCGTAGCGTTCATGCCCAAGGGCAACCATGACTTCATGCGCGTCGCGCGCCATCGTCGCCTTGTCATAGCCGCCCTGCGGGCAGTCGGAAAAGCCCGCGCCGCGCAGATCGATGGCCACTACGCTGAAATGCCCGGCGAGCAGCGGCATCACATGGCGCCATTCCCACCATGTTTCCGGCCAGCCGTGGAGCAGAAGGATCGGCGGGCCTGAGCCGCCCGTGACGGCGTTGATCCTGATGCCGTTCGCCGGCACCAGTTGCTGGGCAAAGCCCTTCAAGGCTGCGATCATGATGGCTTTCCAGTCGGATGCTGACGTTCAAACGGAGCGCGTGGCCGGCGCTAATCGTAATCGGTGGCGATCGTGATGGCGCGCCAGGCGTCGATGTCGCTGCGGAAGGCCGCCAGCTTTCGCTCCGCGATGGCGTGCGCGGCCGGGCCGAGCGGCAGGTGCAGCGGGGCCTCATGGGCGTCGACTGCCTGCAGGATCACCGCGACCGCCTTGTCGGGATCGCCCGCCTGATTGCCGTCGTTCGTTTCGCGATAGCGCTTGCGCGAACTCGCCGCATATTCCGGCATCTGATTGGCCGCCATGGCGATCGAACGTCCCAGGAAATCGGTGCGAAACGGCCCCGGCTCGACGATCAGCACGCGGATGCCAAACGGCTGCAGTTCGCCTGCGAGCGCTTCTGAAATCCCTTCCACGGCAAACTTGGCGGCGTGATAATAGCCTCCGCCGCCACGCCCCTCGATGCCTGCGCCGGACGACATGTTGACGATCGTTCCGCCCGAACGCCGCAGGACGGGCAATGCAGCCTTGGTGGTTTCGATCAGACCGAACAGGTTGACCTCGAACATCGGGCGATATTCCTCGGACGCGCCTTCCTCGATCGCCCCGAACAGCGCGTAGCCGGCATTGTTCACGAGCACGTCAAACCCGCCGAAGGTCTCGACCGCCATTGCGACCGCCGCCTTCGCGGCCGCCGCATCTGTCACGTCGAGCGGCAAGGTGATCATGCGACCGCCGAAAGGCTCCGCCATCGCCTCGATCGTCTTGACACCGCGGGCCGTCGCGATGACCCGATCGCCGCGCTGCGCCGCCGCAAGCGCGAGCCGCTGGCCAAAGCCGCTTGAGCAGCCTGTGATGAACCAGGTTTTCATTCCTGAGCACCTCCAAATGATGAAGGGAATCTAGATGTTTATATTTGTTCTTTAACTGCCATAAATGCATTCTCGCTGTTCAGTTTTGTATGGGTGTTGTGATGGAGTGGAGCGACGTCAGGATATTTCTTGCCATCGTGCGATCCGGCACCTTCGGCGGCGCCGCGCGGTCTCTCCAGATAAGCCATCCAACCGTCGGCAGGCGCCTTCGCGCGCTGGAGCAGGCGATCGGTCACGCGCTCTTCCAGCGCACGGCGGACGGTCTTGTCCTGACCGACGAGGGCCATGGGATCATCCCGCTGGCCGAGCAGATGGAGGAAGGCGCGCTGGCCATGGAGCGTCGGCTCGCGGGGCAGGAGCAGACTCTCAAAGGCAGTCTGCGAATTTCATCAGCTGACTGGTTCGGGGCTTATGTCCTACCCCCCATATTGGCGGATTTCTCCAAAGCCTATCCCAATGTCGATGTCGAGATCCTGACCGGCACGCGCCTGTTCAACCTTGCCCAGCGCGAGGCCGACGTCGCATTCCGTATAGTGCCGTTCGACACTGCCGATGTTGTTCAGCGGCGGCTCTTCAGGCTGGAATATGGCGTCTACATCGCCGAGGAGGCAGCTGATCCCGAATATGGCGACGGCACCGGCTTCCGGTTGATCACCCATGACACTTCCACCGGCCATTTCCCTGACATCGCATGGCTCATCGAGAGTTTCCCCAATGCGAGGCCGGTCCTGCGATCGAACAACCGCAACGTCCAGGGGCGCATGTGCAGGGAAGGCGTCGGCATCGCTGTCCTGCCCCGCGTGGTCGGCAATCAGATCCCGGGCATCCGCAGAGTGGACCTGCCGACGACGCCGCCAGCGCGAGACATCTGGATGGGATATCACCGGGATCTAAGGCGTCTTGGGCGTCTTCGCGCGTTCATCTCGACCGTATCGGGACATCTCGTGAATGCGGTCGCCTGATGGGCGACCCGGCTCGCGTGTCAGGCGGCGGCCGCCTTCGAGCGATGACGCGCGCCGCTGATGGTCAGCGAGACCGCCGAGACGAGGAAGTAGAAGGCGCCGAAGGCGGCGTAGGGCGCGATGTCGGCGATGCTGACCGGCGCCGCGCCGACGGCCTTGCTGATCATGTGCGCCCCGGCGAGCCCCGACTGGGCGCCGCTCAGGATCATGGCCCATTGCGCGCCATAGGACTTCCAGCGCTGCGCCCCGGTGAGTAGCTGGAACAGGCCGGAGAGCACCGCCCATATGCCGAAGATCTGGAGGACCGCATGCATGCCGTGCGGCAGGGTCGCGGCGACGGCCATGGCGGTCGCGACGCTGACGACGAAGTTGAGCATCTGGCTCTTGTTCCTCATCAGGCCGCCACTTCGGCTGGCGTCGAGATAGTTCGCCAGCGCGTCCCATGCGGGATAGGCGACGAGCATCATCGCGGCCAGCGGCGGCATGGCCTTCGCGACCGTGAAGGCGAGCGCGACCCAGATCGCGGAGACCGCGAAGCGCAGATAATAATAGGTCTTGAGCCAATCCCGATCCGGGGACTTCGCGTCGGTGATGGTCTTCATGGCATGGTTCCTTCATGTGAAGCGGGCGCACGTCTCCTGTCCCGGAATCCGGGTGGATCGGTGATTGGTGTTCGGGCATTGCGCGGCTCGTTATGCGCCGCGCCGGTTCTGATCAGAGGCGGAAGCGTCGCGGCAGGCGCCATCGTGCTGCGGCCGCCACCGCGGCGCACCCGACGCTATACCAGACCACGACGTAGAGCGGGTCGTTGAAGGGGCAGCAGAAGGCGAAGACAAAGGCTCCGCAGGCGCCGGCGGCGATGCCGGAGGCGAGCGCGCTGAGCCTCGCTTGGGTGGGCGCGGCCCTCCGCATGAGGGCGCCGAGCAGCGCCACGATCGGCAGCGAGAGCACGAAGATCGACGCGGCGCACAGCATGCCGCTGGCCGGATCGATGCGATCGAGCAGCGCGCGGTCGCTCGCGCCTGGGGGCATCACGAACGCACCGCCGACGATGGCCGCGACCGCGAGGGCGCAGGCAAGCATCAGCCCCCGCCGTGGTCGCGCCGTCGGAGAGAAGGACCGGATCGCCAGAACGCAGGCGACCGCAGCGAGCAGGCCGAGACTTCCCACCCGCCAGATGAGAAAGGGCGAGCCGGTGATGTGGTGCATGTCGGGCCGCATCACTCCCATCGAGACGAACAGCGCGAGCTCCACAACGCCGAGTGCAAGGACTAGCCCGCCTTCGCGCAGCATGCTGCGGCGCTGCACTGGCGCGAGATCGGACGACAGCGCGACGATCAGGGTTTCACTCGACATCGGGGGTCTTCTCAATGATGGCCGTCAGGCGCGCAAGCCCACGGTGGATGTTCATTTTCACGGCCGAGGGCGAGAGGCCGATCTGGCCCGACGCTTCATCGACACTGTAGCCCTGCACCTTGACCAGCAGGATCGCTTGCGCCTGCGCGGGGCGAAGCTCGTCGAGCAGGCTGGCCAAGACGGAGCTGCTGACCACCGAAGCCTCGTGGTCGGCGACGGCTATCTCGTCAGGCAGCTCGTCCATGGGCCGGCGCGCCAGGCTGCGCAACTGGTCGACCCACTTATTCTTGGCGATCGCCGCCAGCCAGGGTCCTAGTGGATATTGCGGATCATAGGTGTGGCGCCGCCGGTGGACGGCGAGCAGCGTCTCCTGGACGGCGTCATCCACGTCGCCCGGTGGCAGTCGGCGCTGGAAATAGTGCTTGAGCCACCAGGACATCTCGCCGAGCAGCCGCCGATAGGCTCCGCCATGGCCGTCCTGCGCCGCCGCCATCAGGCTGCTCCAGCCGTCCGGCGCGGTTCTGGACGGACGCTCGCGGCTGGCCGGCGCCGTGCTCGGCGCGGGCTTTGAGATCAATCTCGAGAGGAAGTCCGAGCGCATGATCTCTTATTCGCGCGCAAGGCGATCTCGGTCACGCGCCATGTCGAACTTTTTTCACCGCGGTTTCGATCGTGCCCCGCTGCGTCGACGACGAGGCCGCGCCATCGGAGAATGCCGTCATGTGGTTGGCCTCACACGGTTCTGATCGTGCCGCCATCGATGACGAATTCGGCGCCGTGGATCGCGCCGGCGCGATCCGAGGCCAGATAGGCGATGAGGTCCGCGACCTCGGAAGGTTCGGCCCCGCGCCCGATCGGAATGCCGCCAAGGGCATCGAGGACCGACTGCCTCGCATCCTCGATCGTGCCGCCATTCACCTGCTGGAGGCGTTCCAGGAAGTGGACCGTCGAGTCGGTCATGATCCAGCCGGGCGACACGACATTGACCCGCACACCCCTCGGCCCCAGTTCCTTGGACAGCGATTTGCTGTAGGTCCTGAGCGCGGCCTTGGCAGCGGCATAGGCTGTGGTCGACTCCGGCAATGGCAGGACGGACTGGATGGAGGTGACATGCACCACGGCGCCAGCGCCCTGTTCGATCATCTTCGGGACCAGCAGGCGATCGAGCCGAACGGTGGCCAGAAGGTTGAGGTTCAACTCCGAAAGCCAGTGTTCGTCGGTCAGGGCGACAAAGCCGCCCCCGGGCGCGGACGAACCGCCGAGGACGTGGGCGAGAATGTCGATGCCGCCGAGCCGTTCGAGCGCGGCGTCCGCCAGCGCTTTACCGCCTTCCGCGGTCGTGAGGTCGGCCTGGACGAACTCGACCCCATCGATCGGCTCCGGCGTTCCGCGCGCGGCGGTGACGACCCGCGCGCCTCCGGCCAGGAACCGATCCACCGTAGCGCGGCCCGCACCCTTGGTGCCACCGCTCACAAGCACGCGCTTTCCCGCGAACTCGGTCGCATCGGCCCTGATCGTCATGCCGTGACCTCCAATGCCTTGATGGCATCGGTTTCGAGCGTGAAACGATAGGTGAAGCGAATGGGACTGCCGGGGAAGTCGCCATGGGCGGGCCCTTCGACGACGACCTGACCGTCCTCGCGGCGGATCGCCTCCGGCATGAAGACGGCCTTCACGGCGATGACTTCCTCCTCGAACAGTTTGCGGATCTCGTCGTGGCCTTCGAAGCGCTTTCCGTTGTCCAGGAAAACCGCGTCGGCGGCGAACGGCTTGAGCATGGCATCGGCATCGAGCCGTGCATTGGCCGCGACATAGTCGGCGATGGGCTTGGGTAGTTCGATCGACATTGCTCGGCTCCTTGCGGTGACAAGGGGAATTTAGCGTCGAGCAATGCTTGTGATAATCGGACCAAACCGGCATGTGACGTTGCGAAAGGCGGGACAATGTCAAAGCACGGCCTGGTTGAATTTGATGCGGTCCTCGCCATAGCGCGGCGCGGGTCGTTTCGCGCTGCGGCTCTGGAACTGGGGCTTTCAACCACCGCGCTGAGCAATGCCATCGCCAAGCTGGAAGGGCAGCTTGGCGTCCGATTGTTCAATCGCACGACCCGCAGCGTGTCCCTCACCGATGCCGGCCGAAATTTCGTCGAACAGGTGGGGCCTGCCGTGAGCACTCTTCACGAAGCGATGGGAGCCGCCCGGTCGCAGCAGGAAACGCCCTCCGGCACTCTGCGGATCAATGCTTTCGCCACGGGCGCACGGGAGATTCTCAGTCCGCTATTGTTGAAGTTCCTGCGACACTATCCCAAGGTTCACATCGACCTTGTCACCGAAGGCCGGATCGTGGACATCGTCGCCGAGGGGTTTGATCTTGGCTTGCGAACCGCGAACCTTGTGCCGACCGACATGATCGCAATTCCCGT
Organism: Sphingobium indicum B90A; assembly: GCF_000264945.2. Classification (NCBI taxonomy): domain Bacteria; kingdom Pseudomonadati; phylum Pseudomonadota; class Alphaproteobacteria; order Sphingomonadales; family Sphingobiaceae; genus Sphingobium; species Sphingobium indicum. Next base: position 2,733,161 of record NZ_CP013070.1, read on the forward strand.
CGGACCTCCGCGCAGCTTTGCCGTGGTTGCATCGCCTTCCTACTTCAAGGTCAACGACAAGCCCCGCACCCCTCCGGACCTGCTTCGTCACTCATGCATTCGCGTCCGCTTGCCGAATGGGGCGCTGCATCGCTGGCATTTTGAGAAGAACGGTCAGCCCGTTCAGATCGATGTTGCCGGTCCCATCACGCTGGACGAGGCGAGCCTGGCGCGCATCGCCGTCCTCGATGATGTCGGCATCGGCTATTTCATGGAGGCCGACGTCCGGGAAGACATCCAGGCCGGGCGCATGGTTCGAGTCCTGGAAGACTGGACGCCGCCAATCGCGCCATTATGTCTCTATTATCCGACCAGACGAAATCCCTCGGCCGCTTTCAAGGCTTTGATCGACATGGCGCGGCGATCATCCGAATGATCATTTTGCGGCGACCGTTTTTGCCAGCAGCTGCGGTTTCCGGTCTGAGTGGGGATGGCGGTATCTGGTCGACGGCTGCCAGAATGGGACGGTCTGCATTGGGCAATCCAAATCATGCGGCTTTGATCGCCACTGCGGAAAGCGCCATGATGCTATCTCCCGATCAGGGAGTGGCGGACACCATCAACTCTACCATCGGTTTGTTGGTATGCGGTGAAACACCGCATACTCCGTACGAGCGGAGCATATCACAGAAAACAGCCATTTACGGGATGCAATGGCGCCTTCCGGCAAGGGAAGGTGGTGACCCCTACGGGAATCGAACCCGTGTTTCAGCCGTGAAAGGGCCGCGTCCTAGACCGCTAGACGAAGGGGCCACAAGCAGGTTCGCCTGGGCGTCGCTGCGAAGCGAGGCGGGCATTAGGCGGTGGCTCCGGAACGGTCAACCCCCTTTTCGTCCTGAAAATGACGCGGGGCATAAAATAGCCGATCCTCCCCTCAATCGGCCCAGGCGGCGTCCTCCAGATGCAGTTCGGCGGCGGGGCGCGGACCCCAATCGTCGATCTTCGCCCGGCCCGCGATCCACAGCCGCCGGTCGCGGGGCGCCCCCAATATGGCCTGGCCCAGGTCGGATTCCGCCTGGCGGAAGGCGATGGTCTTGATCGACCGGCCGTCATCGCCCGCCATGATGGCGCGCAAATGGCCGTTGCCCACCACGTCCGCCTTGATGACCCGCATCGGCCCGGAAGCGATCAGCGGCGCGGGCCAGCCCGCGCCATAGGGGCCGCCGGCGTCGATGGCGGCGACGAAATCCGGATTGACCCCAGCAGGCGCCAGCACCGCGTCGATCAGCAGGGCGCGGTCGTCCCGCGCCTTCGCGACGGCGCCGGAAAGCCGCTCGTCCAGGAAGTCGGCCAGCGCATCGACCTTGTCCGCCGCGACCGTCAGACCCGCCGCCATGGCATGGCCGCCGCCCGCGACAAGCAGGCCGCTATCCTTCGCCGCCAGCACCGCCGCGCCCAGATCGACGCCGGAAATGGAGCGGCCCGACCCCTTGCCGGTGCCGTCCCCATCGATGGCGACGACGATGGCGGGGCGGCCCGCCTTCTCCTTGATGCGCCCCGCGACGATGCCGATCACGCCCGGATGCCAGCCCGCGCCGGACAGCAGCGCCACCGCCCGGTTGCCCTGCGCGGCCAGCAGTTCCTCCGCCTCCGCCTGGACGGCCGCTTCGATGGTCCGGCGTTCCTCGTTCAGCAGGTCGAGTTCCTGCGCGATCTGCGCGGCCTCCGCCGGGTCGTCGGTGGTGAGCAGCCGCACGCCCAGGTCCGCCTTCCCCACGCGCCCGCCCGCATTGATGCGCGGGCCCAGCGCGAAGCCCAGGTCGTGGCAGAGCGGCGCCCGCGTCAGGCGGCTGGCGTCGATCAGGGCGGAAAGGCCGATATTGCGGCGCTTCGCCATGACCTTCAGCCCCTGCGCCACGAAGGCGCGGTTCAGCCCCTTCAACTGGGCCACGTCCGCCACGGTGCCCAGCGCGACGATGTCGAGCAGGTCCATCAGCGGCGGCTCCGTCCGTTGCGCGAACCAGTTGCGTTTGCGCAGCGCCCGGATCAGCGCCGCGCCCAGCAGGAAGGCGACGCCCACCGCCGCCAGATGACCGTGGGCGGCGGCTTCCTCCCCCTCATCCAGGCGATTGGGATTCACCAGCGCCAGCGCTTCGGGCAAAGCGGCGGCGCATTTATGATGGTCGACCACCACCACATCGACGCCCGCCGCCTTGGCCTGCGCCAGCGCGTCGAACGCCTGCGCGCCGCAATCGACCGTGACGATCAGGGTCGCGCCCTCGCCCGCCAGCCGCACCAGCGCTTCGCCCGACGGGCCATAGCCCTCCATCAGCCGGTCGGGGATATAGGGCCGGGCCGCCAGCCCCAGGTCGCGCAGCAGACGGATCAGCAGCGCCGCGCTGGTCGCGCCGTCCACGTCATAGTCGCCGAAGATGCGCACATCCTCCCCCCGCGCCACCGCGTCGGCCAGCCGTTCGGCGGCGGCGTCCATGTCGCGGAACAGGCTGGGATCGGGCATGAAATGGCGGATGGTGGGATTGCGGTGCGCCTCCACCGCGTCGCGGGGGCAGCCCCGCGCCAGCAGCAGTTGCGTCACCAGATCGTCAGGCCGATAGCCCGGATCGCGCCCGTCCGCGCTGCCCCCGCGCCACCGCCAGGGCTGGCCGAGGATCGAACGGGTGACGTTGAGCGCGATGGTCATGCCGCCGGTCTAGACTGGATGGGATTTGGAGGGAAGCGCCCCCTTCATGACGCGGGCGGAACCTTGGCAACCCGCTGCGCGTATTGGCTGTTCCCGCCCTCCATGGGCGAAGGGCAAGAGGGGCAAAGCGGTTTCCATGGGTTCAAGGCAGAAGCGGGTCCGGCGAGCCTTGGGTCTGACGATGATGGCGACCTTTCCCCTCCCCCTGACGGCGCAGACGCCTCCGCCGCCGCAACAGCAGGAAGAACCGATCCTGCCCGACAGCGAGTTCGAGGCGCGCCTGCCCAAGGCGGGAGAAGCCGCAGCGGACCCCGGCGCGCCGCTGCCCTCGATCGACGAGTGGATCGACCGGCAGATGCCGCCCGCCGAAGCCGCCGGGCAACTGCCCCCTGCGGTCGAGCCGCAGGAGGAGCGCGAACTGGCCCAGCCGCTGCCCCCGCTCGACAGCGTGCAGGTGCCGGCGCAGGTCGCGACCGACGACAACCCCGATGCGAAGACCCAGGCGGTCCGCTATTCGGTGGCGGTGGAGGGGTTCGGCAGGACCGGGCTGGAACCGGCGTTCCGCGAGTCCTCCGCCCTGATCGACGGCGGCGGCAAGGCCGACACGGCGGCGATGGTGCAGGCCCGCGCCCATGAGGATGAGGCGCTGGCCGTGCGGCTGCTCTATTCGGAGGGCTATTATGACGCGACCGCGCTCGCCTCGCTGGATCAGGCGGGCGACGGGGCGTTGAAGGCCGTCCTCTCGGTCACGCCGGGCAAGCGCTACAGGATCGGGGACATCGTCATCAACGCCGGGCCGACCGTGCCGCCCGGCCTGGTCCGCGACAGCCTGCCGCTCAAGGCCGGCGACCATATCGTCGCGGCGGCGGTCGAGGGGGCGGAGGCCAATGTCGGCGTCAGGCTGCCGGAAAACGGCTATCCCTTCGCCAAGGTCGGGCAGCGGGACATATTGCTCGACCCCGCGACGGTGACGGGAGACTATACCCTACCGGTGGAGACCGGGCCGCGCGGGTCGTTCCGGGGGATCGCCACCACGGGCGAGAAGCAGGCCTTCGGCGCGGATCATATGAAGGTCATCAGCCGCTTCAAGCCGGGCGAGCTTTACGACAGCCGCAAGGTGGACGATCTGCGCCGGGCGCTGGTGGCGACGGGGCTGTTTTCCAGCATTTCGGTCGATCCGGTGCGCACCGATGAGTCCGGCCCGGACGGCACCGAATATGTCGACCTGAACGTCGCGCAGGAGGCGGGCAAGCCGCGCACGCTGGCGGGCGAGCTGGGCTATGGCACGGGGCAGGGCTTCCGCGCCGAGGGAACATGGACGCACCGCAACCTCTTCCCGCCCGAAGGCGCGGTGATCGCCAGCGTCATAGCGGGCACGCAGGAACAGGGCGCGTCGGGCACCTTCCGCCGATCGAACGCGGGCAAGCGCGACAAGACCTTCCAGACGGGTATCGCGGTCAACCACCAGAATTACGACGCCTATGAGGCCTATACGCTGGGGCTGAACATCGGCTGGTCGCGCCAGTCGACGCCGATCTTCCAGAAGCGCTGGACCTACAGCTATGGGGCGGAGGTGCTGCTGACCAACGAGCAGGTGGTGGTCGATCCGGCGAGCGCGGACAAGACGCGGCGGACCTATTTCATCGGCGGCCTGCCGGTGCAGGTCGGCTATGATCGGTCGAACGACCTGCTGAACCCGACAAAAGGCTTCCGCGCCAATCTGCGCGCCGAGCCGGAGGGGTCTTTGCAGGGCAGTTTCTCGCCCTATTTGCGGGCGACATTCGACCTCACCGGCTATTATCCGGTATCGGACAGCCTGGTGATCGCCGGGCGGGCGCGGGTCGGCACGATCAGCGGGGTGAAGCGTGACGATGTCGCCCCATCCCGCCGCATCTATGCGGGCGGCGGCGGGTCGGTGCGTGGCTACGGCTATCAGGAACTGGGGCCGAAGGACGCGAACAACGATCCCATCGGCGGCCGGTCCGTCAATGAATTCGCGGTCGAGGGCCGCTATCGCTTCGGCGATTATGGCGTGGTCGCCTTCGTCGATGCGGGGCAGGTCTATGAAAGCTCCGTGCCGCAATTTTCGAACATCCGCTACGGCGTGGGCATAGGCGGGCGCTTCTACACCAATTTCGGTCCCTTCCGCGCCGACATCGCCATGCCGATCAACCGGCAGCCGGGCGAATCCAAATTCGCGCTCTATATCGGCATCGGACAGGCCTTCTGATGGCTGAGGAAACCGTCATCCTTCGCGAAAAGCGCCCGCTCTGGCAGAAGGTCGCACTGGGCGTCGTCGGCCTTGTCGTCGCGCTGGCGGTGCTGGCGGCGGGCCTGCTGCTGTTCCTCGATACGCAGCCGGGCAAGAAATTCCTGATCCGCCAGATCGCCGCGCTGAAGCTGGAATCCGGCATGGCCATAGAGGTCGGGCGGATCGACGGGTCGATCTACAGCGACATGACGATCCGCAATCTGGTGCTGCGCGACCCCAAGGGCATTTTCGCGGTCAGCCCGGAAGTGCATGTGGTGTGGAGTCCCTTCCGCTACATCGACAACCATATTTCGGTGCGGCTGCTGGAAAGCCCGCTGGTGGTCCTCGCCCGCAGCCCGCGGTTCAACATCACCAAGACCGATCCCAACGCCCCGATCCTGCCCGACCTGGACATCGACGTCGACCGGCTGAAGATCGCCCGGTTCCTCGTCGCCAAGCCGGTCATAGGTCAAAAACGCGAGATCGCCATCGACGGCGTGACCCATATCGCTGACGGCCGCGCCATATTGTCCGCCGATGCGGTGGTGGACAGCGGCGACCGTTTGCACGCCAATCTCGACGCCGTGCCCGCGCAGAACCGCCTGGCCATGAAGGGCAGGCTGACCGCGCCCAAAGGCGGGGTGATCGCGGCGATGAGCGGCCTGACCGACGGCTTCACCGCGACGCTGGACGGCCGGGGGACATGGCAGGCGTGGAACGGGCGGCTGATCGCCATGTCGGGCAAGGGCGAGCTGGCGAACATCGCGCTCGCCGCCCGCGACGGCAATTTCACGGCGAAGGGGCCGCTGCGGCCGGGGCTGGTCTTCGCCGGGACGGTCGACCGGCTGACGATGCCCGCGCTCGACGTCGACCTGTTCGCGGGGATGAACGAGCGGCGGGTGAACCTCAAAGGCTCGCTGAAATCCCCCGCCGTCGCCGCCACCGCGCAGGGGCTGGTCGACCTTGGCCAAAGCCGGTTCGGGGCGCTCCGGATCGACGCCGCCCTGCTTGCCCCCGGCGCGATCATGGAGAAGGTGAAGGGCCGCGACGTGCGCGCCTCCGTCATTCTCGACGGGCCGATGGCGACGCCCTTCATCGACTATGACATCACCGCCAGGCAGATCGCCTTCGACGCCACCGGCATCGAGAATCTGAAGGCCAGCGGGCGCGCCGTGATCGACGCCGACCGCATCCGCATTCCGGTGAGCGCCACCGCCAGCCGCGTCACCGGCCTCAACGCGGCGGCGGGCGGGCTGCTCAACAATCTGCGGGTGAAGGGCGACTTCGCCTATGCCGCGGGGAAGCTGATCAGCGACAATCTGAAGATCGACAGCGACCGGGTGGACGCCACCGCCATCGTGCTGGCGGACATGGACAACGCCGTCTATCGCGGCGCGCTGAAGGGCCGGGTCAATGACTACCGGATCGACGGCGTCGGCATCGTCAACCTGCAGACCGATGTGAAGCTGGTGCCGGGACCGAGGGGCGGATTCGGCCTGTCCGGCCGCTTCGGCGTGCGCACGGCGCGGTGGGAGAACGCCTCCGTCCGCGACTTCCTGGGCGGCAATGCCGTCGCGTCCGGCAGCATCGGCATGACGCCGGAGGGCAGGTTCACCCTCAGCGGCCTGAAGGGCGCGGCGCCCGAATTCCGCATCCACAGCGGTTCGGGCAGCTATGATACGGATGGCCGGATCGCCTTCGACGCCAGGGCGACGTCCAACCGATACGGCCCGCTGGCGCTGACCGTGCGCGGCACGATGGAGCGACCCAATGCGGTGCTGCGCGCCGCCCGACCCAATGTCGGGGTGCAGCTTCACGATGTCGTGGCGAAACTGAACGGCGAGGCGGCGGGCTATAGGCTGGAAGCCACCGGCGGGTCCGCCTATGGCCCCTTCTTCGCCAATGTGCTGATCCGCACCTCTAAGGGGCCGCTCACCATCGACATAGCCAAAGCGCGTTTCGCCGGGATCGACATGAACGGCCGCGTGCAGCAGAGCGCCGCCGGTCCCTTCACCGGGCAGCTTGCCATGAACGGTTCCGGCGTCACCGGCGCGGTCCGCCTGACGGCGGTGGGCAAGGCGCAGGGCGCGCAGCTGAACGCCACCGCCAGCAATGCCAAGCTGCCGGGCGAGGCGGATGTGGTGATCGGCCGGGCGCTGATCACCGCGAACATGGTGCTGGCCGAACAGCCGCAGATCAGCGCCGACGTGCAGATGGCGAACGCCGCCTATGGCGACTATGTGGTGCGCAAGGCGCGCGGGCGGATCGACTATCGCGGCGGGCGCGGGCGGGCGCAACTGGTCGCTGACGGTTCGACCGGCGTGCCCTTCTCCATCGCCATGAACGCCGCGCTGCGCCCGACGCTCTATGCCGTCGCGCTGGAGGGACGGGCGAGCAACATTCCCTTCCGCTTCGCCCGGCCCGCCATCGTCCGGATCGAGCAGGCGGGGTATCGGCTGGAACCCGCGACGCTGGTGCTGCCGCAGGGGCGGGTGGATCTGGCGGGCCGCTTCGGCCAGCAGACGGCGATGCAGGCGCGGTTCAAGGATTTCGACCTCGCCATCGTCAACATGGCCTCGCCGGGGCTGGGCATTGGCGGGAAGGCGACCGGCACGCTGGATTTCGCGCAGGATGGTTCGGCTTTCCCGACCGCGACCACGCGGCTGGCGATTGCGGATTTCCGCCGCTCCAGCCTGACCGCCGTGTCCGATCCCGTGTCCATGGCGGTCGAGGGCAAGCTGTCGAGCGCGGGCGGCAACATGCGCGGCCTCATCCGGCGCGGCAATGCGACGCTCGGCCGCTTCGTCGCGACGCTGGCGCCGCCGGGACCGGGCGCGGGTTGGGCGCAGCAATTGCAATCCGCGCCCTTGGGGGGCGGCATCCGCTATGCCGGGCCGGCCGATGTGCTGTTCTCCTTCGCCGGGCTGGCGGATCAACAATTAACCGGGCCGATCGCCGTCGCGGCCGATTTCGGCGGGCGGCTGAGCGCGCCGCGGCTTAACGGCCTCGTCCGCGCCAATGCGCTCACCTATGAGAATGAGACCTTCGGCACGCGGGTCACGCAGATGCGGCTGGACGGGCGCTTCACCAACGACCGGCTCGACCTGCGCGATTTTTCCGGGCGGGCGGGCGAAGGCACGGTGCAGGCGAGCGGCACGGTGGGGCTGGCGGCGGAAAGCGGCTATCCGATGAACATCGCCGTGAGGCTGAACCGCGCCCGCCTCGCCCGCAGCGAAGCGATCACCAGCGTGGTCAGCGGCACGCTGGCCATCACCAACAGCCCGGCCGATGGCGGCCTGATCAGGGGCGACCTGTCGCTTCCCGAAACCCGCTACCGCGTCGCCTGGCAGGGGGGCAGCGACATCCGCCAGTTGACCGGCGTGCGCCGCAAGGGCGAAGGGACCGACCTGCTGGACCAGCGCGTGGCGGCGCGGCAGGCGGCCGCCCGGCCCGCGCCATGGAAGCTGGACGTGCGCATCCGCGCCGATAACGAGATCTACGTGACCGGCATGGGCCTCGATTCCGAATGGAAGACGAACATGCGCGTGACCGGCACGGCGAGCGATCCGCGCGTGGTCGGCAAGATCGAGGTGATACGCGGCCGCTACAGCTTCTCCGGCCATCAGTTCGATCTGGAGCAGGGCGTCATCAGCTTCAACGGGCCGATGATGAACCCGACGCTGGCGATCCGCGCCGAAACAAAGATCAGCGACGTGACGGCGGGCATAGCGGTCGGCGGCACGGCGCAGCGGCCGGACATCGCCTTCGTCTCGACGCCGACGCTGCCGCAGGATGAGATATTGGCGCGCATCCTGTTCGGCGACAATGTGGCGAACCTGTCCGCGACGCAGGCGATCCAGTTGGCGGCGGCGCTGAACGGCCTGCGGGGGGGCGGCGGCGGGCTGAACCCCATGGGCAAGCTGCAAAATGCGTCGGGCGTCGACCGGATCGGCATCGTCGGCGGCGACGAGGCGACCGGGCGCGGCACGTCGCTGGCGGTGGGGCAGCATATCTCCAACAACATCTATGTGGAGGTGATCACCGATCCCAAGGGCTTCACCGCGACGCAGCTCGAAATTTCCCTGTCGAGGACGCTCAGCCTGCTGTCGAAGACGGGGACCAATGCGGGATCGTCCGCCAATCTGCGCTATTCGAAGGATTATTGACGCCTTTGAACATGGCTCCAGGCGGCCGGGAAATCTTACCCGTCCTGGTCCTGATAGGCCATCTGCAAAATTCCCCAATGTCGGCCGCGCACGTGGATGGAGGCGATGACCTGCTTCAGCAGGATGACCTCGCCCACCGCGTTCAGCCGGCGATAGGCCTTGATGCAGAAGGGCTGGGTGATGCGGCACTGTTCCCGCGTGTCGGGATAGTCGAAGATCAGCCCCTGGCGCGAATATTCGAAATTCCAGTCGTCGTCGCCCGGCCGCTGCGGATGCGACCGTTCCGGCATGGCGACCGCGCCGAAGCTGTTGCGGTCGGTGAAGGTCATGCCGAACAGCCCCGGAAAGGCGCGCGCCCGTTCCTGCTGCGCCCGCGCCGCCGGGATCAGCACCGGCTGCACCGGATGGCTGTATTGCGCCGGCTGCGTGCCGGGGATCGGCATATAGGTTTCGCTGAACAATTCGCCTTCCGTCAGCCGGCCTTCCGCCAGGGCCAGTTCCAGCGCGTCGCTCACCGTCCGGGCCGCGTCCAGGCAGAAGTCGATATAGGGCGTGTCGGCGATCTCGACGCCGCTTTCCGCCACCAGTTGCAGCAGCCGGTTGGTGTCGTCGCTGGCGGTCGAGATGCGGCCGGACAGCCTTTGCAGGCCCCCGGCATTGTCGGTCGATGTGCTCGCCAGCGCCGCCAGCCCGCCGCGAATCTCGCCCGCCGATCCGACGATGGAGGCGATGCGTTCGGCGACGGTTTCGCTGTTGCTGGAGAGGTCCGCCATCAGCGCGCCCAGCCGTTCGACCAGCAGTTCGATGTTCTTGGTGTCGTTGAGCGCGGTGCGCGCCGTTTCCGCGCCGTGGACGATGCCCTCCAGCATCTTGCCCGCCTCGCCGGTCAGGGCGCCGATCGACTGGTCGATGGTCTGGGTGGCGGTCGCGGTTTCCTGCGCCAGTTTCTTGACCTCCGCCGCCACGACGGCGAAGCCGCGCCCGGCGTCGCCCGCCCGCGCCGCCTCTATGGTGGCGTTCAGCGCCAGCAAATTGGTCTGGCTGGCGATGCCGCTGATGACGCTGGTCACATGGGCGACGGTCTTCAGCGCCTCGCGAAAGCCGTCGAGCTGGGCGTGGACGCTGCTCACCCGTTCGATCAGGTCGACGAAATTGCCGTTGGCGTCCGACAATTGGCGCCCAGAATCCTGGATGATGCCGCGGGCCGCCACGGCCTTTTCGCGCGCGTCCTGCCCCGCCAGCGCCACGCTTTCGCCGTCGCGGGAAAGCTGCGCCGCCGCGCCGCTGATCGCCTCTATGGTGCGGGCCTGGTTGGTGACGCGATCCGCCAGTTCGCTGATGTCCGCCTGCAAATCGAGCGTGCGGATGCCCAGGTCGCCCGACAACTCGGCCACCTTCTTCACCGCCTGTTCGACGTTCCGGTTTCTTGCCTGGTTTTCCACGCAATCCGGGCTATCGGACGTTGGTAAAATATCCGTTAGCGATGCGGCGGGCCGTTGGCCGAACTCACTCCGTTCGTCCTGAGCAGCATTGAGCGAAGTGGAAATGGCGCATCGAAGGGCTGGTTAAAGCGCCCCCATCAAGGCCAGCACCACCCCGCCCACCACCAGCATCAGCCCCATGACCTCGCTGCGCGCCATCCGCTCGCCCAGGTAGAAATGGCCGAAGCCCAGGGTGAAGGCGACCTCGACCTGCCCGACGATCCGCACCAGCGCGACCGGCGCGGTGGCGAAGCCGGTGAACCAGCAGGCCGAACCCAGCGCGGACAACAGCCCCACCTGCCCCGAAACCCGCCAGCCGCGCAGCACCCGGCGCATCTGCTCCGGCTCCCGCAGCAGCAGATAGCCGCCCTGCATCGCCGCCTGCATCGCGACCGCCGCCGCCAGCACGACCAGCGCCGCCAGCACCGGATCGCCGCCGCCCGCCATCTGCGTCGCCCGCCGGACGGCGACGGCGGTCAGCGCGAAGAAGAAACCCGAAGCGATCCCGCACAGCGCCGCCGGCTGCCCCAGCGACCGGACGAATCCCGCCTGCCTGCCGCCCGCCGACAGCAGCATCACGCCCATCACCCCGCAACCGATCCCCGCCCATGTCAGCGGATGCAGCCGCTCCCCCATCAGCAGGAAGGACAATATGGCCCCCTGCACCGCCTCCGTCTTGGAATAGGCGGTGCCGACGACGAAATTGCGATGGGCGAAGGCCATGATCAGCAAATTGGTCGCAATGATCTGCGCCAACCCGCCCCCCAGGCAAAAGAGCAGAAACGAAGCATCGGGCGAGGGCCACGGCCCGGCAAAAACCAGCCGATAGCCCGCCAGCAACATCAGCGCGAAAGGCAGCCCATAAAGATAACGCACCACCCCCGCCGCATTGACGGACAGATCATGACTGACCCGCCGCTGCACCGCCGTCCGCCAGGCCTGCGCCACCCCCGCCAACAAAGCCGCCGGAAGCCAAATCACTCATTCCTCCCCATCGAAAGATGGGGAGGGGGACCAGCCGCAGGCTGGTGGAGGGGAAATGCGCGACATTGGTGCAGGACATGCACCGTCACCCCCTCAAACTCCCGAAGCACGTCGACAGCCCTGATCCGCAGAACACGGATATTCTGAGCGCCCAGCCAATCATCCCGTCGTTCATCCCGAACCACTCGTTCGGCGCTATCATGCCCGGAGCCATCGACCTCCACCCCCAGCCGCGCCGACGCACAATAAAAGTCCAGCACATACGGCCCGACCGGATGCTGCCGCCGGAACTTAAGCCCCTCGGGCCGCTCCCGCAGCCATTGCCAGAGCCTGACCTCCGGAGGGGTCAAAGCACGGCGCAATCCCCGCGCCTGCGCCACCGTCTTCCTTTTGGGAGGCATCGCGCCCTTTCCCCTCCACCAGCCTTCGGCTGGTCCCCCTCCCCATCTACCGATGGGGAGGATCAAGAAGCCTCACGCCTTTTCGAGAAGACCTTCCTTCCGGATCTTCTCCTGCCACACCAGCGGGGCGAGCCGGTGGACATTCTGCCCTTCGCTGTCGACGGCGACGGTCACGGGCATGTCCTGCACCTCGAACTCGTAGATCGCCTCCATGCCCAGGTCTTCGAAGCCGACCACCTTGGCCGCCTTGATCGCCCGCGCCACCAGATAGGCCGCGCCGCCGACCGCCATCAGATAGGCGCTCTTATGCCTGGCGATGGAATCGGTCGCCGCAGGCCCGCGCTCCGCCTTGCCGACGCACGCCGCCAGGCCCTGCTCCAGCATCATGTCCATGAACTTGTCCATGCGCGTGGCGGTGGTCGGCCCGGCCGGACCCACCACTTCGTCGCGCACCGGATCGACCGGGCCGACATAGTAAATGACGCGGCCTTTGAAATCGACCGGCAGTTCCTCGCCCTTGGCCAGCATGTCCTGAATCCGCTTGTGCGCCGCGTCGCGCCCGGTCAGCATCTTGCCGTTCAGCAGCAGCCGGTCGCCATGCTTCCAGCTTTGCACCACTTCCGGCGTCAGCTTGTCCAGGTCGACCCGGATCGCCTCCTTGCTCGGCTTCCAGTCCACCTGCGGCCATTCCGAAATCTTCGGCGCCTCCAGATAGGCCGGACCCGACCCGTCCAGCGTGAAATGCGCATGGCGGGTGGCGGCGCAGTTCGGGATCATCGCCACCGGCTTGCCCGCCGCATGGCAGGGATAGTCGTAGATCTTGACGTCCAGGATGGTCGAAAGCCCGCCCAGCCCCTGCGCGCCGATGCCCAGCGCGTTGACCTTGTCGAAAATCTCGATGCGCAGCTTCTCGATGTCGTTCTGCGGCCCGCGCGCCTTCAGTTCGCCCATGTCGATGGGCTCCATCAGCGATTCCTTGGCCAGCGCGACGGCCTTTTCCGCCGTGCCGCCGATGCCGATGCCCAGCATGCCGGGCGGGCACCAGCCCGCGCCCATCTGCGGGATCATCTCCAGCACCCAGTCGACGATGGAATCGCTGGGGTTCATCATCTTGAACTTGGTCTTGTTCTCCGACCCGCCGCCCTTGGCCGCGACGTCGACGATCACCTTGTCGCCCTGCACCATCTCGACATTCAGCACGCAGGGCGTGTTGTCCTTCGTATTGACGCGGCTGAACGCCGGGTCTTTCAGGATCGAGGCGCGCAGCCGGTTTTCGGGGTTGAGGTAAGCGCGGCGCACGCCCTCGTCGATCACCTCCTGCATGGAACGGCTGTTGTCGTCCAGGCGGCAGTCCATGCCCCATTTGACGAAGACGTTGACGATGCCGGTATCCTGGCAGATCGGGCGGTGCCCCTCGGCGCACATGCGGCTGTTGGTCAGGATCTGGGCGATGGCGTCCTTCGCCGCCGGATTGGCCTCCGCCTCATAGGCTTTGCCCAATGCGCGGATATAATCCATCGGATGATAGTAGCTGATGAACTGGAGCGCGTCGGCCACGCTCTCGATCAGATCGGCGGTTTTGATGACGGTCATCTACCCTGGTCCCTAATCTAAAGGCCCGCCCGGCGCGGCAGGTCCATGCAGGGGAGCGGCTAGTAGGGAATCGCGCGCGAGTCCAGTGGCGGCAGGGAGCCGGGCGCCCGCCCCAGGCGTTTCCCGGCCATGCCCCGCGCGCTCAAGACCTATCGCACCGCCATCGGCTTCCACGACGCCTATGTCGCCGCGCCCAGCCAGAAGGCGGCGCTGGAGGCCTGGGGCGCCGACGCCAATCTGTTCGCCCGCGGCGTGGCGGAGGTCGTGACCGATCCCGCGCTGACCGCCGAGCCGCTCGCCCATCCGGGCACGGTCATCAAGCGCCCCCGCGGTTCCATGGCGGAGCATCTCGCGGCTTTGCCGGCGGAAAGGCCCGCAGGCTCCGGGAAAGCGACGGCGCGCAAGGCGGCGAAGCCCGAACCCCGCCCCGATCGCGCGCCGCTGGACGAGGCGGAGGAAGCGCTGGCGGCGCTCGACCGGCGGCAGGAAGCGGAAAGCCGGCGGCTGGCCCGCCGCGAAGCCGCCCTCCGGCGCGAGCGGCAGGAACTGGAACAACGACATGGGGCCGAAAGGCGCCGACTGGAAAAAGCCCGCGATACGGCCGCCGGGCGCTATGAACGCGCGCTCAAGGCGTGGAAGGGCTGAGGCCCGACCCGCAGCCCGCCATGGGCTGAATCCCCACACGCCCTAATCCGCGAAGGGAAACATGGGCCACCACGGCTCCTTTTCCCGCAGCACCCGCGCGAAGCTCTCCCGCGCCTCCAGCCGTTCCAGATAGGCGCGCAGTGCCGGAAAGCCGCCCCGCATCGGCTCGATCTTGTCGGCATAGAACAGGGCCGGCGCCGCCGCGCAATCGGCCAGGGTGAAATCGTCCCCCGCCGCCCAGCGCCGTCCCGCCATCCGCGCCTCCAGCAGCGCATAGGCCTTGCCCAGCATCCGCCGCGCTTCCCCCACGCCATGGGAATCGCGGGCGACGCCCTGGGGCCGGATCTTCTCGGCGACGATCGCCTGCATCGGCGTCATCACATAGATGTCGAACAGCCGGTCCATCAGCCGAACCTCCAGCGCCGCGTCGGCATCTTCGGGAATCGGCCGGAAAGGCCCCGGACGATGCCGTCCCAGATATTCTATGATGATGCTGGTTTCCGCGACCGTCCTGTCCCGCGCCTCGTCCCGCAGCACCGGGAACTTCCCCAGCGGCCACAGCGCCAGCCACGCCTCCGCCACGGCCGGGTCGTCCAGCATGCGCGGCTCGAACGGGGTGCCGTTCTCGTAAAGGGCGATCAGCACCTTCCAACTGCAGGAGGAGAGGGGGTGGTAATAGAGAATCATGTCGGCTCCTCTCGTCTCTCGTCGCCCATGGCTCGTGCTGCTCCGTTCCCCCCTATCTGTCATGCATTCGTCGCGAAACGCCATGGGTGGAATCGCCCGGCCCAGCAATTGCGTGGCAAGCCAAATTTATTTTCCGGGCCAAATTGTCCCCCTTGCCTTTTGCAAAGCCAAGGAAAGTCCGTGCGTCGCTGCGCTGCGCCGTGCCGCAACGTCGACGAAACGAGTCTCAGCGTCGATGAGTTGAGTCTCCGAACCGTCATTTACCCCCTTGAAAGGAAATGAAGCTGTGGCACTATCCCTTGTATCGGGTTAACGGGGGTTACCCAACAGATTGTGATCGAACCAACCGGGCCGCTTCCCGGAGGGAGGCTGTTTTTGCCCTTGCGATCGCGCCTGCTGGCCCCATCTCCGTGCCTGACCGGGTCGATAATGCTATATTCGTTCGGCCCGGCCGGCAGCGGCTTGACCGAATCGAACGAAACAGGAACATTCGGGAGCTGGTCATGGATTTTCGAGACAGCGAACAGGTGAGTGCAAGCGACGTGGCAACCGTGATTGACGAAGTGGTCGAAACCGTGGCGGACAAGAAGAAGGCTCCCGTTCCCGCCGAGGGGGCGCTGGTCGATGGGGCGCCTGCGCCCAAGGCCGACCCGACGCCGGACTCCTCCACCGTGCTGGAGCGCCGCTTCCATGTCGTGACCGACGCCAGCCGCGACGCGCTGCTGACCGATTTCGGCAAGGACACGCTGCAGGACCGTTACCTGCTGCCCGGCGAATCCTATCAGGATCTGTTCGCCCGCGTCGCCGCCGCCTATGCCGACGACGCCGACCATGCCCAGCGCGTCTACGACTATATCTCGCGCCTCTGGTTCATGCCAGCCACGCCCGTCCTGTCGAATGGCGGCACCGGGCGCGGCCTGCCGATCAGTTGCTATCTCAACAGCGTCGACGACAGCCTGGAAGGCATCGTCAACACCTGGAACGAGAATGTCTGGCTCGCCAGCCGGGGCGGCGGCATCGGCACCTATTGGGGCAATGTGCGCGGCATCGGGGAGCCGGTGGGCCTCAACGGCAAGACCAGCGGCATCATCCCCTTCGTCCGCGTGATGGACTCGCTGACCCTGGCGATCAGCCAGGGCAGCCTGCGCCGCGGTTCGGCCGCCTGCTATCTCGACATCTCCCATCCGGAGATCGAGGAGTTTCTGGAAATCCGAAAGACGTCGGGCGACTTCAACCGCAAGGCGCTGAACCTGCACCATGGCGTCCTCCTGACCGACGAATTCATGGAGGCGGTGCGCGACGGCAAGGAATTCGCGCTGCGCAGCCCGAAGGACCAGTCGGTGCGCGGCAGCGTCAACGCCCGCGCCCTGTTCCAGAAGCTGGTGGAGGTCCGCCTCGCCACCGGCGAACCCTATATCGTCTTCAACGACACCGTGAACCGCACGATGCCCAAGCATCACCGCGATCTGGGACTCAAGGTGTCGACCTCCAACCTCTGTTCCGAAATCACTTTGCCGACGGGTCGCGACCATATCGGCAATGACCGCACGGCCGTCTGCTGTCTTTCCTCCCTCAACCTGGAAACCTGGGACGAGTGGAAGGACGACAGGCAGTTTGTCGAGGATGTCATGCGCTTCCTCGACAATGTGCTGCAGGACTATATCGACCGCGCGCCGCCGGAAATGGCGCGGGCGAAATATAGTGCGAGCCGTGAACGGTCGGTGGGCCTGGGGGTGATGGGGTTCCACTCCTTCCTCCAGGCCCGCGGACTTCCCTTCGAAGGGGCGATGGCCAAATCGTGGAACCTGCGCATCTTCAAGCATATCAACGAGAAGGTGAACGAAGCCTCGATGCAGCTCGCGGTCGAGCGCGGCCCGTGCCCGGACGCCGCCGACATGGGCGTGATGGAGCGTTTCTCCTGCAAGATGGCGATCGCGCCCACCGCGTCGATCAGCATCATCTGCGGCGGCGCGTCGGCCTGCATCGAACCGATCCCGGCGAACATCTACACCCACAAGACGCTGTCCGGCAGCTTCGCGGTGAAGAATCCGTACCTCGAAAAGCTGCTGGTGGCGAAGGCCAAGGACAGCACGGCGGTCTGGAACTCGATCCTGGAAAAGGGCGGCAGCGTCCAGCATCTCGACTTCCTGAGCCAGGAGGAAAAGGACGTCTTCAAGACCAGTTTCGAGATCGACCAGCGCTGGCTGCTCGAACTGGCCGCCGACCGCACGCCCTATATCGACCAGGCGCAGTCGCTCAACTTGTTCATCCCCGCCGACGTGGAGAAATGGGATCTGCTGATGCTCCACTACCGGGCGTGGGAGCTGGGCATCAAGTCGCTCTATTATCTCCGCTCCAAGTCGGTCCAGCGCGCCGGCTTCGCGGGCGGGGTGGAAGCGGACAACACCATCGACGCCCCCAAATTCGAAATCGGCGAGACCACCGACTATGACGAGTGCCTCGCCTGCCAGTGATCCAAGAATCTCCTCTCCCCTTGTGGGAGAGGAAGGGGCCCGCGCGGCAAAGCCGCGTGGGAAGGTGAGGGGTAAGGCCCCAAACCCGACGATCGCCCGCGCGAGAGAACTGCGCCGCAATGCAACCGACGCCGAGAAACGCCTCTGGACTCTCCTCCGCGAAAAGTTGCCGAGCGCCAGGTTCCGCCGCCAGGTTCCCATCGGCCCCTATTTCGCGGACTTCGCCTCTCACGCCGCCCGCCTGATCATCGAACTGGACGGCGGCCAACATGACAAGGCGGCAGACGCGCCCCGCACGGCCTTTCTCCAACAGGAAGGCTATCGCGTGATCCGCTTCTGGAACCATGATGTGATGCAAAATCCCGAAGGCGCGCTGGCAAGGATAGCGATCTTCACCCCTCACCCTCCCATCGCTGACGCGATGGGCCCCTCCCTCTCCCACAAGGGGAGAGGGTCTGGTATAAAATCCTCGGAGTAACCACCATGCCCCTTCTTCAAGCCAGCAAGGTCTACAAGCCCTTCGAATATCCCTGGGCCTATGAGTTCTGGAAGCGCCAGCAGCAGCTTCACTGGCTGCCGGAGGAAGTGCCGCTGGGCGAGGATTGCCGCGACTGGGCGCAGAAGCTCAGCGACCATGAACGCAACCTGCTGACGCAAATCTTCCGCTTCTTCACCCAGGCGGATGTGGAAGTGCAGGACTGCTACCACGAAAAATACGGCCGCGTGTTCAAGCCGACCGAGATCAAGATGATGCTGACTGCCTTCAGCAACATGGAGACGGTCCACATCGCCGCCTATTCACACCTGCTCGACACCATCGGCATGCCGGAAAGCGAATATAGCGCCTTCATGCAGTATAAGGAGATGAAGGACAAACACGACTATCTCCAGCAGTTCGGCGTCGACACGGACGAGGACATCGCCAAGACGCTGGCCATGTTCGGCGGCTTCACCGAGGGGCTGCAGCTTTTCGCCAGCTTCGCGATGCTGATGAACTTCCCGCGCTTCAACAAGATGAAGGGCATGGGCCAGATCGTAAGCTGGTCGGTCCGCGACGAGACGCTGCACTGCGAAGGCATCGTCCGCCTGTTCCACGCCTTCGTGAAGGAACGCGACTGCCTGACCGCCTCGGTCAAGGACGACATCATGGACATGTGCCAGAAGACCGTCCGCATCGAGGACGCCTTCGTCGACCTGGTCTTCGAAATGGGCCCGGTGCCCGGCATGACGCCCAAGGACATCAAGAAATATGTCCGCTACATCGCCGACTGGCGCCTGGGGCAACTGGGCCTGAAACCCATCTACATGATCGACGAACACCCCCTCCCCTGGCTGACCCCGCTGCTGAACGGCGTGGAGCACGCCAATTTCTTCGAAACCCGCGCCACCGAATATTCGAAGGCGGCGACCCGCGGCCAGTGGAACGACGTCTGGGACGCCTTCGACCGCCGCGCCAAGCTGAAAGGCGGCGAAGCAGCCAACGCGGATGAAGCGGGCGACCCGGATATGTTCAAGGCGGCGGGCATCGCGGCGGAGTAGAGGAAGTAGAATGGCCGCGTATATTATCTGTTATGACCTAACCAATCCTGGAAGGAATTATCAGAATTTATACGAGAAAATTAAATCTTATGGCACTTGGGCCAGAGTAACTGAATCGAATTGGGTGATTGTTACGACGAAAACTGCGGTTCAGATAAGAGATGATCTTCTTACCGTTCTGGATAGCAACGACAGGTTGTTTGTAGTTAAGTCAGGCCGTGAAGCAGCATGGCATAACTCTCGTTGTAAGAATGAGTGGCTAAAGGCTAAACTGTGATGAATCAACTAGAGCAGTCTGGTTACATTCCGGCTCCAGTGATTAAGCGGGGCAGCCTTACTTCTCTTTCTATTTACGAGATAACGGACTATGAACTAGATATATTGGAAAGTGGTGGACCAAGCTCTCTATATTTAAATTTTGCAATATTCTTGATATCCATAGGCATATCTTTTTTAATTACCCTGATGACGACTGACATATCAAATACCAAGATTTATAATTTCTTTTTAATTTCTACAATATTAGGCCTTATAATAGGTTTATTGCTTTTAACAATATGGAAGAAGACATATACATCAACTGCAAAATTATGCATAAAAATAAGAAGTCGTATTATATCGGATGAATGATCTACTTAAATTACATATTTAAATAGCTGGATTTCGGACGTTCTTGCAACTTACAAAGTACAAAATTCCTCCCCCCTCCCTGTCCCTCACATGAACGCCCCGTTTTGTTCCGTTCATGCAACGTTTATGTGCATTCGGATGTTCTCCCTCATCATAACCAAGGGAGCCTGAGATGAAGTTCACCCTGAAAACCGCCCTTGCCGCCCTGTCCCTCGGCGCCGTGACGTTGAGCGCGGCCCCCGCCGCCGCTGATCCGCCGCCCTGGGCCGGTCACGGCAAGAAGCATAATCCCGGCCACGGCCGCAACGACTGGAAGCATGGCGGCAAGCATGACCGTTACCAGCGCCCCGGCCGCGTGATCTACAGCTATGACTGGAACCGTCCGGACCCGCGCTATGGCCGCTATTACCGGCCCGACCGCTATTATCGCGGCGGCTATGAGCCGATCCGCGTGACCCGCTCGACGCGCATCTATCGCGGCTATGACGACCGCTATTATTGCCGCCGCTCGGACGGCACGACCGGCCTGATCGTCGGCGCGGCGCTGGGCGGCCTGCTCGGCGGCCAACTCGACCGGGGTTATTCCAACACGGCGGGCATCCTCATCGGCGCGGGCGCGGGCGCTCTGCTCGGCCGCGAAATCGACCGCGGCAATCTGAGCTGCCGCTAAAACCGGAAAGGCTGAGGGAGCCGCCCTCCCTCAGCCCTCATTCAACGCCAGGCCTATCGGCACGGGGCCGATCAATGCCGGGCAATCAACACCACGGATGCCGCGCCCCGTCCCATTCCCGCGCCAACCCTTCGGCCACCAGCATCTCGCCGATCGACTGCCCGCCCCGCGTCACCACCCGCAGCGCCCGCCCATAGCGGTCCGTCTCCCGATCGCCGCTTTCCAGCGAGAAGGGACCGGCGTTCATCAACTGCTGCAATCGCTGCGTCGCCCGCGCCCCCAGCGCCGCTTCCTGGGCGCAGCGCGGCCCGTGCGTTTCGGGCGCGTCGATGTCCATCACCCTTATCTTTTCGCCGCGGAACCAGAAGGTGTCCCCGTCGACCACGCAATCGGCGCCGCCGCCGACATGGCAGAAGCCGAACCGCGCCGACAGCTTGTCCCCCGCGACGGGCGACGCCACCTCCCGCCAACTGCTCTGGAAGCGCTGCGCCAGATCCGGCCCGAACCAGCCCAGGCCCGCGCCCATCAGAACCCCGCCGATCACCAGCATGGCGACCGAAGGCCCCTTGGGCTTCCTGGGTGGCAGGCGTCCGCGCCCGGCCCGGCGCGCCTGCGCCAGCCAGATCACCTCATTGCGCGTCTTCCTGGTTCCTCGGCTCATGACGCGGCCATAACGAAAGACGTCCCTGCCGTCTCGCGTCAAAAGCGCGCGATTTGATCCATATCAATGACCCGCGGGCACAGGCCGCCACGCTGGCCCGACCAGCAGGAGGCCCCATGACCACCCCCTATGCCCGCATCGGCGGCGAGGCGACCGTCGCCGCCATCGCCAACCGCTTCTACGACCTGATCGACCGGGACCGCGCCTATGCCGATCTGCGCGCCATCCATGCGGCGGACCTGCGCGCCGTGCGCCATGGCCTCACCCGTTTCCTGGCGGGATGGTCGGGCGGGCCGCGCGACTGGTTCGAACGCGGCCAGTGCATCATGTCGCTGCACCGCGCCTTCCCGATCACCGCGGGACTGGCGGATCAATGGTCCGCCGCCATGGCCCGCGCCATAAAGGCGCAACCGGGCATCGACCCGCAACTCGCCGCCGCCATGGCCGATGCGCTCGGCCATATGGCGAGGGGGATGATCAACCTGTCGCTGGACCAGAACGCGGCTTAGCCGGATAGCAGGCCGGCGGGCCGGACCTTATTCCTCGTCCTCGGTCGGCCCCAATATATCCTCCTCATCGTCCATCTGCGGTTCGCCGGCGAAGGCGTCATTGTCGATCCGGCCGGATCGGTTCATTTCCTCCATCCGCTCGACCAGATCGGGCGTGTCGTCGGGAATGATCTGCGCGGGATTGGGCCGTCCGCCGCGCTCGCTGTCCTCGGCCAGGTCCGTCGACCGCGCCCGCGCCTCGTCGGCCACGTCCTGCGCCTGCGACCCCGCTTCGGCCTGTTCGTCATTTTCCTCCCCCGCGTCGGGGAAGGGGCTGTCGTCGGGTCGGTTCATGCTCTGTCTCCTTCCTCGCTCCAACGGCCGGCGGCCCGCGCCGTTCCCGCCGGGCAAAAGGCGCTGGACAGCATCCTGCGAACGGGGCAAGAGCCGCAGCGATCCTTTTCGCTCCGTTCTGCACAGGGAACTTCCATGCCCCGCCAGCTCATTTCCTCCGGCTCGCCTTTCGAGGCGCAGGTCGGCTATTCGCGCGCCGTCGTCCAGGGCGACTGGTGCTTCGTCGCCGGCACCACCGGCACCGATCCCGAAACAAAGGCCATGCCCGAATCCGTCGTCGACCAGGGCAAGAATGCGCTGAAAGTCATCGGCCGGGCGCTGGAGGAGGCGGGCTTCTCCTTCGCGGACGTGGTGCGCGTCACCTATTACATCACGGACCCCGCCTATTGGGACGTGCTGGGGGAGGCGACCGCGCCGGTCTTCGGCGACACCCGCCCCGCCGCAAGCTGCATCGTCACCGGCCTCATCAAGCCGGAGATGAAGATCGAGATCGAAGTCACCGCGTTCAAGGGATAACGGCCATGCTGACCATGTACGGCATCAAGAATTGCGACACGATCAAGAAGGCGCGCAATTTCCTGGACAATAGCGGCAAGCCATACAGCTTCCACGACTACAAGGTGTCGGGCGTCGACAAGGCGAAGCTGGAGGAATGGGTGATGGAGCATGGGTGGGAAACCATCCTCAACCGTTCCGGCACCACCTTCAAGGCGCTGGACGCGGGCGACAAGGCGCATATCGATTCGGAAAAGGCGATTCTGCTGATGATGAGCAACCCTTCGATGATCAAGCGCCCGATCCTGGACCTGGGCGACCGCACCATCGTCGGCTTCAAGGCGACCACCTATGAGGACGCTCTGGAGGGCGTGAAGGCATGATTTTGAGGGGGATGCTCCGAACATTCCTCCTCCTCACCCTTTTGACGGCGGCGCCAGCGATGACGGAGACCGGGGCGGAACCCTTCATCATCGCCCATCGCGGGGCCAGCGGCGAACGGCCCGAACATACGCTCGCCGCCTATGAACGCGCCATCGACCAGGGCGCCGACTATATCGAACCCGATCTGGTGCTGACCGGCGACGGCGTCCTCGTCGCCCGGCATGAAAATGAGATAAGCGGCACCACCGACGTCGCCGATCACCCCGAATTCGCCGCGCGCAGGACCAGCAAGACCATCGACGGCCAGCCCGTCACCGGCTGGTTCACGGAGGATTTCACGCTCGCGGAACTGCGCACGCTGCGCGCCCGCGAACGGCTGCCGCAGCTTCGGCCCGCCAACAGCCGCTTCGACGGCCTCTACCCGATCCCCACCTTCGAGGAGATATTGAAGCTGGTCCGCGCCAAGGAGGCGGAAACCGGCCGCCGCATCGGCCTCTATCCCGAAACCAAGCATCCCGCCTATTTCGCGGGCATCGGCCTGCCGCATCAGGCGCCCTTGCTCGATCTGCTCGGCCGCTACGGCTATCAGACGGAGGCCGATCCGGTCTTCATCCAGTCCTTCGAGGTCGGCAACCTCAAGGCCCTGCGCGCCGCGTCGCGCCTGCGCCTGATCCAGCTCGTCGCGGGCGAGGGCGGTCCCGCCGATGAGCCGGGGACGAGCTATGCCGACATGATGACGGCGCAGGGGCTGCGGCAGGTCGCGGACTATGCCGACGGCATCGGCCCGGCGGCGGCCATGGTGCTGGCGCCCGAAGGCCCGACGGGGCTGGTCGAGCGCGCCCATCAGGCCGGATTGCAAGTCCATGTCTGGACGCTGCGCATGGAAAACAGCTTCCTGCCCGCCGCCTTCCAGCGCCCCGACGATCCGCAGGGCCGGGGCGATTTCGCCGGCTATGTCCGGGCGGTCGCCGGAACGGGCGTCGACGCGATGTTCAGCGATTTTCCGAAACAGGCGCGCCAGGCGCTGAATCCCGCGCCCTGATGACTTGTCAAATCTGCGGCGGCAGCGAATAACAGCCCCATGCTTTCGCAGAAGACCCGTTACGCCATCCGCGCCCTCCAGCATCTCGCAGACCGCTACCGGCAGGGTCCGGTGCCGCTGAACGAGATCGCCACGCGCCAGAACATCCCGTCCAAATTCCTGACGGTGATCCTGTCGGAACTGGCGCGGGAGGGGCTGGTCGCGACCCAGCGCGGACGCGACGGCGGCTATTGGCTGGCGCTGGCCCCGGTGGACATCAGCTATGGCGACATCGTCCGGTTGACCCGCGGCTCGCTCGCGCTCACGCCCTGCGCCAGCCGCTTCGCGCATGAGACCTGCACCAACTGCCTGCCCGAATCGGAATGCCGCCTGCACCGCGTGATGCTCCGCGTGCGCGACGAAACCGCCAAGGTGCTCGACAGCATCAGCCTGGCGGAACCCTTCGCGACGGGGGACATGGGGTAAGAGGGCCTTTGGCGACATTAATCCTCCCTGCGCGCAGCGTGGGGAGGGTCGAAGAGAGGCACGTGACTCTCTTCGACGCTCGCATAGCGAGTGGTGGAGGGGAAATTCGGAGGTCGTGCTCCCTTCCCCTCCACCATGCTTCGCATGGTCCCCCTCCCCATCTCCCGATGGGGAGGAATAGGAGAGATCCACTCCCACCCTTCCCCCAAAGCCTTGCGCCCGGCGCGCAGCTTCGCCACATCAACGCCATGACGACTCCGCCCCTCAAAGCCGCCCTGATCCCCGTCACGCCGCTCCAGCAGAATTGCACGCTTTTCTGGTGCACGGCGACCAATCGCGGCGCCTTCGTCGATCCGGGCGGCGATCTGCCGCTGCTCAGGAAGGCGGCCGAGCAGCATGGCGTCACCATAGAGAAGATCCTCGTTACCCACGGCCATATCGACCATTGCGGCCAGGCGGGCATCCTCGCCCGCGACCTGGGCGTGCCGATCGAAGGACCCCATGAAGCCGACCGCTTCTGGATCGACCGGCTGGGCGAGGACGGCGCGAGATATGGCATCAACGGCGAAAGCTTCGAACCCGACCGCTGGCTGAAGGACGGCGACCAGGTGACGGTCGGCAACCTCACGCTCGACGTCTATCATTGCCCCGGCCACACGCCGGGCCATGTCGTCTTCCACCACGCCCCCAGCAAGCTCGCCATCGTCGGCGACGTGCTGTTCCAGGGTTCCATCGGCCGCACCGACTTCCCGATGGGCAATCATCAGGATCTGATCGACGCGATCACCGGCAAGCTATGGCCCCTGGGCGGCGACACGGCCTTCGTCCCCGGCCACGGCCCGATGAGCAATTTCGCCCATGAACGCCGCACCAATCCCTTCGTGGGGGATGCCGTCCTGGCTTGAGCGTCAGCGAATCATCGCCATGGCGGGCGGCGCGGGCACTTCCCGCGTCGCGCCATAGGCGATGGCGAGCGCCGTCACCGCCATGCCGACCATCACCACCCAGGTCAGCAGCGCCCCGCCCGCGCGCCAGACGGTCGGCTTGTCCGCATCCATCCCGAATCCATGGCCGATTCGCGCCAGCACCAGCACCAGCGCCGCGCCCCACAGCCAGATCGACGCGCCGACCGCCAGTTCCACCAGTCCGAACAAAATCAGCGTCACCGGCACATATTCGATGAAATTGGCATGGGCGCGCATCCGCCTGGCCAGCATCGCGCTGCCGCCGTCGCCATGCATCACCTGGCTCGCGATCCGGATTCGCGTGCAGCGGAACCCCAGCCACATGTTGATCAGCGCGCAGGCCGCGGCCAGGGTCAGCGTGATCGGCAGCAACATCGGATTTCCCCCCTTTTATCGTGACGCCCCCAGAATAGGGCGGCGCCATGCCGGGGCAAGGAAGGACTTGCGCATGGGCAAAAAAACGCTATAGGCGCAGGGCTTCGCGATCATCCGGGCCGCATGGGTCTGCGGCGCCGTTGGCGTCGGCATCCATCGGATACGGCCAGTCGCACTAACAGATCAATTTATGGAATAAGGTGCCGACATGGCTGTCCCCAAGAGGAAAACGTCCCCGTCCCGCCGCGGCATGCGCCGCAGCCATGACTCGCTGCGCGTAGAGGCCTATCAGGAATGCTCCAACTGCGGCGAACTGAAGCGCCCGCACAATCTCTGCGACGCCTGCGGTCATTATAACGGTCGCGAAATCGTCGCCGTCGGGGCCTGACGTTCCGGAATTTCTCCTGAAAAGGGTGCGTTAACTTGTCCAGCCAACCGCGAATCGCAATCGACGCGATGGGCGGGGATGAAGGCGTGCGCGTGATGATGGCGGGCGTGGCGCTCGCCCGTCGCCGTCACGAAGGACTGCGCTTCACCCTTTTCGGAGACGAGGCGCGGATCAAGGCCGCGCTCGACAACCACCCCAATCTGCGCGCCGCGTCGGAAATCGTCCACGCGCCCGACGTGGTGGATGCGGGCGACAAGCCCAGCGTCGCCATCCGCAAGAAGACCAGCTCCATGAGCATGGCCATCGCGGCGGTGAAGGCGGGCGATTGCGGCGCTGCCGTCTCCTCCGGCAATACCGGCGCGCTGATGGCGATGGCGAAGCTGGCGCTGCGCACCATGAAGGGCGTCGACCGGCCCGCGCTGGCCGCCATGCTGCCGACGCTGGGCGACAATGACGTGGTCATGCTGGACCTGGGCGCCAACACCGAATGCGATGCCCGCAACCTCGTCCAGTTCGCGGTGATGGGCGCGGCCTATGCCCGCATCGCTCTTGACCTGGAACGCCCCCGCGTCCGGCTGATGAACATCGGCACGGAAGAGATGAAGGGGACGGAGGAAATCCGCGACGCCGCCGCCATCCTGCGCGCCGCGACCAGCCTGCCGCTGTCCTTCGACGGTTTCACCGAAGGCGACAAGATCGGCCGGGGCGATGTCGACGTCATCGTGTCGGACGGCTTTTCCGGCAATGTCGCGCTCAAGACGGCGGAGGGCACGGCCCGCTTCGTCACCGACCTGCTGCGCACCGCCTTCACCAGTTCGATCCGCTCGAAGCTCGGCTTCCTGATCTCCAAGCCCGCCATGCACCTGCTGCGCCATCATCTGGACCCCAACAACCATAATGGCGCCGTATTCCTGGGCCTGAATGGCGTGGTGGTGAAAAGCCACGGCAGCGCCAACGACAAGGGCGTCGCCAACGCCGTCCATGTCGCCGCCCGGCTGCTGGAGGAAGACATCACCCGGCGCATCGCCGCCGACATGCATGGGATCGAGGGGCTGACCGCCCCCGCATCCAGGATGGAGCTGCCCGCAAAGTGATCCGCCGATCCATTCTCCTGGGCACGGGCTCCGCCCTGCCGGCCCGCGCCGTCAGCAATGCCGAACTGGCGGAAACCGTGGACACGAGCGACGAATGGATCGTCGAGCGCACCGGCATCCGCACCCGCTACATAGCGGGCGAGGGCGAAACCACCGCCACCCTCGCCACCGACGCGGCCAGGGCGGCGCTGGAAGCCGCCGGGGTCAGCGCGCAGGACATCGACCTGATCATCCTGGCGACGGCCACGCCCGACCAGACCTTCCCCGCCAGCGCGACCGTCGTTCAGGCCGCGCTCGGCATCGACGATTGCGTCGCCTTCGACGTAGCGGCGGTCTGCTCCGGCTTCCTCTACGCCGTCACCGTGGCCGACAGCATGATCCGCGCCGGCGCGGCGCGCAACGCCATCGTGATCGGTTCCGAAACCTTCAGCCGCATCCTCGACTGGGAAGACCGCACCACCTGCGTCCTCTTCGGCGACGGCGCGGGCGCGGTCGTGCTGGGCGCGGAGGAAAGCGCCGACGGCAGGCGCGGCATCCTCGCCTCGAAACTCCATGCCGACGGTCGCCACAACCAGCTTCTCTATGTCGACGGCGGCCCTTCGACCACGCAGACGGTCGGCAAGCTGCGCATGAAGGGTCAGGAAGTCTTCCGCCACGCCGTCACCAACCTCGCCTCCGTGCTGACCGAGGCGATGGCCGCCGCCGACATGACCCCGGCGGACATCGACTGGCTGGTCCCGCACCAGGCCAATGCCCGCATCCTCGACGCGACCGCGCGCAAGCTGAAACTCTCGCCGGAAAAGGTGGTGATGACGGTGGATCGCCACGCGAACACCTCAGCCGCGTCGGTCCCCCTGGCGCTCGACCTCGCCATGCGCGACGGACGCATAAAGCCCGGCGACCTGCTGGTGCTGGAGGCGATGGGCGGCGGCTTCACCTGGGGCGCCTGCGTCCTGCGCGTGTAGGGCGGGCTTTGGCCAATCCAGGACATCATTTACCGTCACCCCGGGCTTGACCCGGGGTCCCGCTTTCTTTCTGAGTCCGCGCCCAGCCCAAGGCAGCGGACCCCGGATCAAGTCCGGGGTGACGAATAGGGGGAGCGGTGACGAATAGGGGAATGACGGCGTCCCACCCTTTGCCGGCATCAGGCGCAACCTGCTCCGGTCCGGCGATGCCCTTGATCCCACTCGATCCCGCCCAAAACGGACGACATCCCTGCCCATGGCCCTCGCAAATCCCATTCCGGGACCGCTATACCGTCCAATTTTCACGGTTTTTTAAGGATTTCGGCAACCGCTGATCTTGCCGAATCATGCAAAATCGCGCACATTGTCGAATGATCACCCGCATTTAGGCTTGACGGGTGTCAAGGTGGGGAAATGCTATGAGCGGTAACGGAACTCTGACGCGCGCGGATCTCGCGGAGAGCGTGAACCGTCATATTGGCCTTTCGCGGGCAGAGGCGGCAACCTTGATCGAATCCATTTTGGAGCATATGTCCGCCGCGCTCGAACGCGGGGAAAATGTGAAGATCTCCAGCTTCGGCACTTTCGTGCTGCGGGACAAGACGCAGCGCATGGGCCGCAACCCCAAGACGGGCGTCGAAGTGCCGATCGAGCCGCGCCGGGTGCTGACCTTCCGCGCCAGCCAGACGATGCGGGACCGTGTCGCTTCGGCCTGAGAGGGCGGCCGTCAAAACAGCCATTTTCCCGAAGGTTGACCTTTGCGCCGCTACAGGTGCAACATCAGGACCATGGAAAAGGCAGAGGGCGCATTTCTGACGATCAGCGAGCTGGCGAGCGAGCTTGATCTTCCGCAGCACATATTGCGCTATTGGGAGACGCGCTTCACCCAGTTGCGTCCGCTCCAGCGATCGGGCAACCGCCGCTATTACCGGCCGGCCGACGTGGCGCTGGTGCGGCGCATCAACCATCTGCTGAATGTCGAGGGGTTCACGGTACGCGGCGCGCAAAAGGCGCTGGCCGATGGCGGCGGCGATCCTCCGCCAGCCGCCCCCGCGCCGAAGAATGACGAAACGGAAGCCGGCGCCGATCTGATCCCGCGCCTGGAAGCCATCCGCGCCGTTCTGGCCAAGGCGATCGGGGAATAGGGACCATCCGTTCCGATATGGACGTTCCTGCACGCCAGCATGCGGCGTTCCGGCCACGTCCGGACAGCCCTCATCCCACCGCCGCTGCATGGGCCATATCCATCGCGGGCCTCCGCCCGCCGCCGGAGGATCGGCGTTGCCGCCCGCTCAGCGCGAGCCCGGCCCCAGCGCCGGGTCCAGGTCGCGCGGGCGCGTGAAGCTGGCCAGTGTGGCGATATTGGCCTTCGCCTCGCTCCAATGATCGATGGGCAGGTCCAGCACGGCGATGGAGGCGGTCGGGAACTTCACCTCCACATCCTCGCGCAGCGGACTCGCGCCGTCGTCGGGAACCAGGTCCAGGACCAGTTCCTCCAGCCCCGGATTATGCCCCGACATCAGCACGCTGTCCGCGCTGTCGGGCAGGTCGCGGATCACGTCGAACAGGGTCGGCGTGGAGGCCAGATAGATGCGCCGGTCCCAATGCGGATCGACCACCTCGCCATAGCCGGTGAAGAAGACGTTGAGCGTTTCCACCACTCGCACCGCCGGGGAAGCGACCACCATGTCGAAGCGGATGCCCTTTGCCCTGGCGAACTCGCCCATGACCAGCGCGGCCTTTTCCCCGCGACCGTTCAGCGGCCGGTCGAAGTCCCGCGCAACCGGATCGTCCCAATCGGACTTGGCGTGACGGAACAGGATCAACCGCTTCATTTTTGCTCCAGGTCGCAGAGTGATTTCGAAGCGGGTGGAACAGCCGCTGACTCGGAAATCACGAAAACAAAGTCTCTAGGTGCCGGATTCGAATTGCTGATGCCCTAACGCGGCATGGCTCCCATGGCCAGCGCGGGATTGCCCGCTGACCGATATGATCGCCTCGTCCAGCGTCAGGCGGCGGATCGGCGTGCCGGGCGGAAAGGCGCTCAGCAACCGGCTGGGCATGGCGGCGGACAGGATGACGAAGCTGCCCCGGTCCTCCGCCCGCCGTATCAGCCGGCCGAAGGCCTGCGCCATCCGCGCCCGGATCAGCCGGTCGTCATAAGCCGACCCGCCGCCCGCCAGCTTGCGCGCCGCGTGCAGCACGGTCGGCTTGGACCAGGGCACCCCCTCCATCACCACCAGCCGCAGCGAATGGCCCGGCACGTCCACCCCGTCGCGCAAGGCATCGGTGCCCAGCAGCGAAGCGCGGGGATCGTCGCGGAAAATGTCGATCAGCGTGCCGGTGTCCATCGGGTCCACATGCTGCGCGTAGAGCGGCAACCCCGCCCGCGCCAGCCGGTCCGCGATCCGCGCATGCACCGCCCGCAGCCGCCGGATCGCGGTGAACAGCCCCAGTGTCCCGCCGCCCGCCGCCTCGATCAGCCGCGCATAGGCCCCCGACAATGCCGCGATGTCCCCGCGCTTGATGTCGGTCACGATCAGCACTTCCGACCGCTCCGGATAGTCGAACGGGCTGCTCGCCTCGAACTGCTCCGCCCCGCGCGGCAGGTGGTTGGCGCCGCTGCGGCTCGCCGCATTGTCCCAGTCGCCGCCGCCCTTCAGCGTGGCGGAGGTGATCAGCACCCCCTGCGCCGGTTTCAGCACCGCCTGCGCCAGCGGCCGCGTCGGGTCCAGCCAATGGCGGTGGATGCCGATGTCGAATTCCCGCCCCTCGATCCGCTCGACCGCCAGCCAGTCCACATAATCCGGGTCCGCCGGTCCGCCGATCCGCGCCAGCAGCGCCAGCCAGGCCGTCACCAGGTCGCGCCGCCAGCCCAGCGAGGCAATCGCCCCCTCGACCCGCGCCCGCGCCGCGCCGTCCAGCCAGTCGGGCGCTTCCTCGATCACCGCCTCCATCCGCTTGCCCAGATGGGTGAGCGGCCGCAGCAGATTATCGAGCGCCCGCGCCGCCTCCTGCGCGGCCTCGACCAGCGCGCCGTCCGGCTCGGCCAGTTCGGTCTCCAGCCCATAGCCCGCATCGGCCTCGCCCGTGTCGGCGGCCCGCGCATAGACCGTTCCCCGCACCGCCGCGAGCAACTGCTCGACCGGCCCGAAAGGCTCGTCCGCGACGATCCGCTTCAACCATTCGTCGGCGGGCAGCGCCCGCGCCGCCTCCGCCGCCGCCCGGATCGCCTCGCCGCCCTGCTCGTCATAGCTGGCGAGGTCCGACAGCCGCGCCGCCAACCCGCGCCTCCGCCCCCGCGCATTTCCCTCCGGCCCCATCACCCAGCGGCGCAGTTCGATGGCTTCCTGCCCCGAAAGCGCGACGGAGAAGGTCGAATCCGCCGCATCGAACAGATGATGGCCCTCGTCGAACACGATGCGCTGCGGCGCCTGTCCCGTCTCCCGCCCCCGCGCCGCATTGATCATCACCAGCGCATGATTGGCGATCACGATGTCCGCGTCGGCCGAAGCCCGCGCCGACCGTTCGATGAAGCATTTTCGATAATGGGGACAGCCCGCATAGATGCACTCGCCGCGCCGGTCGGTCAGCGCGGTCGACCCGTTGCGCCGGAACAGGGTCGGCAGCCATCCGGGCAGGTCGCCGCCGATCATGTCGCCATCCTTGGTGAAGGCCGCCCAGCGCGCCACCAGTTGCGCCAATATCGCCGCCCGCCCCGCAAAGCCGCCTTGCAGCGCATCCTCCAGGTTCAGCAGGCAGAGATAATTTTCCCGCCCCTTGCGCACCACCACCCGCTTCGCCGCCACGGCGGGATCGGGGAAGAGGCGCAGACTTTCCCGGTCCAATTGCCGCTGCAACGCCTTGGTATAGGTGGAAATCCACACCGTCCCCTGCGCCTCCCCGGCCCAGAGCGACGCGGGCGCCAGATAGCCCAGGGTCTTGCCGATCCCCGTCCCCGCCTCCGCCAGCAGCATATTGGGCTGGTCGCGATGCGCCCTGGGCCGGAAAATCTCCGCCGCCGCAGCCGCATAGGCGCGCTGCCCCGGCCGCGCCTCCGCCTCCGCGCCCGTCAGCTGCTCCAGCCGCGCCACCACCGCATCGGGTTGCAGCGACACGGAACGGGGGGCAGGGCGCGGCGGGTTCTCCTCCCATTCGGGCAGCTTGGAAAAGAGCCAGCGCTCCGCCTCCTTCGGCGTGGCGATGCGGCCCGCCAGCAGCGGCGCCCAGGGCCATCGCAGCCGGTGCAGAGCCTGCGCCGCCGTCCAGCCGCCCTCGCGCTCCGTCCAGGCAGGGGATTCCAGCGTCGCCAACAGGGCGGCGGTCGCCGCCTGCAACAGTTCGGGAATATCGGATTCGCTCGCCGGACGCGGCAGGTCCAGCGCTTCGGCCAGCCCCTTGGGCGTCGGCACCAGGAAGCGCGCCGGATGGATGAAGGCCCATAATTCCAGCAGGTCGAGGCCATTGAGGTCGGGATAGCCCAGCCGCTGTCCGGTCAGCGGCGCGTTCAGCAGCAATGTCGGCGTTTCGGCCGTCCGCGCTATGGCCGTGCCCTTGGCGACGGCGGCGGTGCGATCCGCTTCCCGAAGCCAGATGCCGCCATGGCTGGCGTGAAGGGCGGGCAGGGCGGCGGGGTCGATCACCCGTCTCGCTTAGGCGAACGGGAACAAAAGGGAAACCTGAAAAGCGCCGGATTCAGCCGAAACGACGTCCGAAACCGCCGGCGGGACGAGCGCCCAAAGTCCGGGGTTGAAGGGCCGTGGGGGTCAGCCGCGCCGCCCGCGCAATCTCCAGCCGGTCGAACAGCGGCCCGTCGGCCAGTTCATAGGGGAAGCGGATGCCCATGCGGTCCTCTTCGGACCATTGCACCGTGCCGAACACGACATGGCCCTCATAGTCGATCTGGCACTGGCTGCGCACCGGCAGGCCGCAGCCCGCGACCTGCGCGCCGCCTTCGCTCAAATCGACGATCGTTCCGTCCATGCTGTCGAGCACCGTCGTCACC
The DNA here is from genome assembly GCF_000264945.2 of Sphingobium indicum B90A. NCBI lineage: Bacteria > Pseudomonadati > Pseudomonadota > Alphaproteobacteria > Sphingomonadales > Sphingobiaceae > Sphingobium > Sphingobium indicum. The sequence continues at coordinate 2,766,043 of NZ_CP013070.1, forward strand.
ACGACTGGTATATCGACCGTTATTCTATGACGGCTGCGCGGCTGCATAGTCCCTCCTGAGCCCCCTAAGCTCCCGATAAATATGCCTCATCAAGGTTAATCAAAGTTAAATGGGAGTGGGGAAAGGCCGCCATTCGTCTCCATTTCGGCACCTGGAATCGCCGCTTAGGGTCCAAAATGAAGGCTGATCTATATTAACGGAGCCTTAGCCTTTCGGCCCGCCGCCATGATGTTTTCCGAGTCGTCAGATGTTTCCAACCGCCGCGAAAATGCTTAGGGGGGCATGCATCATGACCGTGTCCGAAATCATCCGCACCGCCGCGCAGGCGTCCAAGGCCTGGCCCTATGAGGAAGCCCGCAAGCTCCTGAAGCGCTATCAGAACGGCGCGCCCGAAAAGGGCCATGTGCTGTTCGAAACCGGCTACGGCCCGTCGGGCCTGCCGCATATCGGCACGTTCAACGAAGTGCTGCGCACCACCATGGTCCGCAACGCCTATCATGCGCTGTCGGACATCCCCACCCGCCTGATCGCGTTCAGCGACGACATGGACGGGCTGCGCAAGGTGCCGGACAATGTCCCCAACCAGGCGATGCTGGCGCAGCATCTGGGCAAGCCGCTGACGCAGGTGCCCGACCCGTTCGAAAAGTTCGAGAGCTTCGCGCATCACAACAACGCCATGCTGCGGGAATTTCTCGACCGCTTCGGCTTCGATTACGAGTTCGTCTCCGCCACGGAACGCTACAGGTCCGGCGCGTTCGACGACGCGCTGAAAAACGTCCTGCGCCATTATCGGGACATCATGGACATCATGCTGCCGACCCTGCGCAAGGAACGGCAGGCGACCTATTCCCCGGTCCTGCCGATCAGCCCGAAGACGGGCATCGTGCTGCAAGTGCCGGTGGAGGTGATCGACGCCGACCATGGCATCGTCCGCTTCGAGGATGAGGGCGACGTCATCGAACAGTCGATCCTGTCGGGCGGCGCGAAGCTGCAATGGAAGGTCGACTGGGCGATGCGCTGGGTCGCGCTGGGCGTCGATTATGAGATGGCGGGCAAGGATCTGATCGATTCCGTCACCCAGTCGTCGAAAATCTGCCGCGCGCTGGGCGCCCGCCCGCCCGAAGGCTTCAATTACGAGATGTTCCTCGACGAAAAGGGCGAGAAGATCTCCAAGTCCAAGGGCAACGGCCTCAGCCTGGAGCAATGGCTGACCTATGGCCCGCAGGAGAGCCTGGCCTTCTACGCCTATCGCGAGCCGAAGAAGGCCAAGCAGCTCCACATGGGCGTCATCCCCCGCGCCGTGGACGAATATTGGCAGTTCCGCGGCAATTATCCGAACCAGCCGGTCGAACAGCAGCTGGGCAATCCGGTCCACCACATCCATGACGGCAAGCCGCCGGAGGGCCGCCTGCCGGTGACGTTCGGCCTGCTGCTGAACCTGGTCGGCGTGATGGGAGACGCCAGCCGCGAACAGGTCTGGGGCTATCTGCAGAACTATGTCGCGGACGCCAATGCGCAAAGCTATCCGGAACTGGACGCGCTGATCGGCCACGCGCTCGCCTATCACCGCGATTTCGTCGCCCCGACGCTCAGGCGCCGCGCTCCCACCGACAGCGAGGCCGCCGCCCTGCGCAGGCTGGACGCGGAACTCGCCGCCCTGCCGGAAGGCGCCACGGCGGAGGACATCCAGAACATCGTCTACGCCATCGGCAAGGACGAGGCCTATGGCTTTGCCGAACTGCGCGACTGGTTCAAGGCGCTCTACCAGACGCTGCTCGGCGCGGACCAGGGGCCGCGCATGGGCAGCTTCATCGCGCTCTACGGCGTGGAGAACAGCCGCCGCCTGATCGCGGAGGCGCTGGCCGCCTGAGCGGCGCGCAGCGGAACATAAAGGGGCGCCGGGCGTTTCGCCATATGGTCCACCCCCTTTCGGACTGATGGTGCGTTTCACGCGCCATCGGCCGCGCCCGCCCGGAAACGAGCGGCGCGGCCAAGGGGGATGAACAGGACCGAAAGCGCCATAGCGCAAAAGGAAACGGCCCCTCGACCTTCGTCGGGGGCCGTTTCGTCATTCGGGCGGCCGTTACCAGAAGAAGCCGCGATGCACTTCCATAACCCGGCCGGTCCGCACATTGACCAGCAGCACGTCGTTATAATGCCTCACCCACCGCAGGTTCGCGCCGGCGCGGGGCAGGCGATAGCGATAGGGGTCGGCGATATAGTAGCGCGAGCTGTAATAAGCGGGCCGGAGCCGCGCGCCGACTTCCCAGCGATTGTAGCGGAAGGGGGCGCGCCAGTTGCCGCCGCGATAGACGTCGCGATGCGACCGGCGGTAATCGCGCCAATCCTCCCGCAATTCCTGCCGCGCCTCGCGCACGTCGCGGCGTTCCTCGCGCACGTCGCGCCGGTTGCCGTAGCGCTGGGCGTCGCGCAGGTCGCGCTGTTCCTGGCGCAGGTCGCGGGCGCTGTCGCGCACCTCGGCGCGGGACTGGGCCATGGCGGCCCCTGGGATGACGGTGGCGGCCATCAGGCCCAAGATGATCAATTTACGCATAGGTCTTCTCCCATTGCCTGGCGGCTGAAGTCCGGTGGGGAGGGGGGAAACTTTCCCCCGGCCCGCCGGTTCCGCCGACCACGAAGACGGTTATGCGTCCGGCCACCTGAACATGCCGGGAATGAAACGGTCAGGAATCAGTCATTTATGTCGCACTTTGTATCAGCGGCCGAAACGGCGACGGCCGGGGGATCAGGGCGTCCAGGGCCGCTCCCGAAACCATTTGGTGACGACATATTTCGCGCCCCGCTCCACCGGGCGCGCGGCGTGCAGGCTGAACGGATTGGGCGATCCGTCCCGCTCCATATTGTTCCACATCAGCAGCATGCCCTCCACCGGCGGGACCATGAACCCGCAATGGGGGAAATGCGTCTCCCCGCCCGCCTCCACCGGGGACAGGTAGATCATCGCCGTCCAGCTCCGCTGCCCGCCGGTCTTCAGCATGGCCGGCCAATAGCTGGCCGTCACCGGGAAATAGTCGCAATGCGCCTTATATTCCTGCCCGGCCTGGTAGCGCTGCCCCTGCAGGGTTTCGCCATGCTCCCCGGCCAGGCCCATCAGCGCGCAGATCCGGTCGCTTACCGCCATCACCAGCGGGCTCCAGGGGCTCAGATGGCAGCTCGCGCTGGTGCGGTAATCGGCATTGGCGCTGCCGGAAAACAGCGTGGAGGGCTGCGCCCCCGCATCGATCAGTTCCCGCAGGCCCGCGCATTCCTCCGCGCTCAGAAATTCCTGCCGGCCATAGATCTCAAGGTGCGGCGCATCGATCCGGCTGACCATCGGATTGCGCTCCAGCCGCGCCCGCACCGTCTCCCCGATCCGCGCCCGCGCCGCGGAGGCGACGCCGCCATCGTCAACAATCTCGCTCATGCCGCTTTCCTGCCACCGCGCGGGCGCCCGGCGCAAATGAAAAGGGCCCGGAACCTCACGGCTCCGGGCCCAGTATGTCCTGAAGGCCAGTTCAGGAGCGCCTGTCTTCCGGCATCACCAGAAGAAATCGTGGATCACGTCGACCACATAGCCGTCGCGTATGTCGACCAGCAGCGCGTCGTCATAATAGCGAATCCAGCGCAGCGTGCCGTAGGCGGGCGGCAGGCGGTAGGAATAGGGATCGTCGATCCAATAGCTGTTCGAATAGAGCAGGCTGTTCAGGAAGATCCCGATGGAAAAGCGCGAATAGCCATAGCTCCAGCCGCGCGGCGCATAATAGCGGCCGATCCGGTAACGGTCGCCATAGCGGGCGCGATAGCTGTACCAGTCATAGCGCCGGTCGTTGCGCCAGCCATTGTCCCAGCGCCTCTGCCCCTGCCACCGGGTGCGGTCGTCGAAGCGCCGCCCAGCGTTCCAGGCGGACCCGCCGTTCCAGCCCGAACCGCCGCCGTTCCAGCGGCGGTCGTCGCGCCTGTCCCGATCGTTCCGGTTCCAGTCGCCCCGATCCCGGTCGTTCCGGTTCCGATCGTCGCGATTCCAGTCCCGGCGGTCATTGTCGCGCCGGTTGTCCTGCCAGTTCGGCCGATCCCCGTCCCGCCCGTTCCAGCCGCGCCGGTTCCTGTCGTCGCCGCGCGGCGTGGTCTCGAAACGCTGCTGGTCGCGGTTCCAGCGGGTGACCGTCGCGGGGCCGCGCTGCTCCGGCCGCGCTTCATTGCCGCGCCATTGCGGCTGGGCGGCCTGCGCCGAGCGTTCCGGCCGCTGCTGCCGCATCTCGCCGCCCTGCCACTGGCGTTGCGCCTGTCCGTCGCCCTGGCCGCCACGGCCGCCGTCCGGACGGGCCGACCGTTCGCCGCCGCGTCCGCGCCAGCCGCCATCCTCGCCCCGCTGGGCATGGGCCGGGGCGATTCCGCCCAATATCGTCGCGGTCATCAAGCCCGCCAGCATCATTTTCCTCAACATGCCGTTCGCTTTCGTATCACGGGGCCATTCGCCCCTCATATTCCGCTTCTAGGACTCGGGCCATGTCGTGATGCTGAACCCGTCTGTCAGCGATTTGAAAGAATCCCCCGGCGCAGGATGAGCATCGGTTGCGCCCAAATCACCGGAAATATGGCCAGGAACGGCAAAAGCTGATCCAGATCAGAGCATCGCCCCGCAAACCCCCTTAGGAATGCGGGGTGACGATGACGCCCACTGCCGGCAGCGCCCGCCAGGCCCTGCGCCAAGCGACGATGGAAAGCCATCAGCGGGTCGACGACCTGTTTTCCCATTTTTCGCTGGAGGACAGCGCCAGCTATGCCGCTTTCCTGAAGGCCCACGCCAGGGCGCTCGCCCCGCTGGAGGAGATGGCCCGGCCCGATGCGCCGCGCCTGCCGCTGCTGGCGCGCGATCTGGCGGACCTGGGCGAAACGCTGCCCGCGCCGCTCGCCGCGCCGCCCTCCCCGTCCGACGCCTGCCGCTGGGGCGTCCGCTACACGCTGGAAGGATCGCGGCTGGGCGGCGCCATGCTCGCCCGGCGCGTCGGCCCCGGCCTGCCCCGCGCCTATCTGTCCGCCGTGCATGAAAAGGGCGGCTGGGCCGCGTTCCAGCGTCGGCTGGACGATGCCGCGGCCGAAGGCGGCGAGCCATGGATCGACGATGCCATACGCGGCGCGCAGGCCGCCTTCGGCCTGTTCGCGGCCGCCGCCGGCGGCACGGCGCCGGCCCATGGCTGACGGCAATATCCCGGCGGGGGGTTTCGCCGTCGACCTCGCCAATTGCGACCGGGAGCCGATCCATGTCCCCGGCACGGTCCAGCCCTTCGGCTTCCTGGTCGCGCTGACCGCCGACTGGCTGGTGTCGCGCGTGTCGGCCAACAGCGCCGACCATATCGGCCTTTCGCCCGAACAGATGCTGGGCCGGCCGATCAGCGGCATCTTCAGCGCGGAGGCGGTCCATTCCCTGCGCAACCGCATCACCCTGCTGCGCGGCCCCGACGCGGTGGAGCGCATCTTCTCGCTCGCCCTGATGGAGGGCGTCGCGCCGTTCGACGTCGCCGTCCATTTCTCCGGATCGCTGGTCGTGATCGAGGCCGAACCGGCATCCCATGACGAGATGGAGGCCAGCAGCACGGTCCGCTCCATGGTCTCGCGGCTCGGCCAGACGGAGGGCATGGCCGCCTTCCTGCGGGACGGGGCGCGGCAGGTGCGGGCGCTGACCGGCTTCGACCGGGTGATGGTCTATCGTTTCGCGGAGGGCGGCGACGGCGAAGTCGTGGCCGAAGCGCTGCGTCCCGGCATCGACAGCTTCTTCGGCCTGCATTATCCCGCGTCCGACATTCCCGCGCAGGCGCGCGCGCTCTACCTGCGCAACATCTTCCGCGTGATCGCGGACGTCGGGGCGCGGCCGGTTGCCGTCGTGCCTCAACTCGATCCCTCCGGCGCGGCGCTCGACATGTCGCTCTGCCTGACGCGGGCGGTGTCGCCGATCCATATCGAATATCTCGGCAATATGGGGGTGGGGGCCTCGCTTTCCATCTCGATCATCGTCGAAGGGCGGCTCTGGGGCCTGTTCGCCTGCCACCATTATGGTCCCCGCCTGCCCAGCTTCGCGCAGCGCAGCGCGGCCGAACTGTTCGGCCAGATCTTCTCGATGATGCTCGAAAATCGCGAGCGCAGCGAAACCGCCGCCTATGAGGGCAAGGCCCGGCAGGTGGCCGACCGGCTGATGTCGGCGGTGGCGCAGGACCATGACCTGCTGTCCAACGCCCGCTGGCTGGGCGACGTGATCTTCGACACCATCCCGGCGGACGGCGTGGGCGTCTATATCGACGGCCAGATGACCTTTTCGGGCCTCAGCCCGGACGAGCGCAGCTTCGCCGCCATCGTCGCCATGCTGAACCGGACGGCCGCCGGCCAGGTCTTCGCCACCGACCATCTGGCTCGCCTGCTGCCCGAAGCGGCGGCCCATGCCGATCGGGCGGCCGGCCTGCTCGCCATCCCGCTGTCGCGCCGTCCCCGCGACTATGTGGTGCTGTTCCGGGCGGAACAGCTCCGCTCGGTGCGCTGGGCGGGCAGTCCGGAAAAGCATGTCGAATATGGTCCCAACGGTCCCCGCCTCTCCCCCCGCAAGAGCTTCGAGGAGTGGTCGGAACTGGTGCGCGGCACCGCCGTGCCCTTCACCGCCGCCGAACTGCGCGTGGCCGGGGCGCTGCGCACCGCCCTGCTGGAGGTCATATTGCGCCTGTCCGATTCCGCGCATGAGGAACGGCAGAAGGCGCATGAAAAGCAGGAATTGCTGATCGCCGAACTCAATCATCGCGTCCGCAACATCCTCTCGCTGATCCGGGGGCTGCTGTCCCAGACCCGCGACAATGCCCAGTCGGTCGACCAGTTCATCGACACGCTGGAAAGCCGCGTCCATGCCCTGGCCCGCGCCCATGACCAGATCACCGCCGACCGCTGGGCGCCTGCCCGGCTCTACGACCTCATAGAGGTGGAATCGGCCGCCTATCTGGGCGAGCGGCGCGACCGGGTGAAGCTGACCGGCCCCAATGTCCTGCTGACCCCCGCCGCCTTCACCGTGCTGGCGCTGGTGATCCATGAGATGCTGACCAACGCCGCCAAATATGGCGCGCTGTCCGACAATGGCAGCGTGGCCATCGACTGGCGCGTCGATGCCGACGGCAGCCTGCTGCTCGACTGGCGGGAAAGCGGCGGACCCGCCGTGGTCGCGCCCACGCGCCGGGGTTTCGGATCGACCGTGATCGAACGGTCCATCCCCTATGATCTCGATGGCCGGGCGGAGGTGCATTACCGCCTTTCCGGGCTGGAGGCGCGATTCTGCATCCCCTCCGCCCATGTCGCCTCCGTCCTGCCCGACGTCGTCGGCGCCGAACGCGCGACCCCCGCCCCTGCGCCCGCGCCCACGCTGCTCAAGGGCCGCAACGTCCTGCTGGTCGAAGACAATATGATCATCGCCATGGACGGCGAGGACGCGCTGCGCGACCTGGGCGCCGAAGTGATCACCGCCGCCAGCGTCAGCCGCGCGCGGGAGGCGATTGCGAACCATGAGGTCGATCTGGCGGTGCTGGACTTCAACCTGGGCAATGAAACCAGCCTTCCGGTGGCGGAACTGCTGGCGGAAAGGGGCGTCTCCTTCCTCTTCGCCACCGGCTATGGCGACGGGCTGGACCTGCCCGAACGCTTCGGCGACGTGACCTTGCTCAAAAAGCCCTATTCCGGCGCCACCCTGGCCCAGGCCATCGCCCCCGTGCTGTAAGAGAACGAAGCTTGAGGGCCGCCCGCCGCCGCCTTTCACGCCCCACCTGAAACAGTCCGTTTCCAGCGCCCCGCTTGCGCTGCGCCCAAATCCATCCGATCTCGTGGGCATGAGACAGCCGACTCTCTTCATCCCCCATGGCGGCGGCCCCTGCTTCTTCATGGACCCCAGCGACCCCGATCGCCCGCATTGCGACCCGATGTGGCAGCCGATGCAGGACTATCTGGCGGGCATCGTCGCGACCCTGCCCGAACGCCCCGGCGCGATCCTGCTGGTCTCCGGCCATTGGGAGGAAAGCCGGTTCACCGTCCATGACGGGGAAAGGCCCGGCCTGCTGTTCGACTATCATGGCTTTCCGCCGCACACATATGCGCTCCGCTGGGACGCGCCCGGCGCGCCCGCGCTCGCCCGCCGCGCCGCCGGCCTGCTGGAACAGGCGGGCTTTCCCGCCGGAACGGAGGAGGAGCGCGGCTGGGACCATGGCGTCTTCATCCCGATGAAGGTCGCGCTGCCGCAAGCCGACATTCCGCTCGTCCAACTCTCGCTCCGCCACGATCTGGACCCGGCGGCGCACATCGCCGCCGGACGCGCCCTCGCCCCGTTGCGCGACGAAGGTGTGCTGATCGTCGGTTCGGGCATGAGCTTCCACAATTTGCGCGTCCGCGGTTCCCAGGCCACCGCGCCGTCGAAGCTGTGGGACGACGCCCTGACCGCCGCCGTGACCGATCCCGACCCGGCCAGCCGCGCCCGCCGCGTCGCGGCCTGGGCCGACCTGCCCCATGCCCGTTTCGCCCACCCGCGGGAGGAGCATCTGCTGCCCCTGATGGTCGCCCTCGGCGCGGCAGGCAAGGACAAGGCGGTGCGCAATCATGGCAGCACCGTGCTGGGCTGGACCGTGTCCGGCTATCGCTTCGGCTGAAGCTAGGGCCGCCGCAGCGCCGGAACCGCCTTCGCCGCCTCCTCCGGAGCGATGCCGGATGGCGGGACGGCGTCCACCACCTCCTCGCCCCGCATCACCCGTCCCGCCCGCTGGATCGCGCCTCGCAGCCGGGGATAGATGCCGCAGCGGCAGATATTGGTGATCGCCGCGTCGATCTCCTCATCGCTCGGATCGCTGGTGCGCCGCAGCAGCGCCGACGCCGCCATGATGACGCCGGGGATGCAGTAGCCGCATTGGGAAACATTGTCCGCCGCGAACACCTGTTGCAGCGGATGGCCGCGATCGGGCGACAGCCCCTCTATGGTGGTGACGAACTTCCCCTCCGCGGCGGCGATGGTCACCTGGCAGGAACGCACGGCCTCCCCGTCTATGTCGACCGTGCAGGCGCCGCAATCGCCCGTGCCGCAGCCATATTTCGTTCCGGTCAGGTTCGACGCGTCGCGCAGCGCCCAGAGCAGCGGCGTCGCCGGGTCCATGCGATATTGGACGGGCCGGTCGTTGACCGTGAACTTCGTCATCCCGCGCCCTCTTCCTCGACCTTGTGATAGAGCACTTCGTTGCGGATGTGGATGGTGCGCGAGGCGAGCCGGATTTCCTGGATGAAGGTGGCGAAGGCCGCCGCCTGCAACACCATGGCCAGGCTGAACAGGATCGCGATGGGCGTGCCGAGGTGCGAACCCAGCAGGTTGGCGGCGAACAACAGGATGACGACCAGGCAGATCGCGCAGGCCGACGCCACCGACAGGAAGATCGCGCCGTTGACCACGCTCATCCGCCGGTCCAGCACGCGGATCTCGCTGACCATCCGGTCATGCTCCTTGCCGCGGGAGGCGAGGATCTTGTCCTCCACCTTGCGCGCCCGGTCGATGATGCGCGCCAGCCGCCCGACGCAGACGTTCAGGAACGCCCCGATGCCCGCGAGCAGGAAGACGGGGGCCAAGGCGAGCTGGATGGTCTGCGCGACCTGCGAAACCTGGGGAAGTGCGATCATCGTGTCAAAGCAGCGCAGAGCGAGGAAAATGGCAAGGGTTGAAATGGCTGTACAGGTTGCATGCCATCATGCCCTTGGGGAAGCGTGCTCCTGCGAAGGCAGGAGCCCAGTTCCAACGGTAGAATGACATTCCGAGGGCAGAACTGGGCTCTCATGAGCCACTTGTCTCATTCGAGTGCCCGCGCAGGAGCACGTCCCTCATCTCCCGATCCTATTCCCCTCAGGCAGCGCCCTTGGCCGGCGTGTTGACGCCCATGGATTTCAGATACTGCCTGATGTTGCGCGCCGCCTGCCGCAGCCGCTGCTCATTTTCCACCATGGCGATGCGGACATAGCCCTCGCCATCCTCGCCATAGCCGACCCCCGGCGCGACCGCGACCTTGGCGTGGGTCAGCAACTGCTTGGAAAATTCCAGGCTCCCCATGTCCTTGAGCGCCGGGGGCAGCGGCGCCCAGGCGAACATCGACGCCCTGGGCGCGGGAATGTCCCAGCCAGCCCGGCCAAAGGCCTCCACCATCACGTCGCGGCGCTTGTGATAAAGCTCGCGGTTCTTCTGCACGATGTCCTGCGGCCCATTGAGCGCCGCGCAGGCGGCCGCCTGGATCGGCGTGAACGCGCCATAGTCCAGATAGGATTTCACCCGCTTCAACGCCGCGATCAGTTGCCGGTTGCCCACGGCAAAGCCGATGCGCCAGCCCGCCATGGAATAGGTCTTGCTGAGCGAGGTGAATTCCACCGCCACATCCTTGGCGCCCGGCACCTGGAGGATGGAGGGCGTCGGATTGCCGTCATAATAAAGCTCGGAATAGGCAAGGTCGCTCAGCACCCAGACCTTGTTCTCCTTCGCCCAGGCGACCAGCCGCTCATAGAAGGCGAGGTCGACGGTCTCGGCCGTCGGGTTGCTCGGATAGCCCACGACCAGGATCGAGGGGCGCGGCACGGTGAAGGCCATGGCCCGCTCCAGCGACTGCCAATAATGCTCGTCCGGCGTGGTCGGCACGGAGCGGATGGTCGCCCCCGCGATGATGAAGCCGAACATGTGGATCGGATAGCTGGGATTGGGCGCCAGCACGACGTCCCCCGGCGCGGTGATCGCGGTGGCCAGGCTGGCAAGGCCCTCCTTCGACCCCATGGTCACGACCACCTCGGTCTCCGGGTCCAGATCGACGCCGAAGCGGCGGCCATAATAGTTGGCCTGCGCCCGGCGCAGCCCCGGAATCCCCATCGACTGGGAATAGCCGTGCGCGCTCGGCTTCTGCGCGACCTCGCACAGCTTGGCGATGACATGGTCGGGCGGCGGCAGGTCGGGATTGCCCATCCCTAAGTCGATAATGTCCTCCCCCGCGGCGCGCGCGGCGGCCCGCATCGCGTTCACTTCGGCGATGACATAGGGCGGCAGACGCTTCATGCGGTAGAATTCTTCGGACATTGGGGCTTTCCTGAAAGCTCGCTGTAAGGAATAGTAAGTGACGCGCACTCGGCTTGTCACGATCCGGCTATAACCCGCCAGCCCGCGACGCGCCAGAGAAAGCGGCGGACCGGACAATGCCAGGCGAAGGAAGGTGGCCATGAAAGCACAGGACGTCATGGAACCCCACCTCCCCACGCTGGAGGACATGCAGCAATGGACGCAGGTGCTGGGCCGGGCGCAGCAATTGATGCTGGAACAGGCGGCAGGCGCGACCGGCCGGACATTGCCCTTCGACCCCGAAGCCGTGGCGCGCATCCAGACCGGCTTTGCCGATGAAGGCTTGGCGCTGTGGCAGCGTTTCCTGGATTCCGGCGGCCTGCTGCGCGACCATCCCGAACCCCCGCCATCGGATAGCCCCGCGGCCGCGCGCGACCGCCGCTTCGCCGACCCGGCCTGGACCGAGCATCCCTTTTACGACCTGATCCGGCAGAGCTATCTGCTGCTCTCGGATTATCTGATGAAGCTGGCCGACGCGGTGGACGGCGTCGATCCGAAGCAGAAGGCCAAGCTGCGCTTCGCCACCACAGGCCTGCTGGACGCCATCGCCCCCAGCAACTTCCCGCTGACCAACCCGCTGGTCGTGCAGAAGACGATTCAGAGCGGCGGCGAGAATCTGGTTAAGGGCCTGCAGCACATGCTGGCCGATCTGGAAAAGGGCCAGCTCACCCACACCGACGGCACGGCGTTCGAGCTTGGCCGCAACATCGCCTCGACCCCCGGCAAGGTGATCAAGGAAACGCCGCTCTACCAGTTGATCCACTATGCCCCGACGACAGACAAGGTGCTGGAAACGCCGCTGATCATCTTCCCGCCCTGGATCAACCGTTTCTACATCCTCGACCTGTCGCCGGAAAAAAGCTTCGTCAAATGGGCCGTCGACCAGGGGATCAGCGTCTTCCTGGTGTCGTGGAAATCGGCCGACGCCTCGATGAAGGACGTCGTGTGGGACGATTATATCCTGGACGGCCAGATCGACGCGATCGACACGGTGCGCGACCTGCTGGGCGTGCCCGGCGTCCACGCCATCGGCTATTGCGTGGCGGGGACGACATTGGCCGCCACGCTCGCGCTGCTGACGGCGCGGGGCGAGGCGGACAAGGTCGCCAGCGCCACCTTCTTCACCGCCCAGGTCGATTTCAGCAAGGCGGGCGACCTCACCCTGTTCGTCGACGACGAGCAGATGAAGATGGTGGAGCAGCTTTCCTCCGGCGGCTTCCTGGACGGGCGCTACATGGCCGCGACCTTCAACCTGCTGCGCGGGCGCGACCTCATCTGGAACTATGTGGTCAACAACTACCTGCTGGGGCAGGATTACCCGCCCTTCGACCTGCTCTACTGGAACGGCGACACCACCAACCTGCCGGCGCGCTGGCACAAGGATTATCTGACGCAGCTCTATCGCGACAACCTGCTGGTGCAGCCGGGCGCGATCAGCGTCGCGGGCACGCCCATCGACCTGCGCCGGGTCAGGACGCCCGCCTATGTGCAGGCAGGGCGGGAAGATCATATCGCCCCGCTGGAAAGCGTGTGGAAGCTGACCGAGCATTTCTCCGGCCCGATCCGCTTCCTGCTGGCGGGGTCGGGGCATATAGCGGGCGTGGTGAACCCGCCCTCCGCGCAAAAATATCAATATTGGACCTGCGCCGAATCGCAGCCGACCCTGGAGGCCTTTCTCGCCCATGCGAAGGAGACAAAGGGTAGCTGGTGGCCCGACTGGATCGAGTGGATTCGCGGGCAGGCCCCCGCCACCGTCCCGGTGAAGGGCGCCCGTCGCCCCGGCAAGGGCCGACTCAAGGCGCTGGAGGACGCCCCCGGCCGCTATGTGAAAACCCGTTAGCGGTTTCCAAGCGGTCGGTTCCGATCGCTGGTCAAGAAATCGCGGAAAACGAAGAATCAAGAGCGGCGATCTGATTCGCTCAGATCGAAACCCGCTCCAGTTCCTTCGCGGGCGGCCCGTTTGCGGCAGCCCGCCTTGCCGAAGCGACGGGTCGTACGGGCAATTTTGCTGCACTGCACAAAAGCGCTTGCAACGGCGGCGCGATTTCTATATTGTGCACTGCAACAAATGGAGGTTGGTCCATGGCCGTTACCCCAAAGCCAGTGCGTAAGAAGCCTGTCGCCAAGAAGGCGTCGTCGACCCTCTCCGCCAGCGAGGCGCTGAAGGCCGCCGAAGCGGCGATCAAGGCGCCGGCTCCCGCCCGGGCGAAGCCCGCCGCGAAAAAGCCTGCCCCGCCCAAGGCCGTCGCTCCGGCGGCCAAGCCCGCGGCGAAGGCTGCGCCGGCGGCGAAGGCCGATCCGGTAGCGGTGATCGCGGCGACCACGGCGGTCGACGCGGCGCCCGAACCGGAACTGGTGAAGGATGTGACCCCGCAACCCGCCCCCGTCGCCGCGGCGCCGAAGGCGGAGACGCCCAGGTCCAAGCCGGTTGCGAAGCCGACAGCGGCGCAACCGGACCTATCGAAGACCCTGTTATCCGGGGCCGGGCCGCTAGAGCCCATGTTGCTGCCCGCCACAGAAGGAACGAAAATGATGAACGATGTGATCGAGACCGGAAAGAAATTCGCGGAAGAAACCAAGGCCAAGCTCGAAACGGTCTATGCCGACCTGAACGAGAAGGCGAAGGTGAGCGTCGAGAAGTCGACCAAGGCGATCGAGGAATTCAGCGACATCGCCAAGGGCAATGTCGAAGCGCTGGTCGAATCCGGCAAGATCGCGGCCAAGGGCTTTGAGACCCTGGGCCAGGAAGCCGTGGACTACAGCCGCAAGAGCTTCGAAAAGGCGACCGCTTCTTTCAAGAGCTTCTCGACCGTGAAGACGCCGACCGAATTCTTCCAGCTTCAGAGCCAGCTGCTCTCCAGCAGCTTCGACGAATTCACCAAGGAAGCGGCCAAGAGCAGCGAAGCGCTGATCAAGCTGGCCGGCGACGTCGCCTCTCCGCTGACCGCCCGCGTGACCGTGGTGACCGACAAGGTAAAGGCGCTCGCCGCCTGACCCCCGGCCTTCGGGCTTGCGAGAAAGAAACGGCCCCGTCGCAGGGGCCGTTTCCTTTTTCCGAAGGATGCCCCATGGCCAATGGCGGACGTTAGCCCCTCCGTCACCCCGGACTTGATCCGGGGTCCCGCTTTCTTTCTGAGTGCCCGCCTGGAAAAGGCAGCGGGACCCCGGGTCAAGCCCGGGGTGACGAGATGGGGAATGGCGGGAAGCCACCCATTTCACTCTCCCCCATGCCATTCCCGCCAGGAAGGATGGTTTACGCCCGGCAGGACCCCTTGCCATGCGGGAGCAAATCGCCATATCCTCGCCCATCATGAGCAGCTCCACGACGATGGCATATTCCGTGACGATGGCGGGCAGGGATCAGGACGACCAGGGCGACGGCTCGGGCGGTCCCAATGTCGGCATTGCCACGCGCACCCGCGCCCGGACGAAAAAGCCCTCTCTCTACAAGGTGCTGATGTTGAACGACGACTACACGCCGATGGAATTCGTCGTGCACGTCCTCCAGCAATTCTTCCGCATGGACATGGAGGAGGCGACCCGCGTGATGCTCCACGTCCACCAGCGCGGCGTCGGCGTCTGCGGCATTTTCAGCTATGAGGTGGCGGAAACGAAGGTGAACCAGGTCATGGACTTCGCCCGCCAGAACCAGCACCCGCTACAGTGCACCCTGGAAAAGGCATAGGGATTCCGCCGGCCCGCCTGAGCGGCGGGAAGCCGATCGCTTTCGACCGCCTTCGCTGATCCAGCTCCTTCACCTTCGCGTGAGGGTCATATCTCGCCGAGATCGGCCTTTAAATGGCGCGCCGCTGACAAAAACAGAATCGCGGCGCACAGCACCGGCACGGTGGTGATGGTCAGGGCCGCCCGCAGCGCGGACCCCGCATCATATCCCATCCATGCCATCAGGTCGCTCGCAAGACCGACCAGCAGCGGACCAAGGCCATTGCCGAAGAGTATGACGGCCAGCAGCGAAATCGCCGAGGCGGTCGCGCGCATCTGCGGCGGGGCGAGCGATTGCGAACAGGACAGGAGCGGCGGACCGGAGAAACTGACAAGCCCCTGAACGCAGCAAGCTGCCTGATCCGAAGCCGTTGAAGTTGACGGTCACCCCCGATCTTCAGTCAGAATCCTGTTGACCGCTTTTAGAAAAGTGTAGATACACTTTATCAAGACGCCAATGGCGCGACTAGAGCGATTTCCAAGCGATCCGAACCGATCGCGGATCAGTTGGGGTGGGCGACTATGTCGATGGCGAGATTGTGAAGCGCCGCGCCCGCGAAGGCTACTCCGTTCATGCTGGCCAACCAGGTGCGGAAAAGCTCGCGTCTCTGTTTGCGGAGGTCGAGGCGGTGGACGGCGCGATCGTTGCGCGCGGCCCTTGATGCTCGCGTTCCCGATGACGCTTCCGTTTTTCTGGCTGAAGCTGAGGCGAGCGCGCCGGGGGAGGCCGGCGTCCTCGACATCGGGGGCATGGGCGCCGGGCAATTGTTCGAAGTGAACTGAAGATTGAAGCCGGACGCCGCCTGACAAGAGGGAGGGCGGCGCCGGTTGCATAAAGAGGGAGGATGTTATGCGAGGTAATTTCGCCAGCCTATTGTCGCGTCTGCTGTGCACCGCCGCCGCCGGTGTCGCAGCGCCGGTTTTCGCTCAAGGGACAGCGGCCGCAAATGCTCCGGCGGCGGGTGCGCCGGCTGAAGAACAGGCCGCGGTCGGCATTGCCGACATCGTCGTGACGGCGCGCAAGCGCGCCGAAAATCTCCAGGATGTTCCGATCGCGGTCACTGCGCTCGGCTCCGTCGCCATGGAGCGCGCGCATATCACCTCGGTTCTGGATGTCGCGGCGCTGACGCCCGGCGTCACCATGACCCAGTTCAATATCGGCGAACCCCAGACCTATATTCGCGGCGTCGGATCGCAGACGGATTCGGCCGCCTCCGAATCGTCGGTCACGATCTCCATGGACGAAGTGGCGATCGGCCGCGGCGGCGCCACGTCGATCGCGTTTCTGGACGCCAGCCGGGTCGAGGTTCTGCGCGGTCCTCAGGGAACTCTCTACGGACGAAATGCGTCCGCCGGCACGATCAGCTTCTATTCGAACCGTCCGACCGAAGCATTCGAGGGCAGTGTCGAGGCGTCTGCCGGCAGCTTCCGCACCTTCGGCGGCAAGGGCATCGTCAACCTGCCGGTCGGCGACGGCATGGCGTTCCGCGCGGCCGGTCAATATTCCGACAGCCGCGGCTATGCATATAACCTGCTGACCGGCAAGCATCTTCAGGGCGGAGAGCGCTATGGCGGCCGACTGCAGTTCCAGGCCGAAAAGGACGCATGGACCATCCTCCTGTCGGGAGATTATTCCAAGGATGATCTCGATGGCGATTCCCGGTCGATCGTGTCGACCTATTTGGCGAGCCCCACCTTCGCGGCGCTGGCGGCCGCCTCCAACGCCGACCGCAAGAATGTCTGGGAGAGCGAGACGATCCCAGGGACGTTCCAGCGTCGCCGCAATTACGGACTCGTCGGGCGGGTCGAATATGCGGGCGATTGGGCCACGCTGACGTCGCTCACCGCCTATCGCAACAATCTCTATTCGTTGCGCGCCGACTATGTGGGGGAATCGAATTTTCCCTTCCAGACCGACGACCGGGTCAATGAAGCGTCGCACCAGTTCAGCCAGGAATTGCGGCTGACCTCGCCGTCCAGCTCGAAGGTCCAGTGGGTCGCCGGCCTCTTCTATTATTCCGACAGCATCGACCGCGAGGAGCGCTTCGTCGTCACCTCGGTGGCGCCGCTGCCGCGAGGATTGGGCGGCGATAACACTGCCCTCCAGAATGCCAGCACGAAGAGCTATGCCGCTTTCGGCCAGGTCACCATACCGTTCGCGCAAATCTTCGAACTGACGCTTGGCGCCCGCATCTCGCGCGACAAGAAGGACGTCTTTCAGCAGGCGGTGCATAATGCGCCGGCAGGCCAGGGACTCGGCTTCCCCTTCTTCCCCGGCTCGCTTTACGCGGTGCCGGCGTCCGCAAGCTTCACCAAGCCCACCTGGCGCGCAACGCTGGCCATGGAACCCAGCCCGGACAAGCATTTCTACCTGAGCTATGATCGCGGCTACAAGTCGGGCACCTTCACCAGCCAGGCTCAGAATGCCGTCCAGGCCACCTTCCTCGTGAAGCCCGAACAATTGGACAGCTTCAACCTGGGCGCGAAAACCCAATGGCTGGACAACACGCTGCGGGTGAACGCCGACCTCTTCTATCTCGACTATAAGAAGCTTCAGGTGTTCGAGTTCGGCGCAAATCTGAACTTCATCCTTGCCAATGCCAATGCGCGGATCAAGGGCGCCGAACTCCAGGTTGCGATCGCGCCGTCACGCCATCTCAACGTCGGCATCAATGCGAGCCTCCTCGACGGCAAGTTCACGTCCAATCCGCAATTCGCGGGGGCGACGCTTGCCTATAAGGGCAACCGCCTGTCGCGCGCGCCGCGCTACAAGATCAGCAACTATATCGAACTCAACGAGGACCTGTTCGGCGGCACGGCCACGGTGCGTCTGAGCCAGGCTTTCCAAAGTTCCTATTTCTACAATCCGTCCAACGATGTTGCGGGCCTTCAGAAGGCTTACAGCGTGCTCAACGGCTTTGCATCCTGGGAGAGCGCGTCGGGCCTGAAGCTCTCGCTGAGCGCCGACAATCTGACGAACGAGCAATATTCGGTGCACCATATCAGCTTCCAGAATCTGGGCGTGCGCATTTTCGCTCCGCCCCGGTCCTACACGGTCACCCTGGCCAAGCGCTTCTGATGACTGCCCTCTGAAAAAGGGGCGCTCCCCATGGAGCGCCCCCGTCGCCACCTTCCTCCTTTGCAAAGCGGTTAAAGTCCGTGCTTGCCGCCCGGTTGCGCCGCGCCTGCAAGCTCTCTAGGGTGTGTGGGGATTAAGTTCAGGGCGAGGCGAAAATAGCGGATTTCGAGAACTGGCGCGCAGCGTACTTCAGTACGTGAGCACCGGAAGCGCAGAAAGCCGCTATTTGCAGCCCGCCATGGGCTGAATCCCCACACACCCTAGCCTTGGGTCTTGTCCCTCTTTCCTGAGCGTGCCTTCCCGCCGATGCGTCCTGCCGTCCTGCATTATCTCGTCCTGCTGACAGCCTTCCTCTCCGGTCCCGCCCTCGCCCTGCACGCCAACCGGCCGACGCCGGGCCATACCCGCGTGGCCATCGAGACCTCCGTCGGCGCCATCGTCGTGGCGACCGACGATAAGCGGGCGCCGGTCACCTCCGCCAATTTCCTGACCTATGTCGATGACGGGCGCTTCGACGGCGTCACCTTCTATCGCGCGGCGCGGCGCAAGAGCGCTCCGCAACTGGGGCTGATCCAGGGCGGCATTGACACGGATGCGCGCCGGTCGCTGCCGCCGATCAGGCATGAGCCGACGACGCGGACCGGGATCAGGCATCTGGACGCGACGCTGTCCATGGCGCGGCCCGACCGCGCCAATTCGGCCATGGGCAATTTCTTCATCACCGTGGGGCCGACGCCCAATATGGATGCGCGGGGCGACTATATCGGCTATGCCGCCTTCGGCCATGTGGTCGCGGGCATGGACGTGGTGAAACGAATCCTCGCCGCGCCGACCTGCTGCGGGTCGGGGCCGATGCGCGGGCAGATGATCGTCAAGCCGATCCGGATCATCCGCGCCAGACGGCTCGACGGCACGCCGCATCCGACGCGCGGGGTGAAGCCGTGGCTGTTGGGCCTCAGGCGCAAATCTTGAGCGTCCGCCAGGCGGCGCCGATATTGCCGCGATCGGCCCATGGCATTTCCATGCGCGCCGTTCGGCAGGCCGTCCCCATCCGATGCACGGACCGGGCGCGGCCTGCCGACGGTTCGGCCGTCCATCATGGCATGCGGGCGCCGCGTCGGACGGAAGGTGTCGGACCGGCCCTCAGGCCTTGGTGCATTCCCCGGCGCGCTTGCCCGTGACGTCATGGGTGGTGCGCAGCACGGGCTGGCCGCCCTCTGTCCTGGTCATGGTGCTGCCCAGGGTCAGCGTGTCGGCGGTGAAATTGCCCTCCAGCGCTATTTCGGACGTGCCCTTGCCGGACGTGCAGCTCAGCGTCGCGATCAAGCGGCCCTTGCGGATCAGCTTGTCCTTGTAGGTGCAGTCACTGCCCTCATCCCCGGCCAGCGCATTGGCGTCCGGCACGCCGGCCGCGTCGACGGCGATGCAGACCCTGTCCTCGCTCACCTGCTTCAGCGCGGCCTGATATTCGGCCGGGGTGACGGTGGGGGTGTTGTAGCCGGTGGTCTTGCGGGTGAGCGTCCATTCG
Source organism: Sphingobium indicum B90A (assembly GCF_000264945.2). Lineage (NCBI taxonomy): Bacteria > Pseudomonadati > Pseudomonadota > Alphaproteobacteria > Sphingomonadales > Sphingobiaceae > Sphingobium > Sphingobium indicum. Next base: position 2,785,516 of record NZ_CP013070.1, read on the forward strand.
CCCGCTTTCATGACGATCGGCGCTTCGGTCGTTTCGGGCGCGGGTTCCGGCTTGCTGCCGCAGGCGGCCAAGCCGAGAGCAAGCCCAAGCGGCAGGGCCGCCAGCGCGAATTTCTGCATATCCTCTCCCCTGTTCTCTGTTGGAACGGGGGCAGGCTCGCGCCAAGCCGCGCAAAGCGCAAGAGGAATCTGCCATCACCTGTTGCGGGCAGGGGCGCCCGCTCGCCTCGCCCTTATTTCTCGGCGCAGGCCGCGCCGATCCACTTGCCGCTGGTCTTCGCCTTCATGCTCATGTTCATGCCGTTGGGGGCGCCGGTCATCTTCATGTCCATGTGCATCTCATAGCTTTCGGGCGCGTAGCTGCCGGACATGACGGCGTTCATCGTGCCGCCCTGCGACTTGCAGCTTATCTCCCCCTTCACCGATCCGCCGCTCGCGTCGAACCCCTTGTAGGCGCAGTCCTTGTTCTCCTGGCCGGAGAACATCTTGCCGCTGGGGTTGGCGGCTTCCTCCGGCGAGACGCAATATTTGATGGAGGCGCGGCTCATCATCTTCTTCATCTGCTCTTTCATCTGGTCGCCGCCGCCCGGCATGTTGGGCATGTCGATGTCGACCAGCTCATAGGCGCCCTCCCACTGGCCGGGCTTGAGCTGAACCTTCTGCACCTCCTCACGGACCTCCTCGCGGGTCTGGGGCTGGCCGGACGGCTTTTCGCCGCAGGCCGCCAGCAGAGATGTCAAGCCGATCAGGACGGGAAGTGTCGCACGCATAGGCATTCTCCCTGTTTCCACTCCATTTTGCTGGCCACCATAACAACGGGCGGCGGCGATGCAATGCGGAACAGTTCCGACGTTTGTTCTTGATTTGTTCTAATTATTTTGCTATGAGCCGGGAGAGCAAGAATGGCTATGATTTCTACATGGACATGCTTGCCCGGGTCAGGAAAGTCCATGGCCAATTGTTTCTCGGTCCGACAACCGCACGGTCACGATTCAATCAAATTCAAGCGGGCAAACCGGATCGTCGCTCTGGTGACGATCGTGGACATTTCATCGCTGCTCGCTTCAACGGGCCGAACGACAGCTTCAATCATTTCGCCCAAGATGCCAATTTCAATCGGAGCGCCTATAAAGCACTGGAAAATAGCTGGGCCAACGATTTACGAGCGGGCAAAAAAGTCTTTGTCGATATCATACCCCAATATGCGGGAACATCGAGGCGGCCCTACAGGCTCACCGTTACTTGGTACGTCAATGGCGAAAGAAATCTCCGAAATTTCCCGAACGAACCGAGGGGAGCAAGCAATGGCAGACGATAAACTCGACAATCTAGGGCCGCTGATGAATGAGATCGGACAGGAACTGGCGGAGATTGTCGGCGGCGATCCAAATGGCGTCTTCCTCTATGCGGAGATTGGTGAAGGATGGAATGGACCGAGCGTCTTCAAGGACGAAGGCGACGTCGTCCGCTATTATAATTCAGCAAGTGAGATTCTTTCAGACCTTCTTTTCGAGTCCTGGTATGCGGCATCGGAAGATCCCATCAAGCGTTGGTCAGTGATGGAATATGATGTGAAGGACGGCGAATTCAGCGTTAGTTTCAAATATCCTGACGAGATGAATGTCGAGATCGTCGATGCACGGCGGCGTGAGGCAGCCCTGCGCGCTCGCTATGGTGACAAGCCGGTGATTTATCCTCCCCCGCCCCAGGATGCGTTTGAATTGAAGTCGTAAAAGGAACGGCGGCGCACGGCTTTTCCGCCTCCCTGCCCCAGGAGAGTGTGAAGCCGATTGCGTCTCCAACCAAAGGCACCATATTCGGGCCATGTCTATCCAGATCCGCACCACGCTGGACGAGCCGGAGACCGGCGAAGGCTTCGTCCCCCACCGCCCCGCACGCCCGGAAAAGAGCGAGGGCGGCAGGCCGTTCAAGCTGGTTTCCGACTATGAACCGTCGGGGGACCAGCCGACCGCCATCGCCGAACTGGTGGAAACGGCGCTCCAGGGCGAGAAGGACCAGGTGCTGCTGGGCGTCACCGGATCGGGCAAGACCTTCACCATGGCGAAGGTGATCGAGGCGTTGCAGCGGCCCGCGCTGGTGCTGGCGCCCAACAAGATCCTGGCCGCGCAGCTTTACGGGGAGTTCAGGAGCTTCTTCCCCGAAAACGCCGTCGAATATTTCGTCAGCTATTACGACTATTATCAGCCCGAAGCCTATGTGCCGCGGTCGGACACCTATATCGAAAAGGAGTCCAGCGTGAACGAGGCGATCGACCGGATGCGCCATTCGGCCACCCGCGCGCTGCTGGAACGCGACGATGTGCTGATCGTGGCCTCGGTTTCCTGCCTCTACGGCATCGGATCGGTCGAAACCTATTCGGCGATGACCTTCGCGATGAAGAAGGGCCAGGTGGAGGATCAGCGGGAAATCATCCGCAAGCTGGTGGCGTTGCAGTACAAGCGCAACGACGCGGCCTTTGCGCGGGGGAATTTCCGGGTGAAGGGGGATAATCTGGAGATTTTCCCGTCCCACTATGAGGATACGGCCTGGCGGGTCAGCTTCTTCGGCAATGAGATAGAGGACATCGTCGAGTTCGACCCGCTGACCGGCAAGAAGGTGGCGAGCCTCGACTATGTGAAGGTCTTTCCCAATTCGCACCACGTCACGCCGGGGCCGACGCTCAAGCAGGCGATGGAGGCGATCCGGTTCGAACTGGCCGAGCGGCTGAAGGAACTGACCGCCGAGGGCAAGCTGCTGGAGGCGCAGCGGCTGGAGCAGCGGACCAATTTCGACCTGGAGATGATCGCGGCGACCGGCTCCTGCGCGGGGATCGAAAATTATTCGCGCTTCCTGACCGGCCGACTGCCCGGCGAGCCGCCGCCGACCCTGTTCGAATATCTGCCCGAAAACGCGCTGCTGTTCGTCGACGAGAGCCACCAGACCGTGCCGCAGATCGGGGCGATGGCGCGGGGCGACCACCGGCGCAAGATCACGCTGGCCGAATATGGATTCCGCCTGCCGAGCTGCATCGACAACCGGCCGCTCCGCTTCAACGAATGGGACGCGATGCGGCCGCAGACGGTCAGCGTCTCCGCTACGCCCGGCCCGTGGGAGATGGAGCAGACCGGCGGCGCCTTCTCCGAACAGGTGATCCGCCCGACCGGGCTTATCGACCCGCCGGTCGAGATCAAGCCGGTGGAGGATCAGGTGGACGACCTGATCCATGAGGCGAAGGAGACGGCGAAGAAGGGCTATCGCACGCTGGTGACGACGCTCACCAAGCGGATGGCGGAGGATCTGACCGAATTCATGCATGAGGCCGGGATCAAGGTCCGCTACATGCACAGCGATGTCGAGACGCTGGAGCGGATCGAGCTGATCCGCGACCTGCGGCTGGGCGTCTACGACGTGCTGGTGGGCATCAACCTGCTGCGCGAGGGGCTGGACATTCCCGAATGCGGACTGGTCGCGATCCTGGATGCGGACAAGGAGGGCTTTTTGCGTTCCGAAACCTCGCTGATCCAGACGATCGGGCGCGCGGCGCGCAATGTCGACGGGCGGGTGATCCTCTATGCCGACCGTATTACCGGGTCGATGGAACGGGCGCTCAACGAAACGTCGCGGCGGCGCGAGAAGCAGATGGCCTATAATCTGGAGCATGGCATCACGCCGACCACGATCAAGCGGAACATCGGCGACATCATCGCCCATGTCGCGTCGAAGGATCAGGTGACGGTGGATACGGGGCTGGAGGACCGGCCGCACCTCGTGGGCCACAATCTGCGCGCCTATATCGAGGATCTGGAAAAGAAGATGCGCGCCGCCGCGGCCGATCTGGAGTTCGAGGAAGCCGGGCGGATACGCGACGAGATCCGCAAGCTGGAGGCGGAGGAACTGGGCTTGCCCGCCGAACAGCAGGTGGCGGCGCCCAGGGGCCGGGCCATGGAAGGCAAGCCGGGAACCCGCAAATTGCGCTACGGGAAGGTGCAGAAGAAGTTTGGACGATAGGCGGCGAGGGCCTTGGCTGGACCCCGTCATGCTCCTGCCCGGGCGCTCGAAGGAAACGAGTGGCGCCCCGAGAGGACGATGCGTTTCCTGCCCGCAAATCGCTCTTTCCGCCGATGAACCGATGGCCCGGTCCGCGATTGGCAAGCCATCCGACGGCCGTGGCCAAAGCGGGAGCATCGTGCAATGACTCGGCACCGTTCATGCTGAGCAGGGACTGAGTCCTTCGACGGGTTCAAGACAGGCAAGTCGAAGGCCCATATCGAAGCATCTGCGCCGATTGGTCCTTCGATGCGTCACTTCGTGGCTACTCAGGACGAACGCCGTGGATTTGATTGAACGCAGGGCTTTAGACGCTGCGCCCGGCGAAAGGGCTGTGCGGCAAAGGCCGATCCGGTAAAAGGCCCGCCGCGCCAGTCGCGCAGCGGGCCTTTTCAGTGCGTGAAGCGGCAGGCGGGCAGAGCCGCGCTGGAGCCTTCCGGTTGATCCGGCCGGAAGGCCCGTCAGCGCCTATTCGCCATCATCCTCCGCTTCGGGTCCGGCCATCATCCCTTCGGCGACCTCCTCGGTCTTGCCGCGGATCGCCTTTTCCAGCCGTTCCGCCATTTCGGGATGTTCTTTCAGATAGGTTTTCGCATTCTCCCGACCCTGGCCGATGCGGACCGAGTCATAGGAGAACCAGGCGCCCGACTTCTCGACCAGCCCGGCCTTCACGCCGATGTCGAGCAGTTCGCCGATCTTGGACACGCCCTCGCCATACATGATGTCGAATTCGACCTGCTTGAAGGGCGGCGCGACCTTGTTCTTGACCACCTTCACCCGGGTCGCGTTGCCGACAATGTCCTCGCGGTCCTTGATCTGGCCCGTGCGGCGAATGTCCAAACGCACCGAGGCGTAGAATTTGAGCGCATTGCCGCCGGTCGTCGTTTCCGGGTTGCCGTACATGACGCCGATCTTCATGCGGACCTGGTTGATGAAGATCACCAGGCAGCGCGAGCGGGAAATGGAACCGGTCAGCTTGCGCAGCGCCTGGCTCATCAGGCGCGCCTGCAGGCCGACATGGCTGTCGCCCATCTCGCCCTCGATTTCCGCGCGGGGAACCAGCGCGGCGACCGAGTCGACCACCAGCACGTCGATGGCGTTCGACCGCACCAGCGTGTCCACGATCTCCAGCGCCTGTTCGCCCGTGTCCGGCTGCGACACGATCAGTTCGTCGATGTCGACGCCCAGCTTCTTCGCATAGCCGGGATCGAGCGCATGTTCCGCGTCGACGAAGGCCGCGATGCCGCCAGCCTTCTGCGCTTCGGCAATGGCGTGCAGCGCCAGCGTGGTCTTGCCCGAGCTTTCCGGCCCGTAAATCTCCACAATGCGTCCGCGCGGCAGGCCGCCAATGCCGAGCGCGATGTCCAACCCCAGCGATCCCGTCGAAATCGCCTCGATCTCGATCTTCTCGCGGCTGCCCAGCTTCATCGCCGAACCCTTGCCGAAGGCGCGGTCGATCTGGGAAAGGGCCGCTTCCAATGCTTTCTGTCTGTCCATTGTCCCCGTCTTCTTGGAATCGATGAGTGAGAGCATTGCGGTCATCGGCCTATCCCCTGTCAAGCGGAACGCGCCGGTCCGGATGGCGCGTGGCCACCATGTATCCTGTTTGTTCTAATGGAACAAGAGGGGAACGAAATTTTCTTATGCGGCGCCCAGCGCCTTGTTGAGAGCGCGTTCGACCGCGCCGATGGTGAAGGGCTTGGCCAGCGTCGGCCGGTCGGCATGGCCCGTCGGCAGATCGTCCGCCATGCCGCCCGTCGCAAAGACGAAGGGTATGCCGCTCTGCGCCAATATGTCCGCCACGGGCCAGCTTTTCTCGCCATGCAGATTGCAGTCGAGCAGCGCCGCGTCGAATCCGCCCTCCCGCGCCTTGGCGCAGGCTTCGTCCACCGATTCGGCAATGGCGTGCAGCCGGTATCCCAGCGTGTCGAGATAATCCTCCAGCATCATGCCGATCATTGCCTCATCCTCCACGACCAGGATGGTCTTGCCGTCAGACATGCTTGCGGTCCCCAATCTTACCCATCGCAACCCCAAAGGCGTTTTCCCACCGACATAATCGACAAACCGCGCGGAAGTTCATCATGCCGTTCATTCCGCCGGCCGCATCGCCAGCGCATCCCGCGCCGCTTCCGCCAACTGGCTGACGGAAAAGGGTTTTGGGAGGAAAGCCACATTGGCGATGTCGATCGATTTGCGCAACTGTTCCTCGGCATAGCCCGACATGAACAGCACCGGCAGGTCGGGATGTGTCGCCCGCGCCCGCGCCACCATCGACGGGCCGTCCATGTTGGGCATCACCACGTCGGAAATCAGCAGGTCGATCTTCTCGTCCCCGGCCAGCACCTCCAGCCCCTGTTCGCCGTCATTGGCGGTCAGCACCTTGTAGCCCTGACGCGACAATGCCCGTTCCGCGACGGCGCGCACCATATCCTCATCCTCCACCAGCAGCACGGTGCCGGTGCCCCAGGTTTCGCTGCGGCGGACCGGCGCCTTGGGCTGCGCGGCCTGATCGGCGTCGGCGCCCTGGTAGACCGGCAGGTAGATGACGAAGCTCGCCCCCCGCCCCAGTTCGGATTCCGCGAAGATGAACCCGCCCGACTGCTTGACGATGCCGTAGACGGTGGAAAGGCCAAGGCCGGTGCCCTTGCCCAGTTCCTTGGTGGTGAAGAAGGGTTCGAAGATCTTGGACAATATGTCGGGCGGGATGCCCAGGCCCGTGTCCGACACCCGCACCGCGGTATAGTCGGCGGGCGGCAATATGTCCGACCGCATCTCCCGCACCTTGGCGGCGGGCACGGCATAGGTCTGGATGTTGAGCGTGCCGCCGTCCGGCATGGCGTCGCGGGCGTTGACGGCCAGGTTGACGATCACCTGCTCCAACTGGCCGGGGTCCGCCCGCACCGCGCCCAGATTGCGGCCATGGGTGACTTCCAATTTGACGCTCTCGCCCAGCAGGCGCTTCAGCAGGTTGGAAACGTCCGCGACGATGTCGGGCAACTGCAATATCTGCGGCCGCAGCGTCTGCTGGCGCGAGAAGGCCAGCAACTGCCGCGTCAGCCCCGCAGCGCGGTTGCTGTTCGACTTGATCTGCTGGATGTCGTCATAGTCGCTGTCGCCCGGCGTATGGCGCATCAGCATCAGGTCGCAATGGCCGATGATCGCGGTCAGGATATTGTTGAAGTCGTGCGCCACGCCCCCGGCAAGCTGGCCGATCGCCTGCATCTTGGTCGCCTGCGCCACCTGCCGCTTGAGCTTGCTCTCCTCGCTATTGTCCTTGAGCGAGAGCAGCACCGCCGCCTCGCCCAGCCCGCGCACGCCCGCCAGGCTGAGCGCGATCGGCTCGTCGGGCTGGTTGCGCATGCGCACGGCGACGTCGCCCGACATTTGCGGTCCGACCGCGAAGCGCCGCACCGCGTCGGCCACCGCCGCCTGATCTTCCCGCACCACCAGGTCGCCGGGATAGCTCGGCTTCTCCTCCGGCTTGACGCCCGCGGCCCGCGAAAAGGCCTTGTTCATGAACAGCACGCGCCCGTCACGATCCGCCATGGCAAGGCCAAAGGGCAGCAGCGACAACAGCGTCTCGATATAGGAAAGCGCTGACGTCCCGCCCGCATTGCCCGCCGGCTCGTCGATCAGCAGCAGCAGCATCGGCCCGTCCTGCGCGCCCGATTGCGCCCCCGCCGGCTGGGCGGCGCGCTTCAACGGCACCTGCAACAGCCGCAGCGGAACGCCGCCCGATTCCTCCCGCGCCAGGAACAGCCGCCCCTTGTCGTCCACCCGCATGTGGGCGGCGAAGTCGCGCCCGGTGATATTGGCGTCGATCCGCCCGGCGGCGCGCAGCAGGAAGGCGCCGTTGGCGGCCCGGATGCGCCCTTCCCCGCCGATCATCACCGCCATGATGCCCGCTTCGCCCAACTGCCGCCCGGCCTCCCCGGTCAGCAGGCGATGCACATCGTCCAGCGCGCTGGGCTGGCGCACGGGGGAAAAGCGCCACAGCAGATAATCCTCCGAACGACCGGTGCGGCACAGGAAGGCGTCCAGCCGCAGCGCGCCCTGCACGATCCCCTCCACCCGCGCCTCGCCGTCGCGCCAGGCGGCGCGGGCGGCGTGGCCCAGGCTGTCGGACAGGGGCGCATCGCCGGTGACATGCGGCGGCGTGGGAAAACCGGGAAACCACTCCCCGAACAGGTCGCTGGCGCAGACCAGCCGCCCGGCCCGGTCAGTGACGGCGATCGCCATGTTGGATGCGTCCGCCGCCGCCCGCGCCACCGTCCAGTCGGGCACGGCCTCCCCCACCGCCACTTCCGGCGGATGGAGCCTGCGATACCAGCTCAGCAGCGCCGCCCCGGCCAGCACCGCCGCGCCGAAGCCCGCGCCCAGCGCCCAGTTCCCGGCGGCATAGATCACCAGCCCGGCGGAAATCAGCGCCAGCAGGACCAGCAGCGGCAGGGCAAGCGGCGATGGCCGGTCAGCCGCCCAAGCGTCTCCATCCCTGATCACACGCGCCCCCTGCATCCACAATGGACTTGCCGCCCCAACCCCCTCAGGCCGAAGCGATTTCCTCCAATGCGCCGCTTTCGCGCGCCTTGCCAATCCTCAATTTGCGCGCATGCCATTTCCGCCCCATGCGATGGCGCCAGATCCAGTCGGCCAGGAAATAGCCGACCACCGCGAAAGCCAGGGAAATCAGCGCCAGTCCCAGCAGCATGGCAGGCGCGGCCTCCGAAAAGAGCCAGGCGCACCATTCGCGGATCGAGGCGTGCCGGTCGATCAGCGCCATGAAGCCCGAAGCATCCGCCGTCCGCCCCAACATCCAGTTGCCCATCCACACCGAAGCCATCAGGAACAGCGGCGTGGTGGCAGGATTGGACAGGAACGTCATCGCCGCCGCCAGCGGAATATTCGCCCGGAACGGCAGCGCCAGCAGCGCCGCGCCCGCAATCTGCACGCCGGGGATCAGCAGGAAGATGCCGACCAGCAACCCCAGCGCCACGCCGCGCGGCACCGACCGCCGGGTGAAGCGCCACAGCGAGGGTTCCAGCACGCGATGCGCCACCGGGGCCAGAAAGCGGTTGTTTTCCAGCGACTCGCGGGTGGGCGCATTGGCGTGCCACCAGCGGGAAAGTCGATTGTCCATCAGCGATGCGCCTTCATGATGCGCTGCTGGTCGCGTTTCCAGTCGCGTTCCTTGATCGTGTCGCGCTTGTCATGGGTCTTCTTGCCCTTGGCCAGCGCCAGTTCCACCTTCGCCTTGCCCCGGCTGTTGAAATAGATGGACAGCGGCACCAGCGTCATGCCCTTGCGCTCGACGGCGCCGTGCATCCGGGCGATCTCCCGCTGGTGCAGCAACAGCTTGCGGGGGCGTTTCGGCTCATGGTTGAAGCGGTTGCCATGGCTGAATTCGGGGATGTTGCTGTTGACCAGCCACACCTGCTCGCCCTTCACCTCGGCATAGCTTTCCGCGATATTGCCCTCGCCGAAGCGCAGAGACTTGACCTCTGTGCCTTGCAGGGCGATGCCGGCCTCGAACACATCCTCCAGGAAATATTCGAAACGGGCGCGCCGGTTCTCGGCGACGATCTTCTTCTTGTCGAAGGCTTCGGGACGGGGACGGGCCATTATCGTTCAATCAGACTTCTCTAAACTATCCGTTCGCGCAGAGCAGGGGCTGGGCCTGTCGAAGCTCCGTATCGAAGCATCTGGCACATCCCCGTCCTTCGATACGGCCTTTCGACAAGCTCAAGGCCTGCTCTGCGCGAACGGAAGATGGGGATAGTCCCCTTCTCAAACCAGTCCCGCGATCTCCAGCGCCCGGTCCACGGCGGCGCGGCTCGATTCCGACGGCCAGGTGATCGGCAGGCGGACGTCGCCGGGCATGTCGGGGCGGACCCGCGTGAGGGCATATTTGACCGGGCCGGGTGAAGCGTCGCTGAACAGGGCATCATGCAGGGGATAGAGACGATCCTGGAGCGCCAGGGCACCATCCCAATCGCCGTTCTCCGTCGCCTGCTGGAATTCGGCGCACAGGCGCGGCGCGACATTGGCCGTGACCGAAATGCAGCCCTTCCCTCCCATCGCGTTGAATCCCAGCGCCGTTTCGTCATTGCCGGAAAGCTGGCAGAAATCGGCCCGGCAGGCGAGCCGCTGCGCGGCGACCCGCCCCAGATTCCCGGTGGCGTCCTTGATGCCGACAATGGTCTGGAACTCCTCCGACAGGCGGTGGATCACCGGAACGCCGATGTCGGTGATGGTGCGGCTGGGCACATTGTAGAGGATGATGGGCAGGGAACAGCGCTCCGCCAGATGCGCGAAATGCCGGTAGACCCCCTCCTGATTGGGCTTGTTGTAATAGGGCGCGACGACCAGCGCCGCATCCGCCCCGGCCGCCTGCGCAGCGAACATATGCTCCAGCGCGATTCGGGTGTCGTTCGATCCGCAACCGGCGATCACCGGCACGCGGCCCGCCGCCTGGTCGACGCAGATGGCGATGACGCGATTATGCTCCTCGACCGTCATGGTCGCGCTTTCGCCCGTCGTGCCGCAGGGAACGAGGGCGCTGCTGCCTTCCCCGATCTGCCAGTCGACAAAGGCGCGGAAAGCCGCCTCGTCCACCGCCCCGTCGCGGAAGGGCGTGATCAGCGCCGGAATCGACCCGGAAAACATGCAACAAACTCCTTCAACTCACCGGGATTCCGGGGCATGATAGCGTGAAACACGCGAACGGCGCGCTATAGCGCGTCATTCAGGGCCTGATAAGGATGCAATTGCGATAATGTCCAGTAGGGTATCGCTCTCCTGTCTCGAAACTGCCCCGGAAGCCCTTACGGTTCGTATGCCTTTGATCGCCCTTCTGCTTTTCACGGCCGGCGCCAGCGCCCAGACCGAAACCGCCGTCCCCGCGCCCGCCTCGGCCTATCCGCCGGGCGCCGTGGTGCAGCCGATTCCCCGCTCCACCGAGCCCAGCCCCTGGCAGCAGGCGCAAAGCCGAATCGGCGTGGCGAGCGATCCTTCGATCTCCGGCACGATCAGCCAGTGGCGCGCGCTCCAGCAGAGCGATGGGCTGGGGTCTTCGACCTATATGAGCTTCATCATGGCCAATCCCGGCTGGCCGGGGGAAGACCGGATGCGGCGGCTGGCGGAAACCGGCATCAATCCCAACAGCTACGATCCGGGGCAGGTCGTCGCCTTCTTCGCCCGCTTCCCGCCGCGCACCGCGACCGGCAACGCCCGCCATGCGCTGGCGCTGATGCAGCAGGGCCGCATGGGCGAAGCGCGGATCGCGGCGCGCAACGCCTGGATCGGCGGCACCCTCTCCCCCGATGACGAGGCGCGATTGCTCTCGCTGTTCGGTTCCGGCTGGACATCGGCGGAGCATGACCTGCGCGCCGACGCCCTGCTGTGGAAGGGCGACCTGTTCGGCGCGCAACGGATGCTGGCCTATGTCTCGCCCGCCCGCCGCCCCGTCTATGAGGCGCGCATCGCCTTCCGCCAGAAGGCGCCCGACGCCGCGATGAAGATGCAACTGGCCGAGGCCGTCGGCGCGACCGACGCGGGCTTCGTCGCGGACAAGGCGGCATGGCTGCTCAACACCGGCAACTGGATCGCCGGGCGTCAATATCTGGCCAACCGCCCGGCGCTGACCTTCCGCCCCGGCGACGCGGAAAAATGGTATGAGGTGCTGCTGACCCAGGCGCGCGCCGCCGCGAACGACAGCCAGTGGAGCTTCGCCTACGGCATCGCCAGCAAGCTGGACGACGCCTATCTGCCAGGCACCGACGTCAGCACCCGGCCCATCGGCGAGCGCGACGATTATACCAGCCTAGCCTGGCTGGCGGGGTCGACGGCCTTCTACAATCTCGGCAAGCCGCTGGACGCGATGGAGATGTTCCGCCGCTACGCCACCGCCGCCAAGTCGCCGCAGACCCAGTCCAAGGGCTTCTACTGGGCGGGCCGCGCCGCGCTCCAGGCCGGGGACGCCGCCAGCGCAAACAGCTATTTCGCCCGCGCCGGGGCCTTTCCCGACCAGTTTTACGGCCAGCTCGCGCTTGAACGGCTGGGCCGCCCGATCCCCGCTCCCGCCGCCGTGGAGCGCCCGGTGGAAATCTCCGCGAGCGAACGCGCCGCCTTCGCCAACCGATCGGTCGTCCGGGCGGTGAAGGCGCTGGGCCAGATGGGCTATTGGGAGGATCAGAGCAAATTCGCCCGCGCCATCGCCAACAATGCCGACAGCGACGCCGACCATTATCTGGCCGTCGAGCTGGCGCAGAGCATCGGCCGTCCCGACATGGGCGTGATGGTCGGCCGCCGCGCCGTGTCCAGCGGCCTCACCGGCTATGGGACAAGCGCCTTCCCCCGCGTGCCGGTGCCGTCCGAAGCGCAATATAACTGGACCATGGTCCACGCCATCGCCCGGCAGGAAAGCCAGTTCGACCGGCAGATCGTCAGCCACGCCGGGGCGCGGGGATTGATGCAGTTGATGCCCGGCACCGCCCGCGAACAGGCGGGCAAGCTGGGGATGAGCTACGACCCCAGTTCGCTCAACGACCCCAGCTACAACATCATGCTGGGTTCCTCTTATTTCCAGCGGATGCTGGACTATTATGGCGGCAGCTATCCGCTGGCGGTGGCGGCCTATAATGCCGGGCCGGGCAATGTGAACCGCTGGATCAGCGCCAATGGCGACCCCCGGCTGCCCGGCGCCGACATTCTGCGCTGGATCGAGCAGATCCCGCTGTTCGAAACGCGCAACTATGTCCAGCGCGTGCTGGAAAACGCCGTGGTGTACGAGGCGATGAACCCTGGGCGTGCGCGCTTCAGGGGCACGACGACGCCCTTGTCCAAATATCTCGGCAAACAGACGCCGGGCTAGGGTGTGTGGGGATTCAGCCCATGGCGGGCTGCAAATAGCGGCTTTCTGCGCTTCCGGTGCTCACGTACTGAAGTACGCTCCGTCGAAACGAGTCACGCGCCTCGTTTCGAGGTTCTCGAATTCCACTATTTTCGCCGCGCCCTGAACTGAATCCCCACACACCCTAAGCTGTCTCCTCCGTTCGTTTCGAGCGTAGTCGGGAAACGCCGCGCATGACGTGTCTCGACTTCGCTCGACGCGAACGGGTAGGGAGGGTTCATCATGAGCAACCCTCACCCCAATTACATCACTCCGGAAGGCTTCGCGAAGCTGCGCGCCGAATATGACCAGCTTCTTGGCGTCGAGCGCCCGAAGATCGTGGAAGTGGTAAGCTGGGCGGCGGGCAATGGCGACCGCAGCGAAAATGGCGACTATCTCTACGGCCGCAAGCGGATGCGGGAGATCGACGGGCAGTTGAAGCGCCTGTCGCGTAAGATGAAGGACGCGAAGGTCGTCGACCCGCGCCAGCAGCCCGACAAGAGCAAGGTCTATTTTGGCGCGACCGTCACCATCGCGGACGAGGACGACAAGCGCCGCACCGTCACCCTGGTCGGCAATGACGAGACGGAGGCGAGCGCCGGCCGCATCGGCTGGAGCACCCCGATAGCCCGCGCCCTGCGCGGCGCGGCGGTGGGCGACCTGCGCCGCGTGATGCTCCCGGCCGGGGAGAAGGAATATGAGGTGATGGAAATCTGCTACCCGGAGTGACCTGCCCTCAATTCCTCCCTACGCGAAGCGTGGGGAGGGGGAATTCGGAGGTCGTGCCCCTTCCCCTCCACCAGCCTTCGGCTGGTCCCCCTCCCCATCTATCGATGGGGAGGAATAGGATAGGTCCACCCTCCAACCGAAACCCCGCTAATCATCCCGCCGCAATATGACGTTGAGCCGCTCCATCACCTCGGCGATCGGCTCTATCACGGTGACGCTGCGCCCTTCGCCGAAGCGGATGCGGGTGCCGTCGGTCACGGAGGATATGAAGGTGACCTGCGCGGCATTGACGGCGGTTTCGGTCCGGTCGGCGCCCACGAACATGACGAGCATGCATCCTCTCCTTCTTTATGGAGGGAGAACCTAACCCGAATTCCGCCCGAAGCCAGCCCTTTTCGGGCTACGGCATTTTCCTGTAGCCATATGCCTCGGCCGCCAGCTTCACCACCTCCGGATCGGCTTCCGGAAAATCCATCGGCACCAGCTTCTCCAGCCGCCTCGCCACATGCTCCAGCGCGGCGATCCGCCCGGCGCGGCGATGATTATTGTCGATCGCCTGCCAGGGCGCCGCCTTCGTGTCGGTCTTGCGGAACATGTCGTGCATGGCGTCCAGATAATCCGCCCGCCTGGCCCGGTTTCGATAATCGTCCGCGCCGGTCTTCCACCGCTTCCAGGGGGTGTCCAGCCGCTCGGCAAGCTGCTCGTCCTGCACCTTCTGCGTGATGTGGACGAACAGCTTGACGATGTTGGTCCCGGCGTCGACCTGCTGCTTTTCGAAGGCGTTGATCTCCTCATAGGCGCGCTTCCACTCGCCCTTGGAGCAGAAGCCCTCCACCCGCTCGACCAGCACCCGGCCGTACCAGCTTCGGTCGAAGATCGCGATGTTGCGCCCGGCGGGCAGGCGCGTCCAGAAGCGCCAGAGGAAATGCCGGTCGCGCTCCTCCTCGGTCGGGGCGGAGATGGGATGGACCTTGTAATAGCGCGGGTCCCACTGCGCGGTCATGCGCTTGATGATGCCGCCCTTGCCCGCCGCATCCCATCCCTCCAGCAGGATGACGCTGCGCCGGTCGTGGATGATGTGCGCGACCTGTATCTTGGCGAGCCGCTCCTGCAATTCGGCAAGCCTGGCCTCATAGTCGCCCTTGAACTTCGCGCCCTTCTCATAGTCGGCGAGGTCGATGGTCATCCCTCAGCTCCCGAACAGCAAAGCCCCGCTCCCTTAGAGAACAGGAGCGGGGCTTTGACAAGCACGGGACCGAAAGGATTTCAGGCCTTGGCCTGCGGCTCCACGACCCGGATGTGCAGTTCGCGCAACTGCTTGAACTCCGCCGGGCTGGGCGCGCCCATCAGCAGGTCTTCGGCCCGCTGGTTCATCGGGAACAGCGTGATCTCGCGCAGATTCTGCGCCCCGCAGAGCAGCATGACGATGCGGTCCACGCCCGCCGCCATGCCGCCATGGGGCGGCGCGCCATATTGGAAGGCGCGGTAGAGGCCGCCAAAGCGCTCCTCCACGTCCGCCTGGCTGAGGCCCACCTTCTCGAACGCCTTGACCATCAATTCGGGCGACTGGTTGCGGATCGAACCCGAAGCGATTTCATAGCCGTTGCAGACCATGTCGTACTGATAGGCCTTCAGGCTCAGCGGATCCTGATTCTCCAGCGCGTCCAGCCCGCCCTGCGGCATGGAAAAGGGGTTGTGCGCGAAGTCGATGGACTTGGTGTCCTCGTCATATTCGTAGAAGGGGAAGTCGACGATCCAGCACAGTTCGAAGCGATCCCTGTCGATCAGGTCGAGCTGCTCGCCCACGCGAATCCGCGCCAGGCCCGCCAGCTTCGCCGCCTGGCCTTCCTTGCCCGCCGCGAAGAACACGCCGTCGTTCGGCCCCAGGCCCAGCGCCTCGATCAGCTTGGCCGTGCGTTCCTCGCCATGATTCTTGGCGATGGGGCCGCCGGGCACGCCGTCCTTGATGTTGATATAGCCCAGGCCCGAATAGCCTTCGCCGCGCGCCCAATTGTTCATGTCGTCGAAGAATTTGCGGCTGCCCGCGCCAGCGCCCGGCGCCGGGATGGCGCGGATCACGCTGCCGCTCTCCACCAGAGAGGCGAAGATGCCGAAGCCGGAGCCATGGAAATGCTCGGTGACGTCGGTGATCAGGATCGGGTTGCGCAGGTCGGGCTTGTCCGACCCATATTTCAGCATCGCCTCGGCATGGGGGATTCGCGGGAAGCTGCCCGCCGGGGTCACGGGCTTGCCGTCGGCAAAGGCCTCGAACACCTCAGCGATCACCGGCTCCATCGTGTTCCAGACATCTTCCTGGCGCACGAAGCTCATTTCCAGGTCAAGCTGGTAGAATTCGCCCGGCAGCCGGTCGGCGCGGGGGTCTTCGTCGCGGAAGCAGGGCGCGATCTGGAAATAGCGGTCGAAACCCGCGACCATCAGCAACTGCTTATACTGCTGCGGCGCCTGCGGCAGGGCGTAGAATTTCCCCGGATGGATGCGGCTGGGCACCAGGAAGTCGCGCGCGCCTTCCGGGCTGCTGGCGGTCAGGATCGGCGTCGAATATTCGGTGAAGCCCGCCCCTTCCATGCGGCGGCGCATGTCGGAAATGATCTTCGTCCGCTTGACGATGTTCGCGTGCAGCGTCTCGCGCCGCAGGTCGAGGAAGCGATAGCGCAGGCGGATGTCCTCCGGATATTCCTGCTCCCCCGCGACCGGCAGCGGCAGGTCGGCGGCGGCGGACAGCACCACCGCGTCCAGAGCGCGAATCTCGATCTCGCCGGTCGGCAGGTTCGGGTTCACCGCTTCCTTCGCCCGCGCGACGACCTTGCCCGTCACCGTCACGACGCTTTCCGCCCGCAGCGATTCGATCACCTGGAACACCGGCCCGTCGACTTCGGTGACGATCTGCACCATGCCATAATGATCGCGCAGGTCGATGAAGACCAGGTCGCCATGATCCCGCTTGCGGTGCACCCAACCGGACACCCGCACCTCATTGCCGACCTCCGCCGTCGTAAGGGCGCCGCAGGTGTGGGTGCGATAGGGATGCATGGCGTTTTTGGTCTTTCAGCTTCGTTTTACGCAAATGACAAATTGTTGCAGCGCCGCTATGGGCAGTCCTGTCAAGCATTGACGAGCCCGTGCGCGACGGGCCAGCCCATAATAAGATCGAAGACCATATGCAAATCCATCCGCTGATTACCGACAGCAAGACTCTCGCCCAATTCTGCGCCCGGATCGCCAAGTCGCCCTATATCGCGGTCGATACCGAATTCATGCGCGAAAACAGCTATTGGCCCGACCTCTGCCTGGTGCAGGTCGCGGACGAGCATGAGGCGGCCGCCATCGATCCCAAGGCGCCCGGCCTCGACCTGTCGCCCCTGCTCGACCTGATGGTCGACAATGAGGATGTGCTGAAGGTCTTTCACGCGGGCGGCCAGGACCTGGAGATCATCTACAACCTGACCGGCAAGACGCCCCATCCGCTGTTCGACACGCAGATCGCGGCGATGGCGCTGGGGCTGGGCGAGCAGATCGGCTACGGCAATCTGGTCGACGCCTGGCTGGGCGTGCAGCTCGACAAGGGCGCGCGCTTCACCGACTGGGCGCGCCGCCCGCTCGACAAGCGGCAGATCGACTATGCGATCGGCGACGTCACCTATCTGATCCAGATATTCCCCAAGATGCTGGAGGAACTGCGCCGCACCGGCCGCGGCGACTGGCTGGACCAGGAGATGGAGCGGATCAGCGACCCGTCCAATTACGAGAACAAGCCGGACGAGGCCTGGCAGCGCGTCCGCATCGCCAGCCGCAAGGCCGATGTGCTGGGCCGCCTGAAGGCGCTGGCGGCATGGCGCGAGATGGAGGCGCAGGACAAGAACCTGCCCCGCGGCCGCATCGTCAAGGACGAGACGCTGGCCGACATCGCCAGCCACCCGCCGCGCACGCAGGAAGACCTGGGCAAGGTGCGCGGCCTGTCCGCCACCTGGAAGACCAACGACATCGGCAACCGCCTGATGCTGGCGCTGGCAAGCCACGCGCCGCTCGCCAAGGAGGAAATGCCGGAGCGCGACCCCAAGCGCCCCGGCCTGGGCAAGGACGGCGCGCTGGTGGCGGACCTGTTGAAGCTGCTGCTGAAAATCCGTTCCCGCGACATCAACGTCGCCGCGCGCCTCATCGCCCGCAGCGACGACATCGACGCGCTGGCGGCCGGCGTGCGGGAAGACCTCGCCATCCTGGAAGGCTGGCGCTATGAACAGTTCGGCCGCGATGCGGTCGACCTGGTGGAGGGTCGCCTGGCCTTCGCTGTCAAGAACGGCCGCCTCAAGATGACCCGCACGCAATAGGAGTCAGGAACGATGCGGACGGCAGCGTTGATTTTCCTTCCCCTTCTGGCCGCCTGCGCGGGCGCCAACGGCGAAGGCCCCGCCGCGACGCCGCCCGCCGTCGAGGGACCGTGCCGCAACGAAGGGCTGGACCGCTTCCTCGGCCAGACCGCCAGCGCGGCGACCGGAGCGGAATTGCTGAAGGCGTCGGGCGCGCGCACGCTGCGCTGGGGCGCGCCGGGCATGGCGATGACCATGGATTTCCGCGCCGACCGTCTGACCGTCAGCTATGACGGCAAGATGGCGATCACCTCCGCCCGCTGCGGCTAAGTCCGGACGGAATAAACCATGTGCTCCTGCGAAGGCAGGACCAGATCAGGTGTTGGAACTGGACTCCTGCCTTCGCAGGAGCACATGGTTCTCCACGGCAATCAACATTCCAGCCCGATCAACGTCCCGCTGCCGATCCGCCCGACATAGCGCTTGCCGTCGATCTCCAGCCAGTCGGGCGTCACTTCCAGCCGGCGCCCCTTGATCGTCGTGCGCAGATGCTCCACCGCGATCCGGTTGCGCGCCACGATGCGCAGCACCGCCAGCCCCTCGCCCCGCGCCGCCATCATGCTGTAGCGGTCGCCGCGCAGCAGGAAATGCCAGCTACCGTCCGTCGGCATCCATTCATTGCCGTTCACCACCTGCACCGGCTCGCCATCGGGGCCGCCCATGCGCAGGCTGATTCGCGTCGCCCCATTGCTGCGGCGCGGCGGGGCGAAGATCAGGATCGGCTCGCCCTCCAGCGTCAGCGGGATCGGCGTGTCCCTCAGCAATTGGGAGCCGCCCATGATCAGCGTCGGCAGTTCCGGCGAAAAGGGCAGGCGATCGCGCGCGAAATGGCGCTGCCGCACGACCGGATTGGCATGGAATCCCTGCACCTGCATCGGCGTCAGCCGCCCTTCCTCGACCAGCCCATGACAGGTCGGGCAGAGCAGCGTCACCCCATGACTCTCCGGCAGCCGCAGATAACGGTAGATGGTCACGCCACATCGGACGCAGGCGAAACCGCAAGCCTGGCGGACATCGTCCTGCTGCTGCGCGGTCAGTTCCGGCAACGACGGCATCACACGCAAGCCCATGCACGACGACCCCTTGCAATCACCCGCCCGCGCCACTGCGGACCGGCGTTCCTCCGGCGTCCTTCCTGCTGGCCGTGGGCGCTCCAACGCGCCCCTTCTCGCTATTGCACTATCGTTGAAATAAATGCGGTCAAGTCAAGAGGCTGTTGGCTATTCCTACCGCTGGGGCAGCAGGTCGAGATTGCGGGAAGCCGCGATCGCCCGGATGCGGTCGGGCCGCGGCATGGATTTGATCGCGATTTCCGCCATGTCGCCCGCGCTGAACAGCTCCACATTGCCGACGTTGAAGATGCGCTGGCCCAGCGTCTGGGTGATGCGCACGCTGCGGATGCTGGAAAGCGCGATCTCCGTCCGCTGCTTGGCGAGCAGGCCGCGCTCCAGCAGCACTTCCCGGTCGGAAAGCGCCAGCCGCTCGCCCTTGCGCAACACCCACCACACGCCGATGGCCAGAATGCCGACCACGGAAATCAGCAGCAGCAGGAACAGGAAGGGATGGGCGCGGAACATCGCGGGATGCTCATCATACAGCCATGTCTCGCTCATGCCGGTCCCCTGACGCTGATACCCCTGCATTGACCATGGACGCCCCGCCGCCGTCAAGGCCGCCGGGCTTGCGCCGTGACCGGATCATGGTTATAACATCTGTATGAACGCACCGCTCAAGATCACGAAGATCGGCAATTCCGCCGGGGTCATCCTGCCCAAGGAGGTGCTGGCGCATCTCAATGTCGGCATCGGCGAGACCCTGTCGGTCGTCACCACGCCGCGCGGCATCGAATTGAGCGCCGCCGAACCCGATTTCGACGCCCAGATGGCGGCAGCGCGGGAGGTCATGCAGCGCCGCAAGCGCGCGCTGCGCGAGCTTGCGAAATAAACCATGTCCCGCAATTGGGTCTGGATCAGCGCCGAAGTGGCGATGGCGGCGCATGCCGAACAGCTAGCCGAGCATGGCGGCGGTGAAGGTGTGCGCGACGCAGGCCTGCTGGAAAGCGCCATGGCACGCCCGCAGAATCTGGCAGCCTATCATGAACCCGATGCCGCGGAACTGGCGGCTGCCTATGCCTATGGCATTGCGCGCAACCATCCCTTTGTCGACGGCAACAAGCGCACCGCCGCAGTCGTGAGCGAAACCTTCCTGGTGCTGAACGGCTATGTGCTGACGGCCACCGATGCCGAGTTGGTGGTAGCCTTCCTGGCACTAGCCGCCGGAGAACTGAGCGAGGAGGAAACCGCCGCCTGGTTCCGGGACCATCTGGCGGCGGAATGATCCGACATCCGAGCGCTGCGAACTGCCCCATCAAACCCGTCATGCTGAAACAAGTTCAGCATGACGATATGGGGAAGGCCCACCCAATTCCCGTCTGCCTCAGCCCTCATCCCCCATGCGCAGCGCCGCGATGAAGGCTTCCTGCGGGATCTGCACGGACCCATATTCGCGCATCCGCTTCTTGCCCTCTTTCTGCTTCTCCAGCAGCTTCTTCTTGCGGGTGATGTCGCCGCCATAGCATTTCGCGGTCACGTCCTTGCGCATCGCCGCGATGGTCTCGCGGGCGATCACCTTGCCGCCGATCGCCGCCTGGATCGGGATCTTGAACAGATGGCGGGGGATCAGGTCCTTCAGCCGCTCGCACATGCCGCGCCCGCGCGATTCGGCGCTGCCCCGGTGGACGATCATGCTGAGCGCGTCGACCGGCTCGTTGTTGACGAGGATGCTCATCTTGACGAGGTCGCCTTCCCGCGCCCCGATCTGATGATAGTCGAAGCTGGCATAGCCCCGCGAAATCGACTTCAGCCGGTCGTAGAAATCGAACACCACCTCGTTGAGCGGCAGTTCATAGGTCACCTGCGCGCGCCCGCCGACATAGGTCAGGTTCTTCTGGATGCCCCGCCGGTCCTGGCAGAGCTTCAGGATCGAACCCAGATATTCGTCGGGGCAATAGATCACCGCCTCGATCCACGGCTCCTCGATATAGTCGATATGGTTGGCGTCGGGCATGTCCGCCGGATTGTGCAGATGCCGCACCGTCCCGTCATTCATGTGAATCTCGTACACCACCGACGGCGCGGTGGTGATGAGGTCGAGGTCATATTCCCGGCTCAGCCGCTCCTGGATGATCTCCAGATGCAGCAACCCGAGGAAGCCGCAGCGGAAGCCGAAGCCCAAAGCCGCCGACGTCTCCATCTCGAAGGAGAAGCTGGCGTCGTTAAGCCGCAGCTTGGAGATCGATTCGCGCAGCTTCTCGAAATCATTGGCGTCGACCGGGAACAGGCCGCAGAACACCACCGGCTGCACTTCCTTGAAGCCGGGCAGCGGCGCCTTCGCCGGATTCTTGACGGTGGTGATGGTGTCGCCGACGCGGGTCTGGCTGATGTCCTTGATCTGCGCGGTGATGAAGCCGATCTCGCCCGGCCCCAGTTCGCCCAGTTGCTCGATCTTGGGCCGGAAACAGCCGACGCGGTCGATCAGATGCTCGGTGCCGCCGATCATGAACTTGATGCTCTGGCCCTTCTTGATGACGCCGTTGACGACGCGCACCAGGATGACGACGCCCAGATAGGGGTCGTACCAGCTATCGACCAGCATCGCCTCCAGCGGCGCGTCCCGGTCGCCCTTGGGCGCGGGGATCTTGGCGACCACCGCCTCCAATATGTCGTCGATGCCGATCCCGGCCTTGGCGCTCGCCAGCACGGCTTCCGACGCGTCGAGGCCGATCACCTCCTCGATCTCCGCCTTCACCTTCTCCGGCTCGGCGGCGGGCAGGTCGATCTTGTTGATGACGGGCACGATCTCATGGTCATGCTCGATCGACTGGTAGACGTTGGCCAGCGTCTGCGCCTCCACGCCCTGCGCGGCATCCACCACCAGCAGCGCGCCCTCGCACGCCGCGAGCGACCGGCTCACCTCATAGGCGAAGTCGACATGGCCCGGCGTGTCCATCAGGTTCAGCTCATATGTCTCGCCATTCTTCGCGACATAGTCCAGGCGCACGGTCTGCGCCTTGATGGTGATGCCGCGCTCCTTCTCGATATCCATATTGTCGAGCACCTGGGCCGACATTTCCCGGTCGGTCAGGCCCCCGGTGCGCTGGATCAGGCGGTCGGCCAGGGTCGACTTGCCATGGTCGATATGGGCGATGATCGAGAAATTGCGGATGTGCGAGAGATCGGTCATGGCCGCGCCGATAGCAGCCATTTGCGGGCCTGTCAGCAGGATCGCGCATGGAGGGCAATAGCGGCGATAACCGTTCGCATTACTTGCGCGGCCACGCGGTTGTGCTAGAGCTTGGGGCAAATAACGGGGCGCCACAAAATCAAAACGACTTCAGCAACTTTCAGGGGTGCATGACAATGCGTGTGTTCGCGAAGTTCGTCGCTGCCGCAGCCGGCCTGGCTGTCGCGGCTTCTCCGGCGATGGCCGCCGACAAGGGCTCGTCCGCCCGCCAGCAGCAGGCCAAGAAAACCGCCGAAATTCCTCATTGCACCCGGCGCCTCGGCACGGTTGCCATCGTCGACCCGGACAACCAGTGGTGGCGGGAATTGAACCTGGGCAGCCCGGAGGCGATCCTCAAGGTGTTCATCCAGCAGTCGGGCTGCTTCGGCATCGTCAATCGCGGCCGCGCCATGGCCAGCCGCAATATGGAGCGCGCCATGGCCGACTCCGGCGAACTTCAGGCCGGATCGAACCTGGGCAAGGGCCAGGTGAAGGCGGCTGACTATTATCTTCAGCCCGACATCGTCTCCTCCAACAAGAATTCGGGCGGCAACGCGCTGGGCGGCATGCTCGGCGGCTTCCTGGGCGGCCGCACGATCGGCGCGCTGGCCGGCGGCATCTCGATCAAGAAAAGCGAAGCCAATGTGACGCTCTCCATCGTCAACGCCCGCACGACCGAGGAAGAGGCGCTGACGGAAGGCTATGCCCGCAAGTCGGACCTCAGCTTCGGCGCGGGCGGCGGCGCTGGCTGGATGGGCGGCCTGGCCGCGGCCGGCGGCGGCGGCTACCAGAATACGGAGATCGGCCAGGTGATCGTCCTCGCCTATCTCGACGCCTATACCAAGCTGGTGACGCAACTCGGCGGCCTGCCCGCCAATGCGGCGGCGGCGGCGCCCCGCGCCCAGTAAGCCGGCGCGCCACGGACAACGACCATTGCGAAGAGGGCGCTGCCGGAGATTCGGCAGCGCCCTCTTCCGACTGGGCCGCGTGCAATAGCTCGGAACCGTTCGTGCTGAGCCCTTCGACAAGCCCTCGGCACGAACGCGGCGGATCGATTCAACGCAGCGTGCTTCAGCTCAGCCGGTACCAGGCCGCCACCCGATCCAGCGCCAGCGTCAGCACCAGCTTGCCCGCGCGCGTCGGCCATCCCAGCGCCCTTTCCGCCGCACTCAATCCCTCGCCCGCGCAGACGACCCGCCACAGCACATCGGCGAGGCCCGGCCCCGCCGATCGGATCGCGCCGTCGAACCGCTCGCGCGCGGACAGTTGCGCCAGGCCCGGTTCGGGCGCCGCCGCGCCTCCGCCGCGCTGCCGCCCCGGCGCGGCGTCCCAGCGCATCGTGACCCGCGGACCCAGCCCCGCCTTCTCCCAATCGGCGCGCAGCCTGTCGCCGGCCAGATAATGCCGCTCGCTCAAATGCCCCCGCGCCTGCAGCCAGGCGAGGGGCGATTCGTGCAGGTTGACCGCCACCTTCTGCGCCCGTCCAAAGGGATCCTCCATGATCCGTTCGACATATTGCGTGGCCATGGCGCTTCTCCTTGCAGGAATCGGATGCGAGGGGACTTGCCATGGCGGCTCGTTTGTAGGAAAGAACTAAAACCAAATAGGTAAAACAGGACATGGCATGATCACCCGCATCCGGGAGGTACGCAAGGCCAAGGGGCTGACGCTGGAACAGGTCGGCGCCCTGTGCGTCCCGCCCACCACGGCCCAGACCATCGGCCGTCTGGAAACCGGCACCCGAACCGTATCGGTCAACTGGCTGAACCGCATCGCCCGCGCGTTGGGCGTCGCCTCCTCCGAACTGGTCGCGCTGCCGGGCCAGAATGTGGTGCCCGTGGCCGCGCTGCTGGGGCCGGAGGGCGCAAGGGCGCCCACCCGTCCCCTTTCGCTCGCCCCGCCGGCCCCCGCCGACGCGATGGTGGGCGTGCAGGTGTCGGGCAGCATCGGGGATTACCGCAGCGGTGACGAAATCTGGTGCCGCCGCATCATGCCGGACGAATTTTCCAGCGTGCTGAACCGCGACCTGCTGTTGCCGCGCCACGCCGGGCGCTTCCTGTTCGGTCGGCTGATCGGGCGTGAGGACGACCGGCTGCACGTCCTTCCCCTGGGCAGCGGCACCCGCCAGCAGGTGATCAGTGACCCACCCTGGGGCGCCGTGGCGGTCCAATTGGTCAGACGGCTGTAGACAAAGGCGGTTTCATCCTTAACGCTGCGTCGACCAGGGCCGCCTGATGAGCGCCCGCTAGGAAGATGCGATGACGCTGAACGTCCTGATGCTGTCCACCCTGTTCCCGGACATGAGCCGCCCCAATTTCGGCGTCTTCGTGGAACGGCAGGCCCGCGAACTGGCCAGCCGGGACGGCGTCAGGGTCACGGTGGTCGCGCCGCTGGGCATTCCGCCCTGGCCCCTGTCGAAGGCGAAGCGCTATGCCGCCCTGCGCGCCCTGCCCGCCAAGGAACGATGGAAGGATCTGACCGTCCACCGCCCGGTCTTTCCGATCATCCCCAAATTCGGCGGCCGCTTCAACGTCCACGGCATGACCCGCGCCATCCTGCCGCTGGTCCGGCGCCTCCATGCGCAGCAGCCCTTCGACGTCATCGACGCCAGCTTCTTCTTCCCCGACGGCCCGGTGGCGCAGCGCCTGTCCCGCGCCCTCGGCATTCCCTATTCGGTGAAGGCGCGCGGCGCGGACATCCATTATTGGGGCACGCGCCGGGGCACGCGGAAGATGGTGAAGCGCGCCGCCGACGATGCCGCCGGGCTGCTCGCGGTGTCGAACGCGATGCGCCGGTCGATGGCGCGCATGGGCATCGATGCGGAGAAGATCCGGGTCCACTATACCGGCGTCGACCTCGACCGATTCGAGATAAGCGACCGCGCCGCCGCGAAGGAAAGCCTGGGCTTCGAAGGGCCGGTGGTGCTGTGCGTCGGCGCGCTCATTCCGCGCAAGGGGCAGGAATTGCTGATCCGGGCGCTGCCGCACCTGCCGGGCGTCACGCTGCTGTTCGCCGGCCAGGGGCAATATCGCCGGGCGCTGGAAAAGCAGGCGGAGGAACTGGGCGTCGACCGGCGAATCGGCTTTCTGGGGTCGGTGCCGCACGACCGCCTGCCGCGCATCTACGCCGCCGCCGACGTGATGGCGCTCCCCTCCTCGTCCGAGGGGCTGGCCAATGCCTGGGTGGAGGCGCTGGCCTGCGGCACCCCCGTCGTGATCAGCGATGTCGGCGGCGCCCGCGAACTGCTCGACCGGCCGGAGGCGGGACTGATCGTCGCCCGCGAACCTGAAGCGCTGGCCGACGCCATCAGCGCCATATTGACCAACCCGCCCGACCGGGAAGCGGTGCGCGAAGCGGCCCTGCGCTTCACCTGGACCGCCAATGGCGACGCGCTGCTGGAGCATCTCCGCGCAATCGCGGCTCAGCGGTCCTAGGCAGCGCGGACAAATTCAAGACTCGCCGGACTGAGTGATTTGAGTGGGAAGCCGTCATTCCCCTATTCGTCACCCCGGACTTGATCCGGGGTCCCGCTGCCTTGGGCTGGGCGCGGACTCAGAAAGAAAGCGGGACCCCGGGTCAAGCCCGGGGTGACGGTAAATGATGTCCGGAACTGGCCAGTTCCCGACATTCCGAATTTGTCCACACACCCTAGGTTGGGGACTCCTGGAGCGCGTTTCGATCTGATTGAATCAGATCGCCGCTCTGGTTTCTTTGTTTCCCCCGATTTCTTAACCGGCGACCGGTTCCGATCATCGCTTGGAAATCGCTCTAGGGTGTGTGGGGATTCAGTTCAGGGCGCGGCGAAAATAGTGGAATTCGAGAACCGGCGCGCAGCGTACTTCAGTACGTGAGCACCGGAAGCGCAGAAAGCCGCTATTTGCAGCCCGCCATGGGCTGAATCCCCACACACCTTAAAGGGCGATCAGCCGCGCCTTCCCGTCCGGCGTCGGGAAACGCCCTTCGTCGAACGGCACCTCCCCCCAGCGCCACGGCGTCAGCTCGTCATAGGCCGGGTTGGAAATCGGCGCATGCCGCTTGAGGTTCAGCAGCCGCCCCCCCTCATTGCGATAGGCGGTCAGCCGCACATGCTCGCGATAGATTTCCGCGGGGCGCTCATAATGGAAGGCCTCGCGCCACCCCATGGCCTGCGCGATCCGGGTGAATATCCACCAGTCTGGCTTCGCCTCTCCGGGCAGGGGAAACAGCCGGCGCTGTCGGCTGATCAGCCGGTCGGCGCCGGTCAGCGTCCCGTCCTTCTCGACCCACAGCGGCGACGGCAGCGCGACCATGCGCAGCGACTCGATTTCCGGCTCGCTCCATGGCGTCGTCGCTATGACCAGCGGCACCTGCCCCATCAGGCTGCGGATCGGATGGGACGCCGAAGGCAGGCCGCCCATCATCAGCAGCGCCTTGACATGCCCCGCCTCCACCGCCCGCGCCAGCGCCGCGCCGGACATCCCCGGCCGGTCCGCCAGCCGCGCCGCGCCCCAGAAGCGGCCGACCTCCGCCAGGGCCTGGACCGAAAAATCCCGGTGCGCGGCCAGTTCCCCGGCGCGGCATCCGACTTCCCGCGCGCCCATGCCGTTACCCGCGTCCGTCACGGCGAAGGGCGCCGCGCCCGCCTTGCCGATCCGCCCGGTCGCCAGATGGAAATTGAGGATGGCGGCCGAAAGGCGACGCGCCTCCTCACCCTGTCCCTGCGGGCTGAACAGCGTCACCAGCCGGGGCGCCGCCGCGACCTGATCGTAAAAGGCGCGCACCTCGCCCGGCGCCAGTCCGCAGGCGCGGGCCACCGACCAGAGGTCATGTCCCCGGCGCAGCCCCGCCCAGAAATCCGCCGGCACGGACAGGCTGCGTTCCATGAATTTCCGGTCCAGCGCACCATGGTCATGGCAATGCAGCAGCAGCCCGTTCAACAGCATCGCTTCGCTGCCCGGCGCGACGTTCAGCCGCTCATCGGCCTCGACCTCCTGCCCGTCGTCCGCATGCGCGACCAGGATCAGGCGCGCGCCCTGCTCCGCCCGCGCCTCGGCCAACCTTTCGTGCAGAACCGGATGGCGGCGGGCGGTCGGCACGCCCAGCAGCAACAGCATGTCCGCCTGCGCCAGATCCTCATAGACGGCGGGCGTCACATCCTCGCCGAAGGCGGCGCGCTGCGCCGCCGCCATGCCGCCCGCATCGCTGCACGGCGCTTCGACATGCGCGGAACCGACGAAGCCCTTGATCAGCTTGTTGGCGACATAATAGTCTTCGGTCAGCAGGCCGCCCGGCACGTGCATCGCCACGCTGCCCGGACCGTGGCGGGCGATGACGGCGGACAGGCGGCGCGCCGCCTGGTCGATGGCCCGGTCCCAGCCGGCGGCGCGGCCGTCCACCATCGGCCGCAACAGCCGCCCGTCCAGCGGGAACATGTCCTTCAGCGCTTCGCTGCGGGTGCAGAGCAGGCCGCCATTGGCCGGATGCACCGGATCGCCCTCTATCAGCGCCTCGCGCCCCTCGCCGGTCACGGCGCGGATGCCGCAGCCCACGCCGCATTGGCCGCAAAGCGAGCGAATGACCGCCACGGCGCGATCAGGCCGGAACCGGCGGGGTCGGAAACATCGTCATGCGCTCCGGCTTAACCGATGGCGGGGCAAGACAAAAGGGCGCGCTGCTGGCAGGACAAGGGTCATGCCGAAACCGATTCTCCGCGCCCTCGCGTCCATCGCCATGGTCGTCCATATGCTGCCGGTCCCGGCCATGGCGCAGCAGCGCGGCCCGCTGGTGCTGGCAGCCGCCAGCCTTCAGGAGGCGATGACCGCCGCCGCCGACGCCTGGGCGGCGCGGCGCCATGCCCGGCCGGTCCTGTCCTTCGCCGCCTCCTCCGCCCTCGCCCGGCAGATCAGGGGCGGCGCCCCGGCCGACCTGTTCGCGTCGGCGGACGAAGGCTGGATGGACGATGTGGAGAAGGCCGGATTCGTCCGGCGCGGCAGCAGGGCCGACATGGCGGGCAACCGGCTGGTGCTTGTCGCCCCCGCGCGCGCGCCGCTGCGGCTTCGGATCGCCCGCGGCATGCCGATCGCCAGGGCGCTGGGCGACTCCCGGCTGGCCATGGCCAATCCGGACAGCGTGCCCGCGGGCAAATATGGCAAGGCGGCGCTCAGCGCGCTGGGCGTGTGGCCCAGCGTGGCGAACCGGCTGGCGCTGGGCGGCAATGTGCGATCCGCCCTGACCTTGGTGGAACGGGGCGAGGCGCGGCTGGGCGTCGTCTACGCGACCGACGCCCGCGCATCGAAGGGGGTCGTGGTGGTCGGCGTCTTCCCGGCGGGCAGCCATGCGCCGATCCGCTATCCCATCGCCCGCCTGACCGCGAGCCGGCACCCGGAGGCGGAAGGCTTCCGCCGCTTCCTGCTATCGCGAGCCGGGCAGAGCATCTTGGTGCGCCATGGTTTCAGCCGACCTTGATATTCCGGCAGATCATGAGAAATTCGTGCTCCTGCGAAGGCAACAGCCCAGTTCCAACGGCAGGACTGGGTTCCTGCCTTCGCAGGAACATGATGCATGTCCAATCTTACGCCATCACCTCTGACAGGCGACGATCGCGTCGATCACCGCCAGCGTCTCCTGCGGATCGCGCACCCGCACCGTGTCCAGCCCCAGTTGCTTGGCCGGATAGTCGTTGCCGCCGGGGAAGATCGCATCGCCGATGAACATCATCGCCTCCAGCGCGATCCCGCTCGCGTCGCGCAGCTTCTTCAGGCCATAGGCCTTATCCACCCCCTCCCGCGTGATGTCGATGGAGGTCGCCCCGCCCATGTTGATCGACAGCCCCGGCAGGCGCTGGCGCAGGTCGGCCTGGATCACCTTGCGCTTGGCAAAGTCGGGATCCCACACCTCCTTGGCATGGATCGGCGCCTGCTGGCCCAGCGCGGAAAAGGTGATCTGGCTGCCGCGATCCTCGATCCGCTCGCCCCACACCTGTTCCGGCACGAAGCCCGTCGCCTCCAGCGAGGCGTCGAACGCCGCCAGGATCGCCTGCTTCTGCGCCTCCTCGAACAGTTCGGCATAGACCGGCGTCCACTGCCCGTCGCGATGGGTGTAGAGCTTGGTCCCCGTCGTCGGCATCAGCCACAGGCGCGAGCGGTCGGCCCGTTCCGGCAGGCGGCTCGCCACCTGCTTGTCGAATTGCGGCCAGTCCCCGCCGGAGATCACCGCGACATGCGCCACCTGCAACAGCCGCGCCAGCGCGTCGCCCATCGCCTCGCCCAGCGGCTGCTTGCTCTCCGCCAGCGTTCCGTCGAGGTCGAAGGCAATCAGGTCTTTCATGCGCATGCTCCGGCTTGAAGGGCCGTCCGGCTTTGCCCTCTGGCCTCGACCGATGCAATGCCGATGAGCGGGATATGACGGGGGGCTGGTGTTTTCCCCCATCCTGACCGAAAGAGGGCGGCATGATCCTCTCTGCCGATGAATGGGGCATCGTCGCGCTGTCGCTCCGGGTCAGCCTGGTGGCGGTCGGGCTGATGCTGCCGGTCGCCTTCGCCTTCGCCTGGCTGCTCGCCCGCTGGCGCTTCCCCGGCAAGCTGCTCGTCGACGCGCTCGTCCACCTGCCGCTGGTGGTGCCGCCGGTCGTCACCGGATGGCTGCTTCTGCTCCTCTTCGGCGCGAACGGCCCGCTCGGCAGGCTGTTCGAACAGATGCTGGGCATCGGCTTCATGTTCCGCTGGACCGGCGCGGCGCTTGCCTCCGCGATCATGGCGATGCCGCTGATGGTGCGCGCCATGCGGCTGTCGATAGAGGGCATCGACCGGCGGCTGGAACAGGCCGCGCAGACACTGGGCGCGGGCCGGGGGCGCGTCTTCCTCACCATTTCGCTGCCGCTGTCGCTGCCGGGCATAGTGGCGGGACTGGTGCTCGGCTTCGCCCGCTCCATCGGCGAGTTCGGCGCGACCATCACCTTCGTTTCCGACGTTCCGGGCGAAACCCGCACCCTGCCCATCGCCATCTATTCCGCGCTGCAGATGCCGGGCGCCGAATCGGCGGTCACCCGGCTCGCCATCATCTCGATCCTGCTGTCCTTGGGGGCGCTGGTCGCATCGGAGGCATTGGCCCGCCGGGCGAGCGGCGGAAGGACCAACCATGTCCTTTGACATCGCCGTCGACCATCGCATCGCGGACCGCCAAATCCGCCTGCGGGCAGAGGCGGGCGCGGGCCTCGTCGCCCTTTTCGGTCCCTCCGGCGCGGGCAAGACCAGCATCCTCAACATGGTCGCGGGCATATCAACGCCCGACAGCGGCCGGATCGCGGTGGCGGGCGAGACGCTGTTCGACAGCGGCGCGGGCATCGACATTCCCGCCGCCCGGCGGCGCGCCGGCTATGTCTTCCAGGACGGACGCCTGTTCCCGCAGATGCGCGTGCGCGCCAATCTGCTCTACGGCCGCCATGGCGACGCGCCGCTGCCGTTCGACGCGGTCATGGACTTTCTGGGCATCGGCCATCTGCTCGACCGCTGGCCCGCCACCCTGTCCGGCGGCGAAGCGCAGCGCGTCGCGATCGGACGGGCGCTGCTGTCCGGCCCCCGATTCCTGCTGCTGGACGAGCCGCTGTCCTCGCTCGACCCCGCCCGGCGCGAGGAAATCCTGACCGTGATAGAACGGATGAAGCGCGATCTCGCCATGCCGATGCTCTATGTCAGCCACGACCGGGCGGAGGTCGAACGGCTGGCCGATCAGGTCATCGCGCTGTAGGGGGGCAGGCCCGCCCCAGCCAGGGCCCGGTTCAAATAGGCCAGGAAAGCCGCCTGCCTGACCGGCGCCCGCGCCCGCAGCCAGGCCAGCGCCACGACGGCCCGCCATTCCGCGCCATGCTCCAGCGCCGGGGCGAGCCGCCTGTAGCTGACCGCATAATGGCGCGCCGCCCAGTCCCGCGCCATGTTGGTCAACCGATCCTGCGGCCCCTCGCCGAAGCGCAGCAGCATCTCCGTCCGCAGCAGGTCCGGCACGAAGTCGCCGCGCGCCGCCTTCGACCAGTCGATCGCCACCATGCCCGAAGGCGACAGCAGGATATTGCCGATGTGAAAATCGCCGTGCAGCAGCCGGTCGCCCTCCGGCAGTCCGTCCAGCAGCGCCACCGCCGCCTCCTGCAAGCCGCGATCCGCCGGGCCATAGAGGATGTCCGTGCGCAACACCTGCCGCAGGGAACGCAGGCCCGGCGCGGCCTGCCCGTGGATCCGCCGGTGCAGCGCCGCCATCTCGCGCAGGCATGACCCCGATTGCAAAGGCCGCAGCCGCATGCGCCGCATCAGCGTCGGCCCGGTCACTTCGGGATAGAGGATCGCCCGTCCTTCCGCCATGTCCAGCCGTCGCAGCGGCCTGGCGACCGGCAGGCCCGCCTCCGCCGCCAGCGTCGCCGCCTCCACCTCGCGGGCGATCATCTCCTCCGACACGGCGGCGTGGAATATCTTGGCCACGCGCCCCTCGTCCACGCGCCAGACGCGCGAACTCGCGCCGGAGGCCAAAGGCGCCAGCGGGCCGGGCGGATCGTCCTGCTGCGGCACGCGCCCCTAGCGCTGGGCTGCCCGGGCGGGCCGACGATCATGGACCAGCCGCGGCTCGGCCCGCGAAGGGGCGGGACGGGTCAGCCGCTCCACGGCATTGTCCACCAGCATCCGCAGCCCTTCCTCGCTCAGCAGGCCGCCCCGGATCAGGCAACGGTCGATCAGCACCCGGCGGAAGGCGGAATAGAGCGCCATGTCGGGCGCGCCCGGCGCGGACCAGAATTCGTCGAGCGAACGCCTGTGCACCACGCCCGGCACCTTGTAGACCGCATGGCCCAGCACGACCACCGGCTTTCCGGCGTTGAGCGCCAGCGTGCCCACCGTGCTGTTGACCGTCACCACGCCCAGCGACCTGTCGACGACTTCGGCAATGTCCCAGTCCGCCAGGTAGAAGACCCGGTCCGCGACGCCATATTGCGCCGCCAGCCGCCGCGTCAGCCGGCCCCAGGCGACCAGTCCGGGATCGAGCGGATGGCGCTTCACCACCAGGGCGGTGTTGGCGGGCGCATGGGCGGCGAAGCTCTTGATCACGAAGCGCAAGGCGGCGCGCATCGTGCCGAAGGGCGAATGGACGCGGATCTGATAGTCGGAATCGAGCTGGAGCGGCAGAGCGAAATAGGGCCGGTCGCACACCGCCGACCACTGCTCCCGCGACTTGCCGCGTTCCGCCTGGCGCAGGTTCAGCTTCTTGAACCAGCCGACCGTCTCCCACAGGAAGCTGTTGGGCCGGTGCGTGCGATAGAAGGGAAAGGCGGGCCGCATCAGCGCCGACGCCATGCCGTTGCGCCCGGTGTTGAAGGCCCGCTGCCGGAAGGTGGAGGGGATTTGCGGTTCCCGCCCATTATCCTCCGGCGGCAGCGCCCTGGCCTGCTCCAGATACCATTCGGGGTCGAGCGGCAGGGTCGAGTTGCCGTTCACCCCATCCTCCTGGAGCGTCAGGAAATCGGGGCGGATATAGCCTTCCTCCACCACATGGACGCGCAGGTTGCGCAGCCGCGCCATCTTGTGGGCGGAGGCATGATAGGGGCGGCAGTCGCCATAGAGGATCAGGTCCGTCACGCCATGATGGACGATATGGTCGTCGAAGAAGATCGGCCAGTTGCGGAACGTCCCGCGATAGTCGGTCGCGCCCTCGCCCGGCCAGTCCACCTTGTCGCCGCCATTGATGTTGATGCGCAGCGCCCGGTGCCCCCGCGCCCTCAGCGCCTCCGCCAGCATGGCGAAAAAGGGCCCATGCGGTCCCTGGAGGAAGAGAAAGGTTCTGGCCTGGGCGTCAACCATGGAAATACTCGGCGGACAAAGTCATAAATCTCTGCAACTTCCCCTGTAAAGTCCGCAGTCGAATCAACCATGACACCGGGGCCGGCGCCCCGCTTGCCAAACGTTCGACCATGATTTCAGGTCCGCAGGGCAAGCGCGTGACCGGGTCCAGATAGCGTGGATAGAGAATCAAGGCCCCGGCGACAAGCTGATCCAGGGAGAGCCGACGCCCGCGCCGTCCATTGGCCGCCGCCAGGTCGCGGGTCAGCCCCCAGCCGGCGTAGAAGGGCATGCCGTGGACCGTCACCGGCCGCCCGCGCATCAGCGCCTCGAACCCGGTGAGGGAGGAGAGGACATGGACCTCGTCCACCGCCTGCACCAGTTCCATCAGCGGCGACCCGGTGTCGATGGCGTCGGCCTGCTCCAGCACCGCGGCATCGCTCAGATGCCCCCTGCGCAGGCCCGCCTGCACGTCGGGATGCGGGCGATAGACGATATGGGCGTCCGGCTCGGCCCCGCGCACGCGCTTCAGCAGGTCGAGATTGCCCGTCACCCCCGCGCCGCCATATTCCACCGACAGATCGTCCTCGACCTGCCCGACCGCCAGCACGGTGCGGCGGCCCTGGGGCAGGCCGATCATCCGCCCCCCCTCCCTGCCATATTTGGTGACGCCCGAAGCGCATATCCTCGCCCGCAGGCGCGCCGCCCGCCGTTCCAGCGCGGGGGTGAAGACGCAGCTCGCCAGCAGCGCCTCCATGTCGCTGGGCGAGCGCGCGTCATAATAGATGCCCGCCCGGTCGATCACTACCGATCCGGGCGGATGCAGCGCCGCGCCCAGCCCCTTCGACCGCAGGAAGCCATCCTCCACCCGGGCGACGGTCACGCCCTGCCGACGCGCATCCTCCATGGTGCCGGGCGTCACGCGCGACGGCCAGACCGCAAGCGCGCCTCCCTGCCGGGCGGCCCGCCGCAGGCCCCTGTGCTCCGGCAGGAAGGGCGGCGACCGCACGCCGTCCCACAGGAACCGCCGGATCGCCTCCCGCTTCCACCAGGCCATGCCGCTGGCCGCCGCGATGCCGTGATTGCCGTCCAGATGCCGCCGCCAATCGGCCAGTTGGGCCACGGCCTGAGCGGCATCGGCGTCCTCGCCGCTGAAACAGTCGCGATAGGTCGCCGCCGCCAGCGCGGCACGGGCGCCGTCGCGCAGGACCGCCGGCTCGATGGCGACCCCGTCCGCGCCGAAGACCGGCACGTGCAGCAGCCCGGCGATGATCGCCAGCTCGTCGCCCGCCTCCGCATGCACGGAGGCCGCGCCCGCGACCAGCGTCCAGAGGTCGGTCGGTTCCGGCAAGGCATGACCGGGGTCGGGGAAGGGGCCGGGGACGGAGTCCGCGCCGCGCCGCGCCTTCCCCACCATGCCGATTTCCCGCCGCGCCAGCCCGTCCAACATGGCCTGCGGGACGGCCACGCCCGCCCGCGCGACCAGCCTGATGCCGGCGGGCCGATGACCCCAGAATATGCCGCCGACCCGCGCCTCGGCGACGGCGTCCAGCACGGCGTCGGAAACGGTGGCGGGCGCTTCGCCGTCGCGCCGCATGCGGCTGATCGCCGCCGTCGCGGGGGCGATGCCTGGAAAGGGGGGCGAGCGCAGGAATGGAGTCGCGTTCACGTTGAAAAGCCGTCCCCTGTCACGACTATATTAGCGCGAATGGAGCGACGCTTCAGCCATTCGAAAACGCAATCCATACAACAGCTTCTGTGATCGCCCGGCACAGGGACGTCAAGCGGAAGCGCGAACCGTCATTTCGTCCAGCATGCCGGCGACGATGTCGAAATAATCCCCCCATGTCGGCGCCCGCCACGCCGCGATCCGGGCAAGCTGCGCCGCGCGTTCGGGCGAATCCGCCCTGCTGTACGCCTCTATGGCCCTCAGCCAGCCCAGGCCGTCCAGCGGGTCGAGATAATCCGGCGCGTCGCCGCCCACCTCCCGATGCGCGACGATGTCGCTGCAGATCACCGGCACGCCCGCCGACAGCGTCTCGATCACCGGCATGCCATAGCCTTCCTCGAAGGAGGGCATCAGCATCGCCCGCGCCCCGGCGACCAGCGCGTTCATCTCATTGTCCGGCACGCTGCCCGCCTCGATCACATGGCCGCGCAGGATTTCCGCCCGCTCCAGCATGTCGACGACATTCTCATTTTCCCAGCCGCGCCGCCCGATCAGCACCAGCACCGGCGCCTGGTCGCCCCATCTCTCCACCAGCCGCCGCCAGATGTTGAGCAGCAGCAGATGGTTCTTCCGCGGCTCGATGGTCGAGATATAGACGAAATAGGGCCGATCGGGCACGTCATGGCCGCCCGCCACCACCATGTCGGGCGCGTCGGCGCCGAAATGCGCCACCCGGATCGTCCGCCCCTCCAGCCCGCGCTTGAGATGCGGCGCCAGCGCGTCGATGGTCGCCTGGCTGTTGCCGATGATGCCGTCGGCATAGCGGTCAATGGTCCGCACCCGCTTCAGATGCTCCTGCGCGCCCTGCGGCCGGGCGAATTCGGGATGGGTCAGCGGAATGACGTCATGCACCAGCGTCACGAAGCGCGCCCCCTCCGCCCGCAGGATCGCGCCGACCTGATCGGCGTCGTCCAGATGATGGGGCGACACCTGCAGATAGATGCGCGGCCCCCGCGCCGCGGGCACCGGGCGCGGGCGCAGCGCGATCAGGTGGCGGATCACGGCCGCCTTGCTCTCCCGCTCGTCCACCTGCTCCACATTGCGCCAGCGCGCCGCGGTGAAGGCCAGGAACTGGCGCACCGCCGCATCCTTCAGCCGCCCGTAATAGCCGCCCGCCGGATGCACGGCGGCGAAGGCCAGCCGGTCCGGCATCCGCTCCAGCAGTTCGCGGGCATAGGTGAACTCGACCCGGTCGATCCCGGTCGGCGCGGCGTGGAAACTGCGGGAGAGCAGCCGCGAGATGTCGAGAACGATCTCCGCCGACCGGCTGCCGCCGACGAAGCGCCGGCTTTCCCGCTTGGCGCGCAGCGCCAGCCGCGCGCCGGGGGCCTTGAAGGGCTTGAGCGCCATGTCAGGGCGCTTTCACGACGGTCTGGCGCATCAGAACTGGGCGCAAATCTCTTCGGCCAGCTTCCGCAATTCCTCCGGATCGGCAAAATCGCCCTGCGCATGGGCGACGAAGCCGCGCGGCTGCCCCTCCCAGCGGGGCACGATATGGAAATGCAGGTGGAACACGGTCTGCCCGGCCGGCGCGCCGTTGAACTGCGCGACATGGATGCCGTCGGGGTCCAGCGCCCTGCGGGTGGCGTTGGCAACCTTCTTCACTGTCGCCATCACCTGCGCCAGCGCTTCATCCTCGACTTCCAATATGTTGCGCGCCTTCGACCATTTGGAAATGACCAGGCTGTGCCCCCTGGACTGCGGCTGGATGTCGAGGAAGGCATATGTATGCTCGTCCTCATAAAGCCTGGTCGACGGGATTTTCCCTGCCAGGATCAGGGCAAAGACATTGCCCTCGTCATAAGTGCCCTCAAGGCTCATCGTGCTTCCCCGGAGCGATTTCCATGCGACCGGACTGGATGCCGGCCGGGAAATCGCGGTGAACAAGGACCTGGAGCGGCGATCCGATTCGCTCGGATCTCCGCTCTAAGCCAGATAATGCGCGCTTGTCTTAGCGGCGACTTCCTCCGCCGTCACGCCCGGAGCAAGTTCGACCAATCTAAACGGGCTGTCATGGTCGGGCCGCTGGAAGACGCAAAGGTCGGTGACGATCATGTCGACCGCATTCCTGCCGGTCAGCGGCAGGGTGCAGGCCGGAATGAACTTGGGGCTGCCGTCCTTGGACGTGTGCTCCATGACGACGATGATCTTCTTGACGCCCGCGACCAGGTCCATCGCGCCGCCCATGCCCTTGATCATCTTGCCGGGGATCATCCAGTTGGCGATGTCGCCATTCTCCGAAACCTCCATCGCGCCCAGCACGGTGAGGTCGATATGCCCGCCCCGGATCATGGCGAAGCTGTCCGCGCTGGAGAAATAGCAGCTTTGCGGCAATTCGCTGATCGTCTGCTTGCCCGCATTGATGAGGTCGGCGTCCTCCTCCCCCTCATAGGGAAAGGGGCCGATGCCCAGCATGCCGTTCTCCGACTGCAGCGTGACTTCCACGCCTGCCGGAATATGGTTCGCCACCAGCGTCGGAATGCCGATGCCCAGGTTCACGTAGAAGCCGTCCTTCAGTTCCATCGCGGCGCGGGCGGCCATCTCGTCACGGGTCCAGGGCATTATGCGGCCTCCCTCTGGCGGACGGTGCGGAACTCGATCTTCTTGTCATAGGGCGCGCCCACGATCATGCGCTTGACGTAGATGCCGGGCAGATGGATCGCATCGGGATCGAGGCTGCCGGTCGGCACCACCTCCTCCACTTCCGCCACGCAGACCTTCGCCGCCGTCGCCATGGGCTGGTTGAAATTGCGCGCCGTCTTGCGGAAGATGAGGTTGCCGCTCTCGTCGGCCTTCCAGCCCTTGACGATCGCCACATCGGCGAAGATGCCGCGCTCCAATATATAATCCTGCCCGTCGAAGCTCCTGACCTCCTTGCCCTCGGCCACGGCGGTGCCGACGCCGGTCCTGGTGTAGAAGCCCGGAATGCCCGCGCCGCCCGCCCGGCAACGCTCCGCCAGCGTGCCCTGGGGGCAGAACTCGACCTCCAGCTCCCCGGCCAGATATTGCCGCTCGAACTCCTTGTTCTCACCCACATAGCTGGAGATCATCTTCTTCACCTGCCGCGTGCGCAGCAGCTTGCCCAGCCCCTCGCCGTCGATCCCGGCGTTGTTGGAGGCGATGGTCAGATCCTTCACCCCCGAATCGCGGATCGCATCGATCAGCCTTTCAGGAATGCCGCACAGGCCAAAACCGCCCGCGCACAGATGCATTCCATCGAACAGCAGTCCGTCCAGCGCCGACGCGGCGTCAGGGTAAAGCTTCTCGACCATCTGCGTCCTTCCTTTCCCAATCATCGCCGTCTTAGGCACGTTAAATCATCAATACTAATGATTTGTTTTTTGCGTTATGCACAAGCGATGTCTATCAATCGGATTGCTTTCTACCATCTTGAAACGTTGCTCTGGATCGCGCGGCTGGGCACCTTTGCCGCTGCGGCGGAACGATTGAACACGACGCAACCTGCCATTTCCGCGCGCGTGCGGGAACTGGAAAATCATCTGGGAACCGTGCTTTTCCGACGGGAGGGGCGGACAATGACCCTGACCCCGGCAGGGCGCGAACTGGTCCGCGAAAGCGAACCGCTCTGGGCGCGATTCCAGGGCGTGTTGATGGGATGCAGCGACATTGCAGGCGCGACCGGCGTGGTGCGCATCGGCGCGGGCGAGATAGCGGCGGCCAGTTGCCTGCCCGGCTTCGTTGCCGTGCTGAACCGGGATTTGCCCCGCGTCTCGCTGGACGTGGAGATCGCCCTTACCGCCGACCTGATCCAGCAGCTTATCGCCGGGCGAACCGACATCGCCTTCGCCGCGGGGCGGATCGCCCATCCCATGCTGCGCACAGCGCCCATCGGCGATGTCGGCCTGCTGTGGCTGGCCAGCCCCGCCACCGTGGCCGCGATGCGGAAGATACCCGCCGACGCCCCCGACACAGCGAAAATGCCCATCTGGTCCCTGTCCAGCCTGTCGCCGCTCTATAATATCATGAAGGAGGCGATTGCCGCGTCCGACCTTGGCTGGCGCTCAGTGAACCTGTGCAACAATATGCGCACGATGATCGACATCGCGCTGGAAGGCGGCGGCATCGGCATTTTCCCGCATCCCATGGTCCGCCAGCATATGGCCGACGGCACGCTGGTGCCGATACCGGGCGCCCCGGCCATGCCATCGGTCGAATTCCGGGTCGCGGTGCGCGCGGCGGAGTCCGATCCGCTCGTCCTCACCATTTTCGACCGGGCGACAGAACTCGATCTGGGCTCGCCCCCGAAGCTTTAGATCAACCCTGCGAGCGGACTGGACGGGTCGGCATACATGCGCTTGCCCATCCGCCCGGCGCGATAGGCCATGCGCCCGGCCTCGACCCCCGCCTTCATCGCCGCGGCCATCAGCACCGGGTTCTTCGCCTCGGCAATGGCGGTGTTCATGAGGACGCCGGTGCAGCCCAGTTCCATCGCCTCCGCCGCCTCCGATGCCGTGCCCACGCCCGCATCAACCAGCACCGGCAGCCTGGTCCCCTCCACGATCAGCCTTATCGTCACGCGGTTCTGGATGCCCAGCCCCGACCCGATCGGCGCGCCCAGCGGCATGATCGCCACCGCGCCCGCATTCTCCAGCCGCTTGGCCGCGATCGGGTCGTCCACGCAGTAGACCATGGGCTTGAAGCCCTCCTTGGCGAGAATCTCCGTCGCCCGCAGCGTTTCGACCATGTCGGGATAGAGCGTCCGCGCCTCGCCCAGCACTTCCAGCTTCACCAGATCCCAGCCGCCCGCCTCCCGCGCCAGCCGCAGCGTGCGGATCGCTTCCTCGCCGGTATAGCAGCCCGCCGTATTGGGCAGATAAGTGATCTTCTTCGGGTCAATGAAGTCGGTGAGCATCGGCGCCTTGGGGTCCGACACATTGACGCGCCGCACCGCCACGGTGACGATTTCCGCCCCCGAAGCCGCGACCGCCGCCGCATTCTGCTCGAAATCCTTGTATTTCCCCGTGCCGACGATCAGCCGCGAGCGAAAAGTCTTGCCCGCCACCGTCCAGCTATCCGCATCCGTCACCAGGACGTCGCCGTCCCCCGCGACCGGATGGTCGCCGCCGCCCACGAAATGCACGATCTCCAGCTCGTCGCCATCCTCGACGCGCACCTGCGCCAGGGTGGAGCGCGGCACCACCGCCAGATTGCGTTCCACCGCCACCTTCTCCGGCGCGAAGCCCAGTTCGCTCGCCAGTTCCGCCAGCGTCATGCCGGCCCGGACGCGGCGATGCTCACCGTTGATTTGGATCGATACGGTTCCGTCGACGTGCAATGCTCTGTCCTGTCAAATAACGTGTCTCGACTTGGCGCGACACGAAGGGCTAAAGATCACGGCGCATATAGGGGCGGACACGCCCCGGTCGCAACCTAAAGGGGGACTGCCATGGCCGAGGCGCGCAAAATCTATGTGTTGAACGGTCCCAACATCAACATGCTGGGCACGCGCGAGCCGGAAATCTACGGCTATGACACGCTGGACGACATTGCCGAGCGGATGGAGGACGCCGCCAACCGCGCCCATGTGGAGATCGATTTCCGCCAGTCCAACCATGAAGGCCATCTGGTCGACTGGCTGCAGGAGGCGCATGCGGAGGGCGCGCACGCCGTCATCCTCAACGCCGCCGGCCTCACCCACAGCTCCATCGCGCTGCACGACGCGATCAAGGCCATCGCAGTCCCGGTGATAGAGGTCCACCTCTCCAACCCCCACCGGCGCGAGGAATTCCGCCACAGAAGCTATGTCGGCATGGCGGCGAAGGGGACCATCGCGGGCTTCGGCGCCCTGTCCTACATGCTCGCGCTGGAGGCGGCGCTCGAACTGTAGCTCGACGCACATAAGTTGCGCTCCGGCGCAAATGCGCATAGGCGCGGGCATCGGAACACGAAATTCACCGTCCAGGGACTGAAAATGAACGACAAGGCTGAAAAGGGCGCAATGCAG
The DNA here is from genome assembly GCF_000264945.2 of Sphingobium indicum B90A. Lineage (NCBI taxonomy): Bacteria > Pseudomonadati > Pseudomonadota > Alphaproteobacteria > Sphingomonadales > Sphingobiaceae > Sphingobium > Sphingobium indicum. The sequence continues at coordinate 2,826,334 of NZ_CP013070.1, forward strand.
GTGGACGTACAATTGGTGCGCGATCTCGCCGCGCTGCTCGACGACACCAACCTGACGGAAATCGAGGTGGAGGACGGCGACCGCAAGATACGCGTCGCGCGCAAGGTGGGCGGCGGCGCCGTCACCTATGCGCCCCCGCCCGTCGCCGCCGCTCCGGTCGCCACGGCCGCGCCGGCCGCCGCCCCAGCTCCGGCCGAAGCCGCCGCCCCGGCCGTGGCCGCCAACGCCATCCGCTCGCCCATCGTGGGCACCGCCTATCTCGCCGCCGAACCGGGCGCTGCGCCCTATGCCGCCGTCGGTTCGACCGTGAAGGCGGGCGACACCGTGCTGATCGTCGAAGCCATGAAGGTCATGAACGCCATCACCGCGCCCCATGCCGGCACGGTCAAGGCCGTGCTGGTCGATAACGGCCAGCCGGTCGAATATGACCAGCCGCTGATCGTCATCGAATAAGGCCGCGCAACCCATGGCCATCGAAAAGCTGCTGATCGCGAACCGGGGCGAGATCGCGCTCCGCATCCACCGCGCCTGCCATGAAATGGGCATCAAGACGGTGGCGGTCCATTCCACCGCCGACGCCGACGCCATGCATGTGCGCCTGGCCGACGAGGCGATCTGCATCGGGCCTCCCGCGGCCAAGGACAGCTATCTCAACATCGCCGCGATCATCTCCGCCGCCGAAATCTCCGGCGCGGACGCGATCCATCCGGGCTATGGCTTCCTGTCGGAAAACGCCCAGTTCGCGGAGATCGTGGAGGCACACAACCTCGCCTTCGTGGGGCCGAAGCCCGAACATATCCGCATCATGGGCGACAAGGTGGAGGCGAAGCGCACCGCCGGCGCGCTCGGCCTGCCGCTGGTTCCCGGCTCCGACGGCGCGATTTCCGACATCGCGGAAGCGAAGGAAATCGCCGCCAGGATCGGCTATCCCGTCCTCATCAAGGCGGCTTCGGGCGGCGGCGGGCGCGGCATGAAGGTCGTGCCCAGCGAAGACCAGCTCGAAACGCTGATGAAGCAGGCGGGCAGCGAGGCGAAGGCCGCCTTCGGCGACGACACCGTCTATATGGAAAAATATCTGGGCAATCCCCGGCATATTGAATTCCAGGTCTTCGGCGACGGCAACGGCAACGCCATTCACCTGGGCGAGCGGGACTGCTCGCTCCAGCGCCGCCACCAGAAGGTGCTGGAGGAAGCCCCCTCCCCCGTCCTCTCCGCCGCCGAGCGCGACCGGATGGGTGAAGTGGTGCGCAAGGCGATGGCCGACATGGGCTATCGCGGCGCGGGCACCATCGAATTCCTGTGGGAAGACGGCGAATTCTACTTCATCGAGATGAACACCCGCCTGCAGGTGGAGCATCCGGTGACGGAGATGATCACCGGCGTCGATCTCGTCCGCGAACAGATCCGCGTGGCGGAGGGCAAGCCGCTCTCGGTCGAGCAGGAAGACCTGCGCTTCACCGGCCACGCCATCGAATGCCGCATCAATGCGGAGGATCCCCGGACCTTCGCGCCATCGCCGGGCACCGTCACCAGCTATCATGTGCCGGGCGGCATGCACGTCCGCGTCGATAGCGGGCTGTACCAGGGCTATAAGGTGCCGCCCTATTATGACAGCATGATCGGCAAGCTGATCGTCTATGGCCGCACCCGCGAAGGCGCGATCATGCGCCTGCGCCGCGCGCTGGAGGAATATGTGATCGAGGGCATGAAGACCACGATCCCGCTCCACCAGAAGCTGCTGACCGACCCGGACTTCCTCAACGGCGACTATACGATCAAGTGGCTGGAGGATTGGTTGGCGAAGGACGAGCAGGCGTGAAGGCCACCATCTGGCACAACCCCCGCTGCTCGAAATCGAGGGCCGCGCTGGCGATCCTTGAAGCCGCGCCGGGGGTTGAGGTGGATGTCGTCGAATATTTGAAGACCCCGCCCAGCCGCGCCGAGATCGAGGCGGTGCTGAAAAAGGCGGGGGTTCGCCCGTCGGAGGCTGTCCGCAGGGGCGAGGGCGTGGTGAAGGAAATCGGCCTCGACCTATCGGACGACAAGGCGGTCCTCGACGCGATGGCGCAGCACCCCATCCTGATCGAACGCGCCATCGTCATCACGAACAAAGGCGCCGTCATCGCCCGCCCCCCGGAACGGGCCAGCGAAGTTCTCTAACCCCACCCCGTTCGTCACCCCGGGGCTTGACCCGGGGTCCCGCTTCTTCAATGCACAATGCATGGAGCGAAAAGAAAAAGGCGGCTGGGTCTACATCATGTCCGACCGCTATCGCGGCACGATATATGTGGGCGTAACCTCAGACCTGCCCGCTCGCATCCACCAACACCGCTCCGGCAACGGTTCCGACTTCTGCGCAAGATATGGCCTGAACCGCCTCGTCTGGGCTGAGCGGAGCGACGACATCACACGCTGCATAGAACATGAAAAACGCGTCAAGCGCTGGCGCCGGGAATGGAAGTTCGACCTGATCGAACGCGCCAATCCCGACTGGCAGGACCTGTTCCACCTGCTCGCCTGAAAGACAGCGGGACCCCGGGTCAAGCCCGGGGTGACGACGGCGGCGGCGCTGTGAAAGGTGGTTCCCGACCGGCCGTTATCCAAGAGGAGGCATGATGAAGAATGTCAGTCACCGCTCTCCCGTCATCGGGCGCATATATGGCTGCGGTATAGCGGCCATATTGGGTTTTCTCGCTTACAACCTGATGAATTTCCGTATTTCCCACTGCAACAGTGAAGAATGCATCCATGAAATAGCTACCGGCCGCATACTGGTGGTGGCGGCTGCAATCGTCCTCACCGCGAGCGCAGCAGGATTTATCATTAACAGGCTTCAGCGAAGGCCTTAATGACCACGATCGTCGTTCCCAGGCCCTCGCCTTTTCGTCACCCCGGGCTTGACCCGGGGTCCCGCTGTTTTGATGAATCACATCCGACTGAAAAAAGAGGCCCCAAGGTCAGCCCCCAGCTAGATCGCAACTTGCTCCCCAATCCTGAACGACAAGCCGACAATCACGCGTCACCCAAAAACCACGGGTCACGCAAAAAACATCCTATTTCTCCAACACGCCCCAATTCAGCCTGTCCTACACCACCCCAACCAGCTTATCCCGCCCGCCTCTTTGAAATGTCCGATGCATTCCGCTTCACGCCTACGCGCGCCCGGGCACGCGCGCGCATATGCTGTGAACTTCGGGCCGAAAATGGCCGGTTTCTGCCCTTTTTGCCGCTTCATCCCGGCCGCGAGCCGGCAACACGCCTCCTACACCGACAAGCCCACTGGAGGCCCGCGCCCTAACCCGCTATCCCCTGCCTCCATGGCCCAGAATCATCTCTATCTCGTCGACGGCAGCGGCTATATCTTCCGCGCCTATCACCAGCTTCCGCCGCTCACCAACAGGCATGGGCAGCCGGTCGGCGCGGTCTATGGCTATACCACCATGCTCTGGAAGCTGGCCGACGAACTGGGCAAGGCGGAAGGCCCGACCCATCTGGCGGTGGTGCTGGACAAGGGCAGCCACACCTTCCGCAACGACATGTACGACGCCTACAAGGCGAACCGCCCGCCGCCGCCAGAGGATCTGGTCCCGCAGTTCCCGATGATCCGCGACGCAACCCGCGCTTTCTCCCTCCCCTGCATCGAGGAAGCGGGGTTCGAAGCGGACGACATCATCGCCAGCTATACCAAGGCCGCCGTCGCGCAGGGCTGGCACGTCACCATCGTCAGTTCCGACAAGGATCTGATGCAGCTGATCCAGCCCGGCGTCGACATGTACGACACGATGAAGAATGAGCGGCGCGGCGCGGATTATGTGATGACCAAGTTCGGCGTCCGGCCCGAACAATTGGGCGACGTGCTGGCGCTGATGGGGGACAGCGTCGACAATGTCCCCGGCGTCCCCGGCATCGGTCCCAAGACCGCCGCCAAGCTGATCACCGAATATGGCGGGCTGGAAGCGGCGCTGGAAGCCGCGCCGCACATGAAGAAGTCGAAGATGCAGGAAAACCTGATCGAACATGCCGACATGGCCCGCCTGTCGCGCAGGCTGGTGGCGCTGCATGACGGCATGGACCTGCCCGAACCGCTGGACGACCTGACCCTGAAGGGCATTCCGCTGGAGCCATTGCAGGCCTTCCTTGAGCATCATGGGTTCAAGTCGCTGCTCGCCCGCGCCGGCGCGCCCGCCGCCGCCGTGGCGGTCGCGACCGCGGCGGCCGCCGTCACCGAAGCCACCGCCCCCTCCGCCCCGGTGCTGGAGGAAGAACCGCCGATCGACCGCAGCCTCTACGAAACCGTGGTGACGGAGGAGGCGCTGGACCGCTGGATTGCCGCCGCCCATGCCGAAGGGCTGGTCGCCGTCGATACGGAGACCGACATGCTGGACTGCGTGTCCTGCGCGCTGGTCGGGGTGAGCCTGGCCGTCGGGCCGAACGCCGCCTGCTACATACCCGTCGGCCATGGCGGCAAGGACATGTTCGCGGAAAAGCCCGACCAGCTTCCCCTCCCGCTGGTCCTCGCGAAACTCAAGCCGCTGCTGGAGGACGACAGCGTCCTCAAGATCGGCCAGAATCTGAAATATGACATCACGGTCCTGCGCCGCCACGGGATAGAGATCGCCCCCTATGACGACACCATCGTCATGAGCTTCGACCTCGACGCCGGGCAGAGCCTGGCGGGCCACGGCATGGACGAGGCGGCCAGGGTCCACCTCAACCATGTCTGCATCAGCTTCAAGGATGTGTGCGGCACCGGCAAGAGCCAGATCAGCTTCGCCGAAGTCCCGCTCGACAAGGCGACCGAATATGCCGCCGAGGATGCGGACGTCACGCTGCGCCTGTGGAGGCTGTTCAAGAGCCGCATCGCCAATGAGGGCGCGACCCGCGTCTACGAACTGGTCGACCGGCCGCTCGTCGGCGTGATCGCGAAGATGGAGCATGAGGGCATCAAGGTCGACCGCGAGGCGCTCTCCCGCCTCTCCGCCGAGTTCACCGCCGGAATCGCGGCGCTGGAGGAGGAAATCCACGCGCTGGCCGGCCAGCCCTTCGCCATCGGATCGACGCAGCAACTGGGCGCGATCCTGTTCGACAAAATGGGTTACAAGGGCGGCAGGAAGGGCAAGTCCGGCGCCTATTCGACCGACGTCACCATATTGGAGCAATTGAAGGCCCAGGGCGCGGAGATCGCGGGCAAGGTGCTGGACTGGCGGCAGCTTTCCAAGCTCAAATCGACCTATACCGACGCGCTCCAGGCCCAGATCAACAAGGATAGCGGCCGGGTCCATACCAGCTACAGCCTGTCCGGCGCGCAGACCGGCCGCCTGTCGTCGACCGACCCCAATCTCCAGAACATCCCGATCCGCACCGAAGTGGGCCGCCAGATCCGCCACGCCTTCGTCGCGGAGCCGGGCAATGTCATCCTGGCGGCGGACTATAGCCAGATCGAACTGCGCCTGGCCGCGCACATGGCGGACGTGCCCGCGTTGAAGGAGGCGTTCGCCAATGGCGAGGACATTCACGCCGCCACCGCCCAGCAATTGTTCGGGGAGGTCAACCGCGACACGCGAGGCCGGGCCAAGACGATCAATTTCGCGATCCTCTACGGCATCAGCCGCTGGGGCCTGGCCGGTCGGCTGGAGATCAGCGCCGACGAAGCGCAGGACATGATCAGCCGCTATTATGAGCGTTTCCCCGGCATCAGCCTCTACATCACCGACACCATCGAAAAGGCGCGTTCAAGGGGCTATACGGAGACGCTGTTCGGGCGGAAGACATGGTTCCCGCGCATCAAGGCGCCGGTCCAGCACGAACGCCAGGGCGCGGAGCGCGCCGCGATCAACGCCCCGATCCAGGGCACCAGCGCCGACATCATCAAGCGCGCCATGGCCCGCATGGGACCGGCGCTGGCGGCCGAAGGGCTGCACCAGGTCGAGATGCTGCTGCAGGTGCATGACGAACTGGTCTTCGAACTGCCGGAGGGCGATGTGGAGCATGCCGGCGCGGTGATCCGGCGCGTCATGGAGGGCGCGGCGGAGCCGATCGTGAAGCTGAGCGTGCCGCTGGGGGTAGAGATCGGCCATGGTTCGAGTTGGGGGGCGGCGCATTAGGCAGCGCGGACAAATTTAAGAGATCCGCCGGACCGAACGATTTTGGGTGGAGAGCGGACGTTCCCCCTATTCGTCACCCCGGACTTGATCCGGGGTCCCGCTGCCTTGGGCTGGGCGCGGACTCAGAAAGAAAGCGGGACCCCGGATCAAGTCCGGGGTGACGGTAAATGATGTCAGCTATTGGCCAATTTCCGACGTTCTTAATTTGTCCGCACTGCCTAGGGCCGATGGACATTCAGTTATAAAATCTCTCTCCCCTCAACCCCGCGCGTAGCGATCCTCATACCGCACGATATCGTCCTCGCCCAGATATGTGCCCGTCTGCACCTCGATGAACACCACCGGGATCTTCCCCGGATTCTCCACCCGATGCTTCGCCCCGGCAGGCACGTAAAGCGACTGGTTCTCCGTCAGCAACGTCACTTCGTCTCCCACCGTGACCTTGGCCGTGCCCTCGACGACGATCCAATGCTCCGACCGATGGAAATGGCTTTGCAGGCTCAAGGATTGCCCCGGCTGCACCACGATCCGCTTCACCTGGAACCGCTCACCGGCAAGCAAGCCTTCCACCCAGCCCCAGGGCCGGTGATCCTTGGGGAAACTCTCCGCCTGCACCGCGCCCTTTTTCTTGAGCGCCTCGACCGCCAGCTTCACGTCCTGCGCCCGCGACTTGTCCGCGATCAGCACCGCATCGTTCATCGCCACCGCGATGATGTTGCTGAGGCCGATGCCGACCAGTTCCATCCCGTCGCTGTCGGAGCGCAGCAGCGTATCGCTGCAATCGATGGCCGTCGCCCCGCCGCCCACCGTCACGCCCGCCGCGTCCGGCCCGGCATGGCTCCACACCGCGTCCCAGCCGCCAAGGTCCGACCAGCCGGAATCATAGGGGACGACCGACAGATTGCCCGCCCGTTCCATGATCGCATAGTCGATGGAGATGTCGGGCGCGGCGTCCCAGGCCTCCGCCGACAGCCGCAGGAAGCCCAGATCGCCCTCGGCGGCAGCCACGGCAGGCCGCACCGCCGCCAGCACGTCGGGCGCAAGCGCCTCGAAGGCGGCGATGAGATCCTTCGCCGCGAACAGGAAAATCCCCGCATTCCAGAGGTGATCGCCGCTCGCCAGCATCTCCTGCGCCCGCGCCGCATTCGGCTTCTCCACGAAACGGGCCAGCTTGATCGGCTGTCCCGACCCATCCGGCCGGGCGACGACCTGCAGATAGCCATAGCCCGTCTCCGGCCGCGTCGGCTGGATGCCGAAGGTCACCAGATCGCCCGAGCGCGCCGCCGCCAGACCCTGGCTCACCGCCGCGCGAAAGGCCTCCGCATCGGGCACCACATGATCGGAGGGCGCGACCAGCATCACCGCTTCCGGATCGCCCGCCGCCAGATGCAGCGCCGCCGCCAATATGGCGGGCGCGGTGTTGCGCACCGAAGGCTCGATGATGATCGCTCGCGGGTCGGTGTCTTCCTGCGCCAGTTGCTCGGCGACGATGAAGCGGAAGGTCGCGTTGGTCAGCACGACCGGCCGGGCGAAGGCGAAACCCTCTCCCTCGCCGGACAAGCGCGCCACGACGGAGCGGAACAGCGTCTGCTCGCCCAGCAGCGGCACGAACTGCTTGGGGTAGGATTTGCGCGACAGTGGCCACAACCGCGTCCCCGATCCTCCGGCCAATATCACCGGGGTAACAACCGCAAGATTCTTGTCCGACATGCAACTCTCTCAGAAATCCGAGATTCTTATAGCCGTTCCGGAAATCTAAGCCAGAATTGGTCGACAAAAAAAGCGGCCCGCAATCGGGCCGCTTTCCGTCAGTCGAACAGCTCTTCCAGAAAGCTCTTCTTCCGCTTCTTCTGATAATATCGCCCGTCGTCGCGATCCGGGCGATAGCTTGGCTGGGGCGGAGGAACCCCGCCCGCCGAACGCTCGATGATCTTGTCCAGCTCGCCCCGGTCCAGCCAGACGCCCCGGCATTGCGGGCAATAGTCGATCTCCACCCCCTGCCGGTCGGTCATGGAGAGGCCCACATGACAGACCGGGCAGAGCATGGCCGACACCGCGGCCTGATCCCGCATCCGATTACTCCCGCTCGCCGGTCAGGCTGAGCAGCATCTGGAACAGGTTGACGAAGTTCAGGTACAGGGACAGCGCGCCCATCACCTGCATCTTCTGCGCGACTTCATGGCCGGCATAGGCGAAATATTCCGACTTGATGCGCTGCACGTCCCAGGCGGTAAGGCCGGTGAAGACCACCACGCCGATGATCGAGATCACCATCTGCATGGCGGACGAGCCGATGAAGATGTTGATCAGGCTGGCGACCAATATGCCGATCAGGCCCATGATCAGGAACGACCCGAATTTCGACAGGTCGCGCCCGGTGGTATAACCCCACAGCGCCATCGCCAGGAACATCACGGCGGCGGAGAAGAAGGCCTGGGCGATCGACCCGCCGGTGAAGACGAGGAAAATGCTGGCCAGCGACACGCCCATCACCGCCGAAAAGGCGTAGAAGGCCATGCGCGCGCCCGCCGTCGTCATCCTTTCGATGCGGAAGCTGAAGAAGAAGACGAAGGCCAGGGGCGCGAAGATCGCCACCCACTTCAGCGGCGTGCCGAAAATCGCGGCGGCCAGAACCGGCGTATTGCCGATGAAGGCGGCGACCAGCCCGGTGATGACCAGGCCGATGCCCATATTGCGGAAAACGCCCAGCATGTGCGCGCGCAGCCCGGCATCGGTCTGCGCCGTCTGGCTCGCACCATAGCCCGGCATACGAACGGGATTGTTCACGGCGTTATAACTCCATCCAAAACAAGCAAGTTACGGATCGAGTGGCCCGGCGCGGTCTTCGTGAGGTCAAAGGGGGACGAACGCTCACGAACCTGCACCGAGCACACTCGATGCGGTCCGACATCGCGGCTGGAGCATGTCGCATGCATTCAACCGCCAGAGGGGCCCGGCCCGCACAGGCAATATTGGTGGACCAACGCGCCAATGCAAGGGATGGGGCCATTAGCAACAATTTGTTACAAATATCGAGGGCTGTTGACGCCCCGGCCGAACCGCCGCATGGCTGCGCCCATGAGCGACCAGTTCACCCCCGCGCAGCAGCATGCCGACGCGCCCCTGCGGCTGTTCAACAGCCTGACGCGCGCGGTCGAACCCTTCGCGCCGATCCAGCCGAACCATGCCCGCGTCTACAGCTGCGGCCCGACCGTCTATAATTACGCCCATCTCGGCAATCTGCGCGCTTATGTCTTCACCGACACGCTGCGCCGCACCTTGCTGTGGAAGGGGCTGGACGTCACCCACATCATCAACATCACCGATGTCGGCCACCTGACCAGCGACGCCGACGCCGGGGACGACAAGATGGAGGCCGCCGCCCGCGCCCAGGCAAAGAGCATCTGGGACATAGCGGCCCATTATACCGACGCCTTCAAGCGCAACATCGCGGACCTCAACATCATCCCGCCCAGCGAATGGACGGTCGCCACAGACTATGTGCCGCAGATGATCGCCTTTGCGGAGAAGATCGCGCCCGCCCATTGCTACGAACTGGAAAGCGGCCTTTATTTCGACAGCAGCAGCGTGCCTGATTATGGCGCGCTTGCCGGCGGGCGCGACGACGCGGCTCATGCCCGCATCGATCCGGTCGCGGGCAAGCGCAACCCCAGCGACTTCGCCATATGGCGCAAGTCCCCGCCGGGCGAGCAGCGGCAGATGGAATGGGACTCCCCCTGGGGCAAGGGCGCGCCGGGCTGGCACCTCGAATGCTCGGTGATGAGCGAGGCGCGGCTGGGCCATCCGTTCGACATCCACACCGGCGGCATCGACCATCGCGAAATCCACCATCCCAACGAGATCGCGCAGAACCAGGCATTTCATGGCTGCTGCGGCGAAGCGGACGCGGCGGCGGCGGGTTTTACCGGCGCCCGCTGGTGGATGCACAACAACTTCCTCGTGGACCGGCAGGGGAAGATGAGCAAGTCGAAGGGCGGCTTCACCACCCTCTTCTCGCTGATCGACGCGGGCGTGCATCCGCTCGCCTATCGCCTGCTGTGCCTGGGCGCCCATTATCGCAGCGAACTGGAATTCAGCGCGGAGAGCGTGAGCGCCGCGCTCACCCGGCTGAAACGCCTGGTCATGGGCGTGGAGAATCTGAAGGCGCGGGCCGAGGGCGTGACATGGCAGTCGCCGCGCCTCGACTGGCTGCGCGCCAATCTGCATCCCAAACTCGCTCCCTTGCTCGAACAGTTCGACGCGGCGATCAGCGATGACCTGATGACGCCCCGCGCGCTTCCCCTGCTGGAAGAAACCATCGGCATGAAGAAGGTGCCGGTGGACGAAAAGCTCTGCCTGCTTGCGGCGTTCGATCAGGCGCTGGGCCTCGACCTGCTGACCATCGGCCGCGCTGACCTGCGCATCCAGCCCAAGGACGCGCAGATCGCGCCGGAAGAGATCGAAGCCGAACTCGACCGCCGCCAGGCCGCCCGCGCCGAAAAGGACTTCGCCCTGTCGGACGAGATTCGCGACACCCTGATCGCGCGCGGGGTGGAAGTGATGGACGGCGATCCGCTGCGCTGGGACTGGCGGTTGGCGCTGGCTTGATTTTTACCTGCGTGCGGGGACTTGGACCGGACTGGGTGATTTAATTGGACCGAACTGGGTGATTTAAGTGGTTGGCGGACGCTCTTATTCCTCCCCATCGGGAGATGGGGAGGGGGACCATGCAAAGCATGGTGGAGGGGAACGGGGCACGACCTGCGTATTTCCCCTCCACCACTCGCTTCGCGAGCGGTCCCCCTCCCCACGCTTCGCGTAGGGAGGAATTAATGACCAATCCCGACATTTCCGGATTTGTCCCCGCCGCCTGGGCGATTTCTGGCAGCGGGCCTTATCCTTTCGTCCGCTGGCAAAGCGGCGCCATCTGAGGCAGGATGTGCGCGGGGCAGGTTCGTTCGTTTGGACAGATCGCTCCAAAACGGGCAGATTCCGCACATGCTAAGATACGCAACGGCAGCTTTCATCGCGGTCAGTGGAATGGCGGCAATCCCCATTGCTGCACCTGCTCAAAATTATATGTTCGAAACGGGCACGACCCTGCTTGCAAAGTGCCGAAACAAGGCGCCCGAATATGGGCTGGCCTGCACCGCTTACATCGTCGGCGCGGTGGACGGCATCAAGAAGGACGTCTTCATCGGCCGCGCCAAGCCCAATTGCTGGCCCGCGCAACTGAATGCAGAGGATGTGAAGCGCATCGTCCTCGCCTATCTCACCCGCTACCCCGATCAGCGGCAGGCGCCCGCATCCGTCCTGGTCAGCGTGGCGCTGAACGAACAATATCCCTGCGAAAAATGACGCGGGCCCTCCCGGCCGCGCAACCATCGAAATCCGCGAGCGCCCCTGCCGCTATAAACTTGCGTTAGCCCCTGGTTGCGCGTAGGTGCGGCCCCTATTTTATGATCTTTGGGAGACTCAAAGTGGCGGCGAAGTGGACGCCGGAAAGCTGGCGGGAGCATAAGGGCATTCAGATGCCCGTCTATCGGGATGCCCAAGCGCTTGGCGCCGTGGAGGCGCAGCTCAGCCAGTTTCCCCCGCTCGTCTTTGCCGGCGAGGCGCGCAGCCTGAAGGCCGAGCTGGCCAAAGTCGTGGCCGGGGAGTCCTTCCTGCTGCAGGGCGGCGACTGCGCCGAAAGCTTTGCCGAGTTCCACCCGAACAATATCCGCGACACGTTCCGCGTGCTGCTGCAGATGGCGGTGGTGCTGACCTTCGCGTCGAAGCTGCCCATCGTGAAGGTCGGCCGCATGGCGGGTCAGTTCGCCAAGCCCCGTTCCGCCGACACGGAAACCATCGGCGGCGTGGAACTGCCCAGCTATCGCGGCGACAATGTCAACGACATCGCCTTCACGGCGGAGGCCCGCGAACCCGACGCAAGCCGCATGATCCGCGCCTATAACCAGTCGGCGGCGACGCTGAACCTGGTGCGCGCCTTTTCGACCGGCGGCTATGCCAGCCTGGACCGGGTGCACGGCTGGATGCTGGATTTCATGGGCCGCAGCCCCTGGGCCGCTAAGTTCGAGGCGATGGCGGACCAGATCGGCCAGGCGCTCGACTTCATGCGCGCCTGCGGCCTGTCGCCGGAGACCGTGCCGCAGCTTGGCGGCACCAGCTTCTACACCAGCCATGAGGCGCTGCTGCTGCCCTATGAGCAGGCGCTGACCCGGCAGGATTCGCTGACCGGCGACTGGTACGACACGTCCGCCCATATGCTGTGGATCGGCGACCGCACCCGGTTCGAAGGGTCGGCCCATGTCGAATATCTGCGCGGCATCGGCAATCCGATCGGCATGAAGTGCGGCCCCTCGCTGGAGCCGGACGCGCTGATCCGCCTGCTCGACATATTGAACCCCTTGCGGGAGGCCGGGCGCATCACGCTCATCACCCGCTACGGCCATGACAAGATCGAGGCGGGCCTGCCCAAGCTGGTCCGCGCCGTCCTGCGCGAAGGCCATCCGGTGGTCTGGTCCTGCGACCCGATGCACGGCAATGTCATCAAGGCTGCGAACGGCTACAAGACCCGCCCGTTCGACCGCATCCTGGCCGAAGTGCGCGGCTTCTTCGCCGTCCACCGGGCGGAGGGCAGCTTCGGCGGGGGCATCCATGCCGAAATGACTGGCCAGAATGTAACGGAATGCACCGGCGGCGCGGTGGCGATCACCGACGAGGGGCTGGCCGACCGCTACCACACCCATTGCGACCCGCGCCTCAACGCCGCGCAGAGCCTGGAACTGGCTTTCCTGCTCGCGGAAATGCTGAACGAGGAGTTGAAGGAGCGGCGGGCGGCGGCCTGAAACCGGGCCGTTCGTCACACGGACGTAACATTGCCGTGATTCAGCCCTTGCTTTGGCGGTGCAGCAAGATAGCCTCCGCGCATGGCAAAGGAACCGGCATTGGCGACCATCGCCGTCTACAGCCTGAAAGGGGGCGTCGGCAAGACGACCTTCGCGATCAACCTCGCCTGGGCGTCCGCCAGCATCTCGAAACGCCGGACGCTGCTGTGGGATCTCGATCCGCAGGCGGCGGCAAGCTGGCTGATCTCCACCGACAGCGAGAGCAGGGACGCCGCGCAGGCGATCTTCAGCAAGGATGTGGAGGTCCGCAAGCTGATCCAGCCCTCCACCGTGCCGGGCCTGGACCTGATCGCCGCCGACACCTCGCTGCGCAGCCTGGACCATCTGTTCCGCGAGATGGACAAGAAGAAGCGCCTCGCCAGGCTGATCGAGAGCCTGGGCAAGGATTATGACCGGATCATCCTGGATTGTCCGCCCGGCCTGACCGAGACCAGCGAGCAGGTGCTGCGCGCCGCGGACATGATCGTGATTCCCGTCATCCCCTCCCCCCTCGCCCAGCGCGCCATGGGGGAGGTCGCCCGCTATCTGGTGCAGCGCGGCGGCAGCCACCCGCCGATCATGCCGGTCTATTCCATGGTCGACCGCCGCCGCGCCCTGCACCGCACCGCGCTGGACGCGCAGCCCGGCTGGCCAGCCATCCCCATGGCCAGCGCCGTCGAGCAGATGGCCGTGCGCCGGAAGCCGCTGGGCGCGTTTGCGGCCTCTTCTCCATCGGCGCAGGCTTTTACCGGGCTTTGGACGACGATCGAACGACAGGTTCAGAAGCGGTAGGTGGCCGCGAGCGGGGCCGGCTGGATCGACCGATTGCCGCCATCGGCGCAGCTTGCTCCTGCGCAGGCGTTCGAATGAGCCCGGTTCAGGCGGTGCGATGATAGGTCGAGCGCAGGAGCACGGCGCGCTTCACCAAGGGTCGAAAGTCGGCCTGGCTATTCGCGTATCTAAGCCCGTGCCCGCGCCTGATGCGCCGGAAACAGCGCCGCCGCGTCGGCCGCCGGCATGGGCCGTCCGAAATAGAAGCCCTGGACCTTGCGGCAGCCCAGGCCCCGGACCATCGCCAGTTCCGCCTCCGTTTCGACGCCTTCCGCCGTGGTCGCCATGCCCAGGCTGTCGGCCAGCGTGACCACCGCGCGGATGATCGCCAGGCTCTCCGCCTTGTTGTTCGACGCGCCCACGACGAAGCTGCGGTCGATCTTGATCGTGTCGAAACGCGTTCGGCTGAGATAGCCGAGCGAGGAATAGCCCGTGCCGAAATCGTCGAGCGACAGCCGAACGCCCAGGCCGCGCAACTGGTCGAGTATCTTGAGCGCCCCGGTATCGGCGTTGACGAACACGCTTTCGGTGACTTCCAGTTCCAGCCGCCGCGCCTCCAGCCCGCTTTGCGCGAGAGCGGATACGACCGCGCCGACGAAGCTCGGATGAGCAAGCTGCTCGGCCGAGACATTGACCGCGATCCGCACGTCCTCCGGCCAGCATGCCGCTTCCTTGCAGGCGGTCCGCAGCACCCATTCCCCGATCGGCCCGATCAGCCGGGCCTCTTCCGCGACCGGAATGAATTTGGCCGGCGAGATCGGCCCCATGTCCGGGTGGGTCCAGCGCACCAGCGCTTCGAACCCGACGACGGCGCCGGCCTGCGCCTCCACCACCGGCTGGAACAGCACGTGCAACTGCTTCTTCTCCAGCGCGTCGCGCAGCGCCAGTTCCAGTTGGCGCCGCTCCTCCGCCTGGGCATGCAGTTGCGGTTCATAGGCGCAATGCACGCCGCCGCCGTCGCCTTTCGCGCGATAGAGGGCAAGGTCGGCGCTCCTTATCAGCGCCTCCGATTCGCGGCCGTCCTGCGGCGACACCGCCGATCCCACCGATGCGCCGACATAGAGCGTATGTTCGTCCACCTGATAGGGGGCGGAAAGGCCGTTGATGATCCTGGCCGCCAGCTTGTCGACGCCGTGGGTCTCGCCCAATTGCGGGATGACGACGGCAAATTCGTCTCCGCCGATGCGCCCGCAAAATTCGGCGCCGGAACAGATGTGCCGCAACCGCCGCGCCACCTGGGTCAGCAGCTTGTCGCCGATCTGGTGCCCCAGCGTGTCGTTCACCGCCTTGAACCGATCGAGGTCGATCATCAGGAAGGCGCAGCCGCCCGCCCGCGCCGCGCCCGCCATCCCGCCGCCCATCGCCTGATCCAGCACGTCGCGCAGATGGGTGCGGTTGGGCAGGCCGGTCAACGGGTCGAACCGCGCAAGCTGGGCGATCCGCTCCGCCGATTCCCGCTGCTCGGTAATATCGGAACCGACGCCGCGAAAGCCGAGAAAGGCGCCGCCCTCATCATAGCGGGGCGATGCCGACAGTTCCCACCAGCGCACTTTTCCATCCAGTTCGACGGGCAGGACGATGTTGCTGAAACTCTCCCGCCGCTTCAGATGATCCGCCAGTTCATGCAGTTCGGTCGGAAACAGTCCGCTTTCCCAGGCGTTTCCAGCCAGCAGTTCGACCAGCAGCACGCCTTCCGCCTCGGCCGGCGCGCGGCCCAGCATTTCCGCCAGGCGCGGCGACACGCCGCTCAACCGCCGCGCAGGATCGGTCTGCCACAGCCAGTCCGACGCGCCATGCTCATATTCGCGCAGCAGCAGGCTGACGACCTCGCTTTTCTCCTCCAGTTGCACGCTGGCGCTGTGCTGCCGGGCGAAGGTCCGCGCATAGAGGAAGCAGCCGACCAGCAGCGACAGCGCATAGCTGGTGGCCAGGGCGAGCAGCGGCGCCTGGTCGCGCGGATCGAACAGGGCGCCAAGCCCGACGATGCAGGGCAGCAGAAAGCCGGTCGCCGCCAGCGGAGTGGGGGCATAGCTGATCGCGCCGCAGACCATGATGCAACTGATCAGCGTCCAATGCGCCACCGACTGCGCTGCGCCATGCCCCGCGGAAAGCGACATCATGCACGCTGCCCAGATGAGGCCGTGGAGCAGGCCGGTAAAGCCATGGACGCGAAGATCGGCGGCGCTGACCGCCGCGCCGTTCCGCCTGCGGCGCAAGATGCCGCCGACGGCCATGGAGAGAAGCAGCGCGGCGCTCCACAGCATCAGTCCCGGCGCAGAGCCGTGGTGACCGAAGACCTGCCAGAGGAACAGCAGGCCAAAGAGGTTCATCGCCTGCCGCAGCAGCGCGACATGATCGGCCGAGCGCAATTGGGCGGCCAGCACCCGTTCGGCCGCGTCGCCCGGCACGACGGCAAGGCCCATCATCGCCGGAAGCGATATTCGCTCCCGAGAAGCCGGTTCAGAAGATGGCCCGTGCCCGCGTTTCACCCGCCCGGATTAACAGGAAGCGGTTATCAATCCGTAACGGCGGAATGAAAGCAGGTAAAAAAGCGCGGCGCCGGGGAGGGCAATGCGCGACGACGGGGTTCAGGCGGCGATGTCGTAGGGACGGATTTCGCCGGTCAGATAGAGGTTGCGCGCCTTCGACCGGCTCAATTTGCCCGAACTGGTGCGCGGCAGGGTGCGCGGCGGCACCAGTTCGACGACGCAGTTCATGCCGGTGATCGCCCGCACCCTCTCCCGGATCTGGTCGCGCAGCCGCGTGCGCTCGTCATTGTCGGAGGTGCGGCAATGCACCAGCACGGCGGGCGCTTCCTCGCCGCCCGGCGTGGTGATGGCGAAGGCGGCGATGTCGCCCTGCTTGAAGCCGGGCAACTGCTCCACCGCCCATTCGATGTCCTGCGGCCAGTGATTCTTACCGTTGATGATGATCATGTCCTTGGCGCGGCCGACGATGTAGAGATAGCCGTCGCTGAGATAGCCCATGTCGCCCGTGTCCAGCCAGCCGTCGACCATGCAGGCGTCGGTCGCCTCCTGATCGCGGAAATAGCCGACCATCAGCGACGGTCCGGTGGTCCACACCTTGCCGATCTGGCGCTCGTTCAGCTTCGCGCCGTCCTCGTCGCGGATTTCCACGATCATGTCCCGCGCGGGCTTGCCGCAGTTGACGATGGAGCGAAAACGCTGCGGGCGGCCCTCGGTCGCGTCGCCGCCGGACAGGTCGGTTTCCTCGACCAGCTCGACGATGATGCCCTCGCCCGGCGGCATGATGGTGACGGCCAGCGTCGCCTCCGCCAGGCCATAGCTCGGCAGGAACGCCTTGGGGCTGAAGCCCGCATCGCCAAAGGCGTCGACGAAGCTCTGCATCACATCGGGGCGGATCATGTCCGCGCCATTGCCCGCCAGTCTCCACCGGGACAGGTCGAAACGGTCCTGCGCCTTGGTCTGGCTCGACATGCGCCGCGCGCAGATGTCATAGCCGAAGGTCGGGGAATAGCTGATCGAGGTGCCCTCGTTCCGGCTGATCAGGTCCAGCCACGCCAGCGGACGGCGGGCAAAATCCTCGGTCTTCATGTAATCGGTCGACACCTGGTTGGCGACGACCGACAGGAAGCAGCCGACCAGGCCCATGTCATGATACCAGGGCAGCCAGCTTATGCAGCGGTCGCTGTCCTGCACCTTCATGCCATGGCTGTGCGCGGCCAGGTTGCTGAGCAGCGCATGATGCGTCACCGCGACGCCATGGGGGAAGCGGGTCGAACCGCTCGAATATTGCAGATAGGCGATTTCGTGCGGCTGCGCCTGCGGCAGGTCGCAGGGCACGGCCTCCCGCGCGATGAAATCCTCGAAGGCGATGCTCTCGACCGCTTTCTGGCGGCCGGATTCCCCCGCCATCTCCTCCAATTCCCTGGGGAAGAGGAACAGCATCGGGTCGCAGCTCGACAACTGGACGTTCAACTGGTCGATATAGCTTTCCTTGCCGCCGAAGCTGGTCGGCAGCGGCAGCGGCACCGGCCAGCCGCCCGCATAGACGATGCCGAAGAACAATTGCGCGAAATCGGCCCCCGTTTCCGCCACCAGCGCCACGCGGTCTTCGGGCTTGACCCCATGGGCGATCAGCCGGTGCGCGCAGGCGATGGCGTCGGCGCGCAATTCCGAAAAGGGATAGGCGCGCGCCAGATTTCCCCGCGCATCGTGGAAGTTGAGGCCGCGCCGTCCGGTCGCGGCATAGTCCAGCGCTTCGCCCAGCGTCTCGAAATCCGAGAAACGGCGGGGCAGATCGTCGGTGGTCGGCGTCGGTGCCATCATGCTTTGCGAACCCATATTGGCGTTACCAATGTCATATTTGTCCTATTCCGGCGCGCCGCTAACAGCTTTCAAGCTGCATTGCACCGGATAGTTGCATTCCAGCCTGAGCTTTTAACCCGGAAGGGGCGGTAAAATTCCGGCCCGACTGTGGCATAATCAAGGCGCTTGCCGCATGAAGCATTGCCATGGCCGATAAACGCCTTCCTCCCCCGCTCGACGAAGAGGCGCTGCGCGAACTGGCGCTGCGCTATGTCGGCCGTTTCGCCACCAGCCGCGCCAAATTGCTCGCTTATCTGAACCGCAAGGTGAAGGAACGCGGCTGGGGCGGCGAAGGCCCAGCCGATCCGCAGGCGCTGGTCGATCGTCTGAGCGAACTGCGCTATGTCGACGATGCCGGCTATGCGGTGATGAAAAGCGGCGCGCTCAGCCGCCGCGGCTATGGCGCCCGCCGGGTCGCGGAAACCCTGCGCGCCGACGGCATAGCGGAGGCCGACCGGGAGGAAGCCCAAGCCCAGACGGAAAGGGAAAGCTGGTCCTCCGCCGACCGCTTCGCCCGCCGCAAGCGCATCGGCCCCTATGCGCTGGAACGGCCAGACCCGAAGCAGCGCGAGAAATGGATCGCCGCCTTCCTGCGCGCCGGCCATGATTACGCCACCGCCCGCCGCTGGACCGACGCCGCGCCGGGCGAGGTGCCGGAAGCGGAGGGATGAAGGGCAGGAGCCGGGCCAAAAGGCGCGGCGTGCTCCTGCGAAGGCAGGAGCCCAGTTCGGAGGTTGCATAAAGACGGTGAGGACGGACTGGGCTCCTGCCTTCGCAGGAGCACGCTGTTTTTCATCGTGAAGCTGCGATACGCCATAATCATGAAATGCCTCCCCCTCATCCTCGCGACCCTCCTTACTGCCTGCTCACAAGGCGCTCCCAAAGCCGAAAACACCACCAACCCCGCCGCTGCCCGCCAAACCACCCTCCCCCTCACCATCCGCACCGCCAAAGCCACCCACCGCTTCACCGTGGAGGTCGCCCTGACCGAAAAGCAGCAGGAGCAGGGCCTGATGTTCCGCAAGTTGCTCGCCCCCGACGGCGGCATGCTGTTCCCGATGGACCCGCCGCGCACCGCCAGCTTCTGGATGAAGAACACGCTGATCCCGCTCGACATGCTGTTCATCCACACCGACGGCAGCATCGCTTTCCTCAAGGCCAGTGCTGCGCCCTATTCCCGCGAGCCCGTCTCGGCCGGCATTCCGGTGGCCGCCGTCCTCGAACTGCGCGGCGGCCGGGCGGCGGAACTGGGCATCGGGGAGGGCGACCATGTGCAATGGGGCGACTGCACCGCCTCTGCGCCCGCAAGCCCCCTCAATTTCTGCCCCGGCTGACCAGAACCGCCTTGCCAAGCGCCGGGCGCAGCGGCTAAGCGCTTCGCCCATGGGAATCCTTGGCAAGATCTTCACCTGGTGGGATGGCGCGACCATCGGCACCTCGCTCCATACCTCCCGCAAGGGCACGAAGGTGGGCGAGGATCATCAGGGCAATGTCTATTATGAGGGCGGCACCGACCCCAATGGCCTGACCCGCCGCTGGGTCATCTACAATGGCGCCAACGACGCCAGCCGCGTGCCCGCCGAATGGCATGGCTGGCTGCACCATTCGATAGAGGGCGCGCCGGAAAGCTTCCTGCCGCCGCCCCGCATCTGGGAAAAGGATTTCACCCCCAACGCCACCGGCACGGCCCAGGCCTATCGCCCCACGGGCGCGCTGGAAAAGGGTGGCCTGCGCCAGAAGGCGACCGGCGATTATGAGGCGTGGAGCCCCGACGCATCATGACGCGGCGCCCGGCGGGACGTTTCCTGCCGATCCTCGGCTGCGCGCTGGTCCTGGCCGGTTGCGGCGGCGACGACCTGCCGACGCAGAACCAGGGCGGCCCCGTCCGCATAGAGGGGCAGAAGATCCGCAATGGCGATGAATCCCCCCTTACGGGCACGCCGATGAACGAGCGCGTGGCGGTGATCGGCCTGCTCAACAAGCGCAACGGCATCACCACCGACCTGACGATGAAACCCGGCGAAGCGCTGCGCGTGGGCGACGCCATCGTTCGGCTGCAGGCCTGCGAAACCACGGCGCCCTGGGAAAATGTGCAGGAAACCGGCGCCTTCGTGCAACTGGACGTGCGCAGCACCGCCGACAATAAATGGCGGCGCAATTTTTCCGGCTGGCTGTTCCGCGAACGGCCGGACCGCAATGTCGTGCAGCACCCGGTCTATGACGTCTGGGTCAGAAGCTGCACGATGTCCTGGCCCGAAACCGGCCCGGACACGGTGAAGCTGGGCGACAAGGGCGAAGCGTCGGACGGGGCGCGGGCCAATGCGTCCCCGGCGAGCGGAGAGAACGCCAGTTCCGCCCAGACCCCGGAACCGGCCGCCAGCACGCCCCGCCCGGCCCCCAGCGCCACGCCGTCCAACGCGCCCGCCAATGATTGAAGATAGTCGCGCTGGCTGATCTCTATCGCGCCCAATGACCGCAGATGATCGGTCATGAACTGGCAATCGAGCAGGGTGAAGCCGCCGAAACGCATCCGGGCGGTCAGCCAGGCCAGCGCCACCTTCGACGCATCGGTGCGCCGGGACACCATGCTTTCCCCGAAAAAGGCCCGGCCCAGCGCCACGCCGTAGAGGCCGCCGACCAGCTCCTCCCCCTCCCATATTTCGACGGAGTGGGCGAAACCTATTTCATGCAGGTGGCGATAGGCCCGCTCGATCGGATGGTTGATCCAGGTGGAAGGCCGGTCCGGCGCGGCCTCCGCGCACAGGCGGACGATGCCGGCGAAATCGCGATTGGCGGTCACCCGAAACCGCTCCCGCCTTATCGTCTTGGCCAGCGAATGAGAGATGTGGAAGCCATGGAGCGGCATGATCGCCCGCCGCTTCGGCTCGATCCAGTACACCTCGTCCGCCTCGCGGTCGTCGGACATGGGAAACACGCCGATCGCGTAAGCCTGCAACAGCACCAACGGGTCAATCGTCATCAAGGAAAGACTTAACGCCAGACCGGGCGGCGCGCCAGTACGACTTTCATGCCTGAGACCGCCCTGCATGGCGGGAATTCCTGCCCGCCGGCGCGAATCCTTCTAGGCTGTATCGACATTCAGCCTAAGGATTCGGCAACAGCAGGCTGGAGTCGCCATAGCTGTAGAAGCGATAGCCGCCATCAATGGCGTGCCGGTAGACCGACTGCATTTTTTCCGTGCCCATCAGGGCGCTTACCAGCATGAACAAGGTCGATTTGGGCAGGTGGAAATTGGTCATCAGCCCGTCGACCGCGCGGAAACGGTAGCCGGGCGTGATGAAGATCCGCGTCTCGTCCTCGAAGGGGCGGATGATGCCGTCTTCCCCCGTCGCGCTTTCCAGCAGGCGCAGGCTGGTGGTGCCGACCGCGATCAGCCGGCCTCCCGCCGCCCGCGCCGCATTGAGGCGGTCCGCCGTCGCCTGGTCGATCCGCCCCCATTCGGCATGCATATGGTGATCGTCCGTATCCTCCACCTTGACCGGCAGGAAGGTGCCGGCGCCGACGTGCAGGGTCAGCGTTTCCGTTCCGATGCCGGCTTTTTCTATCGCGGTCATCAATTCGGGCGTGAAGTGCAGCGCCGCCGTGGGCGCGGCGACGGCGCCGTCCTCCCGCGCGAACATGGTCTGGTAGTCGCTGCGGTCGCGCTCGTCGGTCGGGCGCTTGCTGGCGATATAGGGGGGCAGTGGCATCCGGCCCGCCCGTTCCAGCAACAGTTCGACCGGCTCCTCGCCCTCGAAGCGGAGCATGACGCCGCCCTCCTCGTCGCGCGGGCCGGCCACGGCGGTGACGCCATTGCCGAAATCGATCCGGTCGCCGTCCCGCACCCGCTTGGCGTTGCGGAGGAAGGCCTGCCACTGGCGCAGGCCGAGCCGCTTGTGCAGCGTCGCGCCGATCTTCGCCTGGCCGCGAATGCCTTCCAATTGGGCCGGGATGACTTTGGTGTCGTTGAACACCAGCACGTCGCCGGGGCGCAGCAGGCCGGGCAGGTCGCGCACGATCCGGTCCTGGAACGGCGCGTCGCCCGCCGCCAGCAGCAGCCGGGCCGAATGGCGCGGGGAAGCGGGGCGAAGCGCGATGCTTTCGGGCGGAAGGTCGAAATCGAACAGGTCTACGCGCATGGTCGAATGCTCTAGAACAGCATATCAAGTGCTCCTGTGAAGACAGGAACCCAGTTCAGACGGCGGGACTGGACTCCTGCCTTCGCAGGAGCACGCATTCACCCGGCCTTACTATTTCTTCTTCAGCGTGGCCGGCTTCCTTGCGGGCACAGGCTGCTTCGCGGGCGGCGGCGCGGCGATCGACGGGGTCGGCTGAGCGGGCGGCGTCGGCAGCGCCGTCACCGGCGGCTTGCCGTCGCTTTCGATCGATGCCTGGAGGATGATCGTCGGATCGGCGGGCGGCTCGCCCTCATGGATCGCGTCGACATATTGCATGCCCTCGATCACGCGGCCGAACACCGTATATTTCTTGTCGAGCTGCATGCGCGGCAGGAAGACGATGAAGAACTGGCTGTTGGCGCTGTCCTCGCTCTGGGCGCGGGCCATGGAGACGGTGCCGCGCAGATGCGGCATCGGATTGAACTCCGCCTTCAGGTCCGGCAGCGTCGAACCGCCGGTTCCGTCGCCCTTGGGATCGCCGCCCTGCGCCATGAAGCCGGGGATGACGCGGTGGAACTTGAGGCCGTTGTAGAAGCCCTGCCGCGTCAGCTCCTTGATCCGCTCTACATGGCCGGGCGCGATGTCGGGACGCAACTGGATGCGCACGCGGCCGCCGCTCGACAGGTCGAGATCCCAGACATTCTGGGGATCGACCGGCACCGTGGCCGCCGGCAACCTGGATGCGGGGTCGAGGCCGAGCTGCTTGGCGGTCTGCTCCGCGCGCACGGCCGCCTCCTCCTTCTTCATCTCCTCAGCATTGCGGCCGCCGCCGCCCTGGGCCAGGGCAGCGCCGCTCGATGCATAGAGGGCGAAACCGATCGCCACGGTCTTGAGCGCCGACGTGAACCGCATGAATGCTGCTTTCCTCAAATTTTGCCCAGATGCGAAGTTGCCCCTGATAGCGCCCTCTTCGCGATTGGCAACTGAACGAAGGCTGAGTGGAGCCTTCAGCCCTGCCCTTTCAGGCCGATGGCGGCCACCCGCGCCTCCACTTCCTCGCGCACGGCGGGGCTGACGAATTTGTGGATCGGCCCGCCATAGAGCGCGATTTCCTTGACCAGGCGGGATGCGATGGGCTGCAGCGACACGTCCGCCATCAGGAAGACGGTTTCCACCCGGCCGTTGATCTGCTGGTTCATCCCCGCCATCTGATATTCATATTCGAAGTCCGCGACGGCGCGCAGGCCCCGGATGATGACGCTGGCCCCCTGCGATTCGGCGAAGTCCATCAGCAGCGAGTTGAAGCCGGTGACGACGATTTCCGTGTCGATGCCCGCGCATTCGCGGCGGACCATGTCCAGCCGTTCTTCGTCGGAGAACATCGGGGATTTGGAGATGTTGGTGGTGACGCCGATCACCAGCTTGTCGACCAGCTTCGCGCCGCGCCGGATGATGTCCATATGACCCAAGGTGATCGGATCGAATGTGCCGGGATAGACCCCCACCCTCTGCTTGCTCATGCCCCTAGCGATCCCTTTCCACGATATAGTCGGCGATGGCGCGCAGCAGGTCCGCCCCCGGCCCGTGCCCGTGCAGATGCGCCTTGGCCTGTCCCACCAGCAGGCGAGCCTGCTCCCGCGCCCGCTCCACCCCCAGCAGCGAGACGAAGGTTTCCTTCCCCGCCGCCGCGTCCTTGCCCAGCGCCTTGCCGGCGAGAACGGCGTCCCCCTCCACGTCCAGCAGGTCGTCGGCGATCTGGAAGGCAAGGCCGATGTCGCGGGCATAGCCGTGCAGGCGCATCCGCCCCTCCGGCGGGATGCGGGCCATGATCGCCGCCGCATCGACGCAGACGGCGATCAGCGCGCCGGTCTTCAACTGCTGGAGCCGGGTGACTGTGGGCAGGTCGAAGCTGGCCTTCTCCGCCTCCAGGTCCATCATCTGACCACCCGCCATGCCGCTGGTGCCGCTGGCGACGGCGAGCGCCTTCACCAGTTCGATCCGGACGAAGGGGTCGGGATGCGTTTCCTCGTCCGCCAATATCTCGAACGCCAGGTCGTGCAGGCAATCGCCCGCCAGGATCGCCGTCGCTTCGTCGAACGCCCTGTGCACGGTCGGCTTGCCCCGGCGCATGTCGTCATCGTCCATCGCCGGAAGATCGTCATGCACCAGCGAATAGACATGGATGCATTCGACCGCGACGCCGACCCGCAGCGCAGACTCCCGCGAGATGTTGAACAGGTCGCTGGCCGCCTGCACCAGCAGCGGGCGCAGCCGCTTGCCGCCGTCCATGGCGGCATGGCGCATCGCCTCGTACAAGCGGCGGCGCGGATCGTCGGGGACCGCCAGCAGCCGGTCGAACAGGCGGTCGACATCGGCCGCCACGGCCGCCGCGCGGCCGGCCACCAGGCCCGTCGCGGGGGGCGAGGCGGAACCCCCGCTCATGACCGCCTCTCCCGCATGCGGCACGCTCAGTCCGAACCGAAGGGCTGCGCGCCGGTCACGGCGCCGCCTGCGTCGATCGTCAGCTTGGCGATGCGCGCTTCGGCCGCCTGGAGCCGTTCCATGCAGCGTTTCCGCAGCTCCTCGCCCTGCGAATAGAGCGAGATGGATTCGTCGAGCGGCACGTCCCCGCTCTCCAGCCGCCGGACGATCGATTCGAGCGCGCGCAACGCATCTTCGAACGACATCTGCGACGGATCGCCCTGTTGTGTCATGCTGTCTTGCGCCATGTCCCTGCATTGGCGGCCCCCGCCCGCCCGGTCAAGCCCGCATGGGCCATGGCCGCCGATTCCGGCCGCCGTTCACGAAAACGTCATGACGTCGCACCACTGGCTGGCGGACTTGCGGCAGTTTTGCGTTGACGCTTGGCATGGCTAGTGCACATAGAAGGACCGCTATGAAATATCATCTCCCCCTGATCTCCGTAGCGGCGCTTGCGCTGCTTTCCGCCTGCAACAAGAATGACGAACCCGAAGTCGTGGGCGGCCCCGCCGATCCCATGGCCGAAAAGCTCGCCAATGCCGCGCCCATCGAACTGCCGCCGATGGTGAAGGAAAGCCATCAATATCGCTGCAAGGACAACAGCCTGATCTTCGTCGACTTCATGAGCGACGACAAGACGGCGAACCTGCGCACCGAAAAGGACGGCGCGCCGACCAAGCTGACCGCCGCCGAAGCCGGCAAGCCCTTCGAGGGCGCCGGTTACAAGATCGAGGGTTCGGGCAAGCAGATCACCGCCACCCTTCCGGGCAAGGACGCGGTTAGCTGCAAGGGCTGATCTTCTTTCATTTTCCCGCATATCCCGGCCGGTCTTCCCATGCGGAAGGCCGGTCTTTTTATTTTTGGGTTGGCGGAAGGTGGCCGGTGGGGGATGTTCTTAATCCTCCCTGCGCGAAGCGTGGGGAGGGGGACCATGCGAAGCATGGTGGAGGGGAAATGGCGCGACCTGCGTATTTCCCCTCCACCACCGCCTTCGGCGGCGTCGAAGAGAGGCACGTGACTCTCTTCGACCCTCCCCATCTTGCGATGGGGAGGAATAGGATGGGTGCGCCTTCCGCGACATTGCGCCGGATGCGGGTGGGCCATCATCTTATTGTCTATCGAACGCTCCATCGCTAAAGGCGCGCTCATGTCCAGCACCGCATCCCAGATCACGCCCCAGGTCGTCGCCGAACATGGGCTTTCCCCGGAAGAATATGATCGCGTCCTGAACGCGCTCGGCCGGGAGCCCAACCTCACCGAACTCGGCATATTCTCGGTCATGTGGTCGGAGCATTGCTCCTATAAAAGCTCGCGAATCCATCTGAAGAAGCTGCCGACCGAAGGGCCGCAGGTGATTTGCGGCCCCGGCGAGAATGCGGGCGTCGTCGACATCGGCGATGGGCAGGCGGCGATCTTCAAGATGGAGAGCCACAACCACCCCAGCTATATCGAACCCTATCAGGGCGCGGCGACGGGCGTGGGCGGCATTTTGCGCGACGTGTTCACCATGGGCGCGCGGCCGGTGGCGAATATGAACGCGCTGCGCTTCGGGCGGCCCGATCACCCCAAGATGAAGCATCTCATCAGCGGCGTGGTGCGCGGCATCGGCGGCTACGGCAATTGCGTGGGCGTGCCGACCGTGGGCGGCGAGGTGAATTTCCACCCCGCCTATGACGGCAACATCCTGGTCAACGCCATGACCGTGGGCGTCGCGGAGACGGACAAGATCTTCTACAGCGCCGCGTCGGGCGTGGGCAATCCGATCGTCTATGTGGGGTCGAAGACCGGGCGCGACGGCATCCATGGCGCGACCATGGCGTCGGCGGATTTCGGCGAGGATTCGGAGGAGAAGCGGCCGACCGTGCAGGTGGGCGACCCCTTCACCGAAAAGCTGCTGATCGAGGCGTGCCTGGAACTGATGGCGTCGGACGCCATCGTCGCGATCCAGGACATGGGCGCGGCGGGCCTCACCTCCTCCTCGGTGGAGATGGCGTCCAAGGGCGGCGTCGGCATCCAGCTCGACATGGACAAGGTGCCGCAGCGCGAAACCGGCATGACCGCCTATGAGATGATGCTGTCGGAGTCGCAGGAGCGGATGCTGATGGTCCTCCAGCCGGGCAAGGAGGATTTTGCCGAGGCCATTTTCCGCAAGTGGGAACTAGACTTCGCGGTGATCGGCCATGTGACCGATACGGGCCGCATGGTGCTGGTCCATCAAGGCGAGACGGTGTGCGACATTCCGCTGGCTCCGCTGGCCGACGACGCGCCGCTCTATGACCGTCCGGCGATGGCGAAGGAGGAATATAAGGCCTGGTCGGGCGTGCAGCCGCTGGGCGAGATCGCGGAGAGCGCCGACATCGGCGCCGACCTGATCAGGCTGATGGGTTCGCCGGACATCGCCTCGCGCCGGTGGATTTGGGAGCAATATGACCATATGGTCGGCGCCGACACGGTGCAGCGCCCCGGCGGCGATGCGGCGGTGGTGCGCGTCCATGGATCGCAAAAGGGCATCGCGATCAGCACCGACTGCACGCCGCGCTATTGCTATGCCGATCCCTATGAGGGAGGCAAGCAAGCCATCGCGGAATGTTATCGCAACATCAGCGCGGTCGGCGCGACGCCGCTGGCCGTCACCAACTGCCTGAACTTCGCCAATCCGCAGCGGCCGGAGATCATGGCGCAGTTCACCGGCTGCCTGGAGGGCATGGGCGACGCCTGCCGGGCGCTGGATTTCCCCATCGTGTCGGGCAATGTGTCGCTCTACAATGAATCCAAGGCGACCGGCGGCGGCTCCGCAATCCTGCCGACGCCCGCCATCGGCGGCATTGGCCTGCTCAAGGATGTCGACGGGATGGCGACCGTCGCTTTCAAGAATGAGGGCGACGCGATCTGGCTGATCGGCGGCGAGGGCACGCATCTGGGCCAGTCGATCTGGCTGCGGGAGATTGCCGGGCGGGAAGCGGGCGATGCGCCGAGGGTCGATCTGGCCGCCGAGCGCGCCAATGCCGAAGCCGTCCGCGCCCTGATCGCGGCGGGCAAGGTCAATGCGGTGCATGATATTTCCGACGGCGGCCTGCTGGTCGCGGTGGCGGAAATGGCGCTGGCCGGGAAGATCGGGGCGGAACTGGACATCGCACTGACGACCGCTGGGGCCTTTGGCGAGGATCAGGGGCGGTATATCGTCGCTGCTGCGCAGGGGATTGAGATTCCGGGCGCCGTGAAGATCGGGACGACCGGCGGCGACAAGGTGGCGGGCGTGGCGCTGGCCGAACTGCGTGGGGCGCATGAGGGTTTCTTCCCGGCGCTGATGGACGCGGAACTTTAAAGTGGGAAAATGGCATGCTCCTGCGCAGGCAGGAGCATGCTGGAATAACGGCAGCAACTGGCCGCAACTTGCCAATCGCGCATGGCGCCCCAACATGCGTCGGACCCCGAAGCAAGGAGCCTTCCATGACCATCACCCGCCGCGTCACAGTGCATGAAGGCCCTGGCGGCCGGTTCGAGAGCATGGCCGTGTTCGACGATGCGGCAGGCGCGCCGCGTCCCGGCGTGCTTCTCTTCCCCAATGTCCTGGGCGCCAAGGAGGCCGATTTCGCCTATGCCGAAAGGGTCGCGGCGCTGGGGCTGGCGGTGCTCGTCGCGGACATGTTCGGTCAGGGCAAGCGGACCACCCGCGCCGATCCCGACATGGGCCGCTACATGGCCGAACTCAATGACGACCGCGCCCTGCTGCGCGACAGGGCGAACGCCGCGCATGCGCTGCTGAAATCGCTCGACGAAACGGACGAAAGCCGCACCGCCGCGATCGGTTTCTGCTTCGGCGGCAAATGCGTGCTGGACCTTGCCCGTTCCGGAGCGGATATTGCAGGCGGCGTCAGCTTCCACGGCGTCTACGACGCGCCGCCCTTCCCCCATGCGAAGATCACCGCGCGGCTGTTGATCTGCCATGGCTGGAACGACCCGATCGCTCCGCCGGAGGCCACCGTCGCGCTCGCGAAGGAATTGACCGAAGCCGGATGCGACTGGCAGATCCATGCCTATGGCCATGCCGGCCACGCCTTCACGGACCATGACGCGAAGATGCCGGAAAGGGGCCTGGCCTACCATCCCGACGCCGACCGCCGCAGCTTCCGCTCCATGGCCGATTTCCTGGACGACGTTTTCGGCTGAACCGGCGGCCGGCGGGGATCAGATTTCGTCGATCATCTCCGCCAGCACGCCGAGGCAATCCTTGGCGAGTTGGATCGAGCGCGCCGGGGACCAGCCGAAATCGGCGTCGGGCAGGTCGTCATTATCCTTGAACGGCATTTCCAGCGTCATGGCCACCGCGCCGAAGCGTTCGGCCAACTGGTTGGTCGACATGGACAGGTTCGCCCTGCCGGCGGGCGCGGTCGGATAGCCCTTGCTAGTCTGGAAATCGGGCGTCCGGGCGGCCAGCGTGTCGCGATAGCGCCGATACAAGGCCGACTGCCGTTCCGTGATGGAGGGAATGCCCTCGAACCCCGCCAGGAACACGGCCGGAATCGCCTCGTCGCCATGCACGTCCATGGCGAAATCGACCCCGGCCTCGTCCATCGCTCCGCGCACCAGGAACACCTCCGGACTCTTTTCCATCGACGGCTCATGCCATTCGCGGTTGAGGTTGATGCCGACCGCATTGGTCCGCAAATGGCCGCGACGGCTGCCGTCCGGATTCATGTTGGGCACGATGTAAAAGGTCGCCTCCCTGCGCAGCAGCCGCGCCACGGCGTCCTCCTCGTCGCAGAGCCGCTCCAGCGCGCCCTCCATCCACCATTCGGCCATGCTCTCGCCCGGATGCTGGCGGGCGTAGAGCCAGACCTTCTTCGGCCCTTCCCCCAGCACCAGCAGGTCGAGCGGCTGCCGGTCCAGCGTCAGCCCCAGTTCGCGATGCTCCACCCCCGGCTGCGACGCCGCCCAGGCGACCAGGTCATGGTGCCGTTCCATCGAATAGGGCGCGAAATAGGCAAGCCACACCGCATTGCTGTCGGGCGACAGGCGGATCGTCAGCGTGCCGTCGGCATAGCCGGTGTCC
The DNA here is from genome assembly GCF_000264945.2 of Sphingobium indicum B90A. NCBI lineage: Bacteria > Pseudomonadati > Pseudomonadota > Alphaproteobacteria > Sphingomonadales > Sphingobiaceae > Sphingobium > Sphingobium indicum. The sequence goes on from NZ_CP013070.1 coordinate 2,856,160, forward strand.
GCCAGCAGCCAATTGTCCCGATCCTCGCTATAGCGCGCCTTGTAGCCCGGCCAGCCGTCGGGATAGGCCGACGCGCCGCAATTGACGATCGCCAACTCGACCTCCCGCCCCGCCACGCCCGCCACGCGGAAGTGGAACCATTGGTAGAAGTCGCTCTGCCGGTCCTTGACGATCTCCAGTTCGGCGCGGACGCCGGCGGGGGTGTCGGAGACGGAAAGGACGCGAATATTGCCGCTGTCAAAGGCACTTGTGATCGAGATGCTCATTTGACGGTTATAGTCCGCCCCGATTCGCCCGGATAGCCCCCCAGCAACGCCGCTGCCAGCTTCTGCGCCGCCAGGCCGGGCTGCGATGCGGGCGCACCCTCCCGCGCGGCGGTCTGCGCCCGGCCTTCCCAGATGGTGGTCGAATCGGCGCGTCGGCGTATCTGCACCTGCAATTCGGTGAAGACCTGCCCCTTGGGCTTGCCCGACAGGTTGATGCCGATGCCCAGCCCCAGGCCGGAATAGCCGCCGCTGCCCACCGCGCCGCCCACGCCGACGCTCACCGGCTTGCCATTGGCGCCATAGCTGCCGGGTTCGCGGAAGGTGCGGCGGAAGCTCACCAGCGCGACATAGTCGCTCCTCGCGCCCTGTCCTGCCGTCCCCTGTCCGGCGGCGGTGAAGCCCACGCGCTGCAATTCCTGCTCGACCGCGGCGGCATAAGTGCGGAATTCCAGGCCGACATCGGGGTTGCCGGCCATCTCCTCGACGGCGATGGTCCCGCTGCGCGCCGGATTGTCGATATGGAACCGCGTCACCTCCACGGGTGGAACAGCCGTGGCGCAGGCGCCGAGGCCCAAAGCCAGCAGGGAGGGAAGGACGATCTTCTTCAACATGGACGGATTCGACATGGATGCGCACTCCAGGGGATCAACAGCCTCTACACGACACCGCGCCGCTAATCCCTTAAAAGCGTCAAGCCACGGATTTGCTGCATGCAGGATGAACGGCGCGGGGATGGGGCGAAAAGCGGGCGGCCGCCCTTGACTTTCGGCTGTCCCGCCCATAGGGGCTGCGCTTCGATTTTCGATCAAGCAAGATTCATTCAAAGGCTGGTTCCATGAAGATCCGCAATTCGCTCAAGTCGCTCAAGGGCCGTCACCGGGACAACCGCGTGATCCGCCGCCGCGGGCGCACCTATGTCATCAACAAGACCAACCGCCGCTTTAAGGCCCGCCAGGGCTGATTCATGGCGGATATTGCCGCCGTCGTCTTCGATGTCGGCAATGTCTTGTATCACTGGACCCCAAGGGTTCTGTACGAGCGCCTGATCGACGATGATCGGGCGCTCGATGCGTTTCTCCGCGATGTCGTGACGCCGGACTGGCATTTCCAGCATGACCGGGGCCGCCCCTTCGCGGAAACCAGCGCCGAACTGATCGCGCGCCATCCGGAACATGCGGCGCTGATTCGCCTCTGGGGCGAAAAGTTCATCGACAGCGTCGGCCCTGCGGTCGAGGGCATGCCGGAGGTCGTGCGCGAACTGCACGAAGGCGGCGTTCCCCTCTTCGCCATCACCAATTTCAGCGATGAATTCTGGCCGCCCTTCCATGCGCGGGAGGCGGCGCTGTTCGCACCCTTCCGCGACATCCTGGTTTCCGGCGCGGAAAAGCTGGTGAAGCCCGATCCCGCGATTTACCGGCTGGCGCTCGACCGATTCGGGCTGCGGGCGGAAGAGGCGCTGTTCGTGGACGACCGGGAGGACAATATACTGGCGGCCGAGGCGGAAGGGATGCGCGGCCATTTGTTCCGCGATGCGATCGCATTGCGCGAGGAATTGGTTGAACTAGGCCTGCTTCGAACCCCAACTGTCTAACGCAGCGGTGTTCCTGCGAAGGCAGGAACACAACCCCTTTTGCAGTCGACCTTTACCCCTCGTCCCGGCCCCTCAACTCATCGCCCCGTATCGCGGCCACATGCAGCACATTGGTCGACCCCGGCGTCCCGAAGGGCACGCCGGCCAGCACGACGATCTTGCCGCCCTTCTCGACCATGTCGTGGCGCAGCGCCATGCGGCGCGCCTTGCCGACCATCTCCTCGAACGTGCCGATGTCCTTGGTCCGCACGGCATGCACGCCCCAGGTCAGCCCCAGCTTGCGCGCCGTGTCCTGCCGGGGCGTCAGCGCCAGGATCGGCGTCATCGGCCGCTCTCGCGCCACGCGGCGCACGGTGCTGCCCGATGAGGTGAAGCAGGTGATCGCGCTCGCCCCCACCACGGACACGATGCTGCCCGCCCCCTCCGCCAGCGCGTCGGCGGTGGTCGGATCGGGCTTCGTCTCGGTATAGTGAAGCCGCCCGAAATAGCCCGGATCGCGCTCCACGCTATGGGCGATGCTGTCCATCATCGTCACCGCCTCGACCGGCCAGTCGCCGGCCGCCGTCTCCGCCGACAGCATGATCGCGTCCGCCCCGTCATAGACCGCCGTCGCCACGTCGGACACTTCGGCGCGGGTGGGCGTGGGCGCCTTGATCATCGATTCCAGCATCTGCGTCGCCACCACGACGGGCCGCCCCATGCGCCGGGCCGTCGCCACGATCTGCTTCTGAAGGGGCGGCACCGCCTGGGGCGGCAATTCGACGCCCAGGTCGCCGCGCGCCACCATCACCCCGTCGGCCAGTTCGATGATCTCCTCCAGCCGCTGGACAGCCGCCGGTTTCTCGATCTTCGCCATCAGCGCGCCATAGCCGCCCATCAGCTTGCGCGCCTCGGCCAGGTCCTCTGGCCGCTGCACGAAGCTGAGCGCGATCCAGTCGCAGCCATGCTCCACCGCGAAGCTGAGGTCGCGCCGGTCCTTTTCGGTCAGCGCCGGCACCGGCACGACCACGTCGGGCACGTTCACGCCCTTGCGGTTGGAAAGGGCGCCGCCGACCTCGACCACCGTGTCGATGCGGTCCTCCGCCACCTTCTTGACCCGCAGCACCATCTTGCCGTCGTCCAGCAGCAGCCGGGTTTCGGGCACCAGCGCGGCGTAGATCTCCGGATGGGGCAGGTTGACCCGCGTCGCATTGCCCGGCGCCGGATCGCTGTCCAGCACGAAGGCCGCCCCCGTTTCCAGCACCGCCAGCCCACGTTCGAACGTGCCGACGCGCAGCTTTGGCCCCTGAAGGTCGCCCAGGATGGTCGTAGGACGGCCGAATTCCTTTTCCAGCGCCCGGATGGTGGCGATGCGCGCGGCATGATCCTCATGCGCGCCATGGCTCATGTTGATGCGGAAGGCGTCGGCCCCGGCGACGAACAGCGCCCGGATCATCTCCGGGCTGTCGCTCGCGGGGCCAAGGGTCGCCAATATGCGGACCTTGCGCGAACGGGGCGGTAATCTCGTCATTCGTCTTTTCTCCTGACCGTCATGGTCGCCTCTGGTTTGCCAGGGCGCGGTTTTCGATTATCCGTGCTGCACGACAGGATGATGATGATCAGCGAAAGGCTCGCCGTGAACGACACCATACTCAGCGACGCGGTCGCCGCAACCGCCTTCCGACGGCTGGTGGCGCATTTGCAGCATCGCACCGACGTCCAGAATATCGACCTGATGGGATTGGCGGGCTTCTGCCGCAACTGCCTGGCCGACTGGATCGCGGAGGCGGACGGCGCAATGAGCAAGGATGAAGCGCGGGAGATCATCCACGGCATGCCCTTCGCCGAATGGAAAGCCCGCCATCAGGGCGAGGCGACGCCGGAACAGATCGCCCGCATGCAGGAGAGTGTGGCGAAGAACGCCGACAGCCATTAGAGGCAAGCGCCGACCGATTCACACTGACTGGAGATTCTCATGAGCGATGGCAATGTCGCCGCCGAACAGCTACGCCTCTTCATCGAGCGCATCGAGCGCCTGGAAGAGGAAAAGAAGGGCATCGCGGACGATATAAAGGACGTCTATCTGGAGGCGAAGGCCAATGGCTATGACGTGAAGACGATGCGGTCCATCGTCCGCCTCCGCAAGATGGAGCGCAACGCCCGCATGGAAGCCGAAGCGCTGCTGGAAACATACAAGACGGCGCTGGGGATCGAATAACCGCAGCAGGAGTAACGCCCATGACCGAGATCATCGTCAGCACCACGCCCTCTCTGGAGGGCCGCCCCGCAAGGGAATATCTCGGCATCGTCACCGGCGAGGTGATCGTGGGCGCCAACCTGTTCCGCGACCTGTTCGCCAGCGTGCGCGACATCGTGGGCGGGCGGTCCGGCGCCTATGAGGACGTGCTCCAGCGCGCCCGCGAGCAGGCGATAGCGGAAATGCGGATGCGCGCCGCGACCCTGGGCGCCAATGCCGTGGTCGGCGTCGACCTGGATTATGAGACCGTCGGGTCCAGCGGCTCGATGCTGATGGTGACGGCATCGGGCACCGCGATCCTCGTCTAGAATATACGGATTTGGCGGCCATTGGCCATCCCAAGACATTCCCCTCCCGCCTGCGGGAGGGGGAACGTCTGCTTTCCACCCAATTTGTATCCCCAGGCCAAATCTGCATGCACCCTGAAGTTGCGCGAACCGGGCGCTCTCGCTAGAGAGCGCGCATCGAACAAACAGACAAGTCAGGAGCAGGCCGTGGCCGGCCACAGCAAATTCAAGAACATCATGCATCGCAAGGGCGCGCAGGACAAGAAGCGCTCCTCGATGTTCTCCAAGCTCAGCCGCGAAATCACCGTCGCGGCCAAGATGGGCATGCCCGATCCGGACATGAACCCGCGCCTCCGCCTCGCGGTCAATGCCGCCAAGGCGCAGTCCATGCCCAAGGACAATATCCAGCGCGCGATCGACAAGGCGATCGGCGGCGACATGGAGAATTACGAGGAAATCCGCTACGAGGGCTATGGCCCTGGCGGCGTCGCCATCATCGTCGAGGCGCTGACCGACAACCGCAACCGCACCGCGACCAATGTCCGCACCGCCTTCTCCAAGAATGGCGGCAATCTGGGCGCTTCGGGCGCCGTCAGCCATGGTTTCGACCGCATGGGCCTCATCACCTATCCGGCGAGCGCGGGCGATGCCGACGCGATCTTCGAAGCGGCGCTGGAGGCGGGCGCGGACGACGTGTCCTCGAACGAGGACGAGCATGAGATCTGGACCGCCATGGACGCGCTGCACGAAGTCGCCAGGGCGCTGGAGGCCAAGCTCGGCCCGGCGGAAGGCGCCAAGCTCGCCTGGAAGCCCCAGACCACCGTCGAAGTGGACGAAAGCAATGCGGCGACGCTGATGAAGCTGGTCGACACGCTGGAGGACGATGACGACGTCCAGACCGTCTGGGGCAATTACGAAGTCTCCGACGAGGTCATGGAGAAGCTGGGTTGATTCTTCCCCTTCCCTCTTCCCGGCGGGGAGAGGGACGCGAAGTTCCGGGCGCCTTGCCGCTTCGGCGAAGCTGGACAAGCCTCCCCATCCGCTCCCGCGACCGGGCGAGCGAAATATCATGATCATCCTGGGCCTGGACCCCGGCCTGGGCACGACCGGCTGGGGCCTGATCGCCGCCGACGGCAACCGGCTGACCCATATCGCCAACGGCCAGATCAAGACCGATTCGGACATGGCGCTGGCGAGCCGGCTGCTGGTGCTCGATCTGGCGCTGACCGACCTCATCCTCGAACATCAGCCCAATGGCGCCGCGGTCGAGGAGGTGTTCCTGAACGTGAATCCGCAATCGACGCTGAAACTCGGCCAGGCGCGCGGCGTGGTGCTGCTGGCCGCGTCGCGCTCCGGCATGGAGGTGGGCGAATATGCCGCCCGGCTGGTCAAGAAATCCGTGGTCGGCGTCGGCAATGCGTCGAAGGAGCAGGTCCACGCCATGGTCTCCCGCCTTCTCCCCGGCGCGAAGGTCGCTGGACCCGACGCTTCGGATGCGCTGGCCGTGGCGATCACGCACGCCCACCACCTGGCCAGCGCGAGGCGGATTCCGCGGAAGTAGGTGGAGCGATGAGGCAGGCTTTGGCCAGTTGCGGTTATTACCCCCACCGTCACCCCGGGGTAGTGTGCGTGAAGTTCTGCAAAATCGCTTGAGGAGCGAGGCGGTCATGGCAGGCTGGTGATGTTCAACGTCACCGAGGAGACCCGCCATGACCAGGACCGAGATTAAGCCTGCTGTATCCGCTGTCAAAGAGTTGCTGGCGCAGGAGCCGGATGCGCTTCGCGAGATTGTGCGCAGCGTGATGCAGGCGATGCTGGAAGCCGAGATGGACGAGGCGCTGGGCGCGGGCAAGAGCGAGCGCAGCGATGCGCGGCTCGGCTACCGTTCGGGGCATTACCCGCGCACGCTGGTGACGCGGGTCGGCAAGCTGGAGCTGCGGGTGCCGCAGGACCGTGCCGGGCGCTTCTCGACCGAGCTGTTCGAGCGCTACCAGCGGTCGGAGCAGGCGCTGGTGGCGACGCTGGCCGAGATGTATGTCCAGGGCGTTTCGACGCGCAAGGTCAAGGCGATCACCGAAGAGCTGTGCGGCCATGCCTTCTCGGCCTCGACGATCTCGGCGATCAACAAGAAGCTCGATGGCAGCCTGGCGGCCTTTGCCCAGCGCCGCCTCGACGAGCCGTTCCCTTATCTGATCCTTGATGCCCGCTACGAGAAAGTGCGCGAAGGCGGCGTGGTTGGAAGCCAGGCGGTGCTGATCGCGATCGGCATCGACTGGGACGGCAGGCGGCAGATACTGGCCGTGGAGATGGCCAATCGCGAGAGCGCCACGTCATGGAAGGACTTCCTGCTGCGCCTGCGTGACCGGGGCCTGCATGGCACCGAGTTCGTCGTCGCCGACGATCATGCCGGCCTGCGCGCGGCGATCCGCGAGGTGCTGACCGGCGCCGCATACCAGCGCTGCTACGTGCACTTCCTGAGGAACGCGCTCGATCACTTGCCAAGGAAGGCCGACGACGACTGCCTGCAGGAACTGCGCTGGCTCTACGACCGGCGCAACCTCGCCGAGGCCCGCGCCGATCTCGCCCAGTGGCTCGCCCGATGGAGCGCCAAATATCCCAGGCTCACCGACTGGGCCGAGGAGACGATCGAGGAGACCTTCTCCTTCTACCGGCTGCCACGCAGGCATCACAAGCACATGAAAAGCACCAACATGCTCGAACGCTTCAATGAGGAAATCCGGCGGCGAACCTATGTCGTGCGGATATTCCCCAACGCCCCCAGCTGCCTGCGCCTGGTCCGCGCACTCGCCGTCGAAACCCACGAAAACTGGCTCGAAGCCAACCGCTACCTCAATATGGACGAACTGCGCGAGCAGAAGAAAACCGAACTACGCAAAGCCGCATGACCAGCACCATGACCGCCAATTTGCAGAACTTGACGCACACAACCCACCCCGGACTTGATCCGGGGTCCCGCTTTTCTTGTCTGAGTGCCGCGCCTCGTCCAAGGCAGCGGGACCCCGGATCAAGCCTGTCCTGAGCTTGTCGAAGGGTCCGGGGTGACGAATAGGGAGAGGGGTGACGAATAGGGGAAGGTCCGCAATCCACCCCTATCCGCTATTCCTCAGCGCCGTCGCGATCGCGTTGATCGACAATTCTATGCCTTCCTTGATGCGCGGGTCGTCCTCGCCGCTGCGGTGGCGCTTCATCAGTTCGACCTGGAGCAGGTTCAGCGGCTCGATATAGGGCAGGCGCAGGCGGATCGACGTGTCGAGCTTCGGATTCCTCTCCAGCAGGCGCGACTGGCCGGTGGCGGCGAGCAAGCCGTCATGGGTCATGTCCCAGCCGCCTCTTATGCGGTCGAAAATCTCCGCGCCCCTCGCCTGATCCTCCACCAGCGGCAGATAATGGGCGGCGATGCCGAGGTCCGACTTGGCCAGCACCATCTCCAGATTGGCGAGCGCGGATTGCAGGAAGGACCAGTGCTGCGCCATGTCCGCCAACAATGCCTTGTCCTCGAAGGCGGAAAGCGCGTGACCCACGCCGTACCAGCCCGGCAGCATCACCCGCGCCTGCGCCCAACTGAACACCCAGGGGATGGCGCGCAGATCCTCGATCCGGGTGCTCTTGGTGCGGCTGGCCGGACGGGAGCCGATCTTGAGGCCGGAAATTTCCTGGATCGGGGTCAATTGCCGGAAGAATTCCTTGAACCCGTCGGTGCCGTAGACCAGGTCGCGATAGGCGGCGAAGGCGGTCTTCGACAATTGGTCCATGGCGGCGGCGAAGCGGGCGGCGTCGCGGTCGGACAGGACTTCGGGTTCCAGGCTGGCGAGCAGGGTCGCGCTGGTCGTCGCCTCCAAATTGGTCATGGCGACGTCGCGGGTGCCGAATTTGGCGGCGATCACCTCGCCCTGTTCGGTGATGCGGATGCGGCCCTGCACCGTGCCCTTGGGCTGCGCCTGGATTGCCGCGAAGGAGGAGCCGCCGCCGCGCCCGACCGCGCCGCCGCGGCCGTGGAAAAGCTGCATCGCCGTGCCCGCTTCGGCAAAGACCGGGGCCAGCGCCTTGCTCGCCTGGAACAGCCCCCAGGTGGAGGTGATGTAGCCGCCGTCCTTGTTGCTGTCGGAATAGCCGATCATCACTTCCTGATGGCCGCGTTCCCGCACCACGCCCCCCACCTCCGGCAGGCCGAAATAGGCGGCCATGATCTTGGGCGCGGCCTCCAGGTCGGCGATGGTTTCGAACAACGGCACGGCCATGATCGCGGCCTGCGGCGGCCCGCCGTCCGCGCCCGCGCGCCACAGGCCCGCTTCCTTGAGGATGATGTTGACCTCCAGCAGGTCGGAAACGCTTTCCGCCTTGGAGATGATATAATGGGTGATGCATTGCGGGCCGTAGATGCGGTGCGCCTCCGCCGCGGCATGGACGATGGCGAGTTCGGAGGCGGTCCTTTCCGAATATTCGAAAAAGGGCGTGCCGAGCGGCCGGTTGTTCGCCAATTCCCGCCGCAGCAGGGCGATGCGGGCATATTCGTCGAGGCCGGCATAGTCCGCCTCCACCCCCGCGACTTTCAGCAGTTCGGCCACCACGCCCTGGTGGACGTCGCTATTCTGCCGCATGTCGAGCGTGGCGAGATGGAAGCCGAAGGTCTCGACCGCGCGGATCAGGCGGCCGAGCGCGCCGCCCGTCGCCAGGGCGCCATTGCCCTCGCTCGCCAGGCCCTGCGCCACCGTCACCAGATCGCGCCGCAGGTCGGCCGGGCTGGCATAGGGTTCCCCCTTGAGCGCCGAGGTGCGGGGCGCGGCCTTGCCGACCAGCGACCTGTGGGTTGCGGCCAGACGGGCGTATATGCCGGAAATCGCCCGGCGATAGGGTTCGTCCTGGCGGCTGGGGGAGACGTCGCCGCTGGCGTCGGCCAGGTCCAGCACCGCCTGCGGCACATGGGCCAGTTCGGTCGAGAGCGACAGTTCCGCGCCCAGGGCGTGGAGCGCATCCATATAAAAGCCCAACGCCGCCTCGCAGCCCTTGGCGAGCGCCAATCGGAGCTGCGGCGCCTGGACGAAGGGATTGCCGTCGCGGTCGCCGCCGATCCAGTTGCCGACGCGCAGGAAGCTTTGCGGGCGGGCGCCGAGGACACGTTCCCAGCGGGCGTAGAGGGCGGGCAGGACGGGCAGGAAGACATCGCGGAAATAGGCGAGGACATTTTCGATCTCGTCCGCGACGAACAGCTTTTCGCGGCGCAGCGGACGGGTCTGCCAGAGCAGCGCGATCTGGCGGAAGATCGCTTCGTCCAGATTTTCGCCCTCATCGGTTTCCGTTCGGCCGCCATCCTTGAGCAGCATCAGGTCGGCGATGCGGTTCTTGTGGTCGATCATGCTCTTGCGCCGCACCTCGGTCGGGTGGGCGGTGAGGACCGGGACGATCAGGGCGTGGGAGAGGAGGTCGAGCACGGCGTCGCGGCCGATGCCGTGGGAGTCGAGCTTTTCCACGGCAGAGGCGACGTCGGCGCCCGGTTCGGCGGCGACGCCCTGACGATCCTCGGCCAGGTTGGCGAGCATGGAAAAGAGCATGAAGCCGCGCACGAAGCTGAGCGTGTCGTCCAGGCTGAGCGCATCCAGGCCGGTGTCGACCACGTCCGCGCCGTGCAGCCCCCGCGCCCGGTCGACCGAGGCGGAGCGGATATATTCGGTCTGCTTGTAGATCTTCTCCCCACCATAGGCGCGGATGACGTCGCCCAGCAGCCGGCCGAGATAGCGGATGTCGGGATTCTGGGTGATCGCCGGCACGGAGGAGGATGCAAGAGTCGCCATGATGGATCGATGCTGCACCGCAACAATGGGATGGTCAAGGGAATCCGGTCCGGTGCCGCCCCGCCTGATAGGTTGGCGTGTTCCTGCGAAGGCAGGAACCCAGTCCCGTCCTCCCCGCATTATCGCAGAGTTTCAACTTATTCTGCGGACTTGCGCGAAGCCCCTGCCCTGGGCCAAAGAACCCCAGTGACCGCCAGCATCAGCATAGGAAGCGACAGCAACGGCAATGCCGTTCTGGTCGATGTCGAGGAATTGCTTGCCACCCGGCTGCTCGTCCAGGGCAATTCTGGGTCGGGCAAGTCGCACCTGCTGCGCCGATTGCTGGAGGAAAGCGCGGCGCTGGTCCAGCAGGTGGTGATCGATCCGGAGGGCGACTTCGTCACGCTGGCCGATGAATATGGCCATGTGGTGATCGATGCGGGCGATTATAATGAGCGCGAGATCGTCAAGATGGCGATGCGGATTCGCGAACATCGCGCCTCTGTGGTGCTGAGCCTGGAATCGCTGGAACTGGAGGCGCAGATGAAATGCGCCGCGACTTTCCTGTCTACGCTGTTCGATGCGCCCCGCGATCACTGGTATCCGGCGCTGGTGGTGGTGGACGAGGCGCAGATGTTCGCTCCGGTAGCGGCGGGCGACGTGTCGGACGAGGCGCGGCGGCTGTCGCTGGCGGCGATGACGAACCTGATGTGCCGGGGGCGCAAGCGCGGACTGGCGGGGGTGATCGCGACGCAGCGGCTGGCGAAGCTGGCGAAGAATGTCGCGGCGGAGGCTTCGAATTTCCTGATGGGGCGCACCTTCCTGGATATCGACATGGCGCGGGCGGCTGATCTGCTGGGCATGGAGCGGCGGCAGGCGGAGCAGATCCGAGATCTGGAACGGGGGCGGTTTCTGGCCTTGGGGCCTGCCATTTGCCGGCGGCCGGTGGCGGTGAAGATCGGATCGGTCAAGACCAGCACGCGGGGCGGCACGCACAAGCTGATGCCGCCGCCGGTCGCGGCGACGGGGAATCTGCAGGAATTGCTGTTCGCCGCCGCGGGCGAGGAGGAGGCGCTGCCCCCTCCGCCGCCGCGCGTCGAGCCGCCGCCCCTGCCCGCCGAGGAACTGATGCGGGCGCTGGCCGCCGCGCCTTCGGCCAAGCCTGCCGCGCCGGAACTGGATTTCGGGCAAAATGAGCCGGTGGTGATCGCCGTGCTGGAGGAGATCGTCGCCGATCTGGGCGATGCGCAGCCCGGCGTATCGACGCTCTACCAGGATTTCGGGGTCCGCTGCCGGATGAAGGGATTGCGCCAGCCGCCGCTCGACCTGCCCGCCTTCCGCAGGCGTTTCGCCATGGCTCAGGCCGGCATGTTCGACGCCGGCGATCCGCGCTGGGCCGATGCGATGAAGGCGGCGGAGGCCCTGCCGGAGGACATGCTCGCGCCTTTCCTGCTGATTGCGCGGGCGGCGATGCAAGGGCTACCCTGCCCCGACGATGCGGCGCTGGCCCGCGCCTATGGCACCAGTTCGCCGGGGCGCGTGCGGCGGCTGATCGACTATATGGAAAAGCTGGGCGTGATCGTGGCGCGCACCGATTTCGGCGGGCGGCGGTCGATCGGCGTGCCGCAACTGGGCCTCAGCACGGCGGCCGAGGGATGAGCGCTTCGGTCCTGTTCGTGTGCCTGGGGAATATCTGCCGCTCGCCGCTGGCAGAAGCGGCGCTGCGCGCGGAGGCGGAGCGGGCAGGCCTTTCGGTGACGGTGGATTCGGCCGGGACCGGCGATTGGCATGTCGGATCGCCGCCGGACCGGCGGGCGCAGGCGGTGGCGTTGCGGCACGGGATCGACATTTCCTGCTATCGCGGGCGGCAGGTGACGGCGGGGGATTTCCGGCGGTTCGACCATGTCTTCGCGCTGGATCCGGAGAATTTGAGGAACTTGCGGCGGATGCGGCCGTCGGACGGAACGGCGGAGTTGCGGTTGCTGATGGACCTGGTGCCGGGACGCGAGGGAAGCGGCGTGACCGATCCTTATTTCGGCGACGATGCCGGCTTCGACGTGACCTGGGACGACGTCACGCGGGCGGCGAGGGCGATCGTGGAGCGGCTGCTGGAGCAGGAGTAGCGATTTCCATTCCGGTCGCGGCCGGAATGTGATTCGGACGATCCCGGCCTAAGGCCTGTGGGGATTTAGGCCGCGTGGACAAATTCGGAATGTCGGGGAAAGGCCATCCCAAGACATTCCCCTGCCGTAAACGGGAGGGGCTAGGGGTGGGCGCGAGCGGAGCGAGCTTCTGACTTGGCCGTTGCAAAACAACGCGGATGTTGCGCCAGCCCACCCCCTAACCCCCTCCCGCTTGCGGGAGGGGGAAGGTCCGCTCTCCACCCAAAATCGCTCAGTCCGGCGAGTCTTGAATTTGTCCACGCTGCCTAGGGCTGTCGGGGCGAATCGAAGATCGCGTTCAGGCAGGCGGCGATGCGCGCGCCGGCCCGCCGCAGCCGGTCGTCCAGTTCGGCGCGATGCCGATAGGCATAGTCCCAGGAAAGGTTCGGGTCCGCCGGATAGATCGTCTTGCGCAGAGCGATGCTCTCACGAGTCCAGATGTCCGGATCGCACAGGCTCCAACCGATCGTCTGATCCGGCGTGATGGAGCGCGACAGCCAGTCCGCATATTCCGAGTAGGACAAGGCGCGCTGCTCGATCAGGCCCGAATCCCAGACCGAATGCAGGTTGCTCTGCGCGCCGAAGAACGTGACCTTCACATCATTGCCGCCCCGGTCGTCCCCGCCGCCGACATGCAGCGGCTGGTGCAGGTCGCCGATGATATGGACGATGAAACGCAGCGCCGCGCGGCGGTCGTCCAGCGATGCCCCGGGGTCGCGAAGCGTCGCCGTGAACCGGGTCAGCGCGGTCATCGCGTCGCCCTCCTTCGGCGCGTCCGAGGCGGCGTAGCGGTCGCCCTCCCTGACGGTGACATAATGCCAGGGGCTGGCCGTCCTGCGCCAATATTCGGCGGGATCGGACCGCATGTCGTCGGGCCAGGTCGAAGCCTCCGCCAGATCCTCCGTCCCCAGCAGCAGGCGGACCTGCGCGCGGGCGACGCCGCTCAGGTTGCGGTCGGCTATGGCGCCGGTGACGCGATGGCCGACAGGCCCCCAAGCCTGGGCGGGCGCGGCGGCGAGGAGCGGCAGGACGAGGAGCAGGGCAAGGCGCATGATGACCTCATACAGCTTTGCCCCGGCGGGACCAGCGGGCTTTTTCAGAGGGTTGCCTCAGCCTGCGAAACGGAAGCCGATCCACAGCGTCCGGGGCGTGCCCAGGTCGATGGACCCTCCGGCATTGCGGGTGATCACTTCCTCATCAAAGAGATTCTCGCCGCGCGCGACCAGGGTCACGCCATGGCCGAGCGGCAGGCGCGCCACCGCGTCGACAGTCAGCGCATGAGGCAACACGTCCTTCTGGAGATCGTCCTCATATTGCTTGCCGACATAGCGCAGGGTGGCGGAGAGCGCCGGTCCCTGCTTCGGTTCCCAGGCCAGCGTGGCGCTCGCGGCATGGCGCGGGCTTTGCGCCGGCGTCAGGCCGTCAAAGCCCTCTCCCGGCGCATGCACCGTGCTGTGGCTATAGGCATAGGATGCCGAAAGCAGGAAATCGCTCACCCGGCCGATGGCGGTCAGTTCAATGCCCTTGGCGGTGATATGGTCGACATTCTGCCGCTCACGGGTGTTGGTGCGATTGATGAGCGTGACATTGGCGATGGCGTCGTCCAGCCGGTTTATGAAGCCGGTGGCGGAAAGGGTCAGGCCCGTGACCGGGCTGACGTCGATGCCCGCCTCCACGCCCTTCAGCTTTTCGGGCGTCAGCGCGGCATTGGCCAATGTCGTGATCGGGAAGACCACGAACGGCCGGTAAAGTTCGTTCAGCGTCGGCAGGCGAAAGCCGCTATAGGCCGCGCCGCGCAGGGCGAGGGCATCGCTGATCCGGTAGAGCGCGCCGACCCTTCCGGAAAACTGCCAGTCGGAGCGGTCGGCAAAGCTGTTGTTGGCCGCGCCGGTGCCGCTGGCGCGATAGAAGCCGTCGCTGATCGTCCAGCGATCCGCCCGCGCGCCGCCGGTCAGGACCAGCCGGCCCAGCGTCCAGTCATCCTCGGCGAAGACGCCGGTGGTCATCTGCTCGCCGCCCGCGTGACGGCGGGAGGTCACGGGGTTGGCCGCGATATTGGCGTTATAGGCATCCTCGAACATGTCGCCGCTGGCGAAGCGGGTGTCCGCGCCGATGCGCAGCACATGGTCGGGACCGACCGGCGGCCGCAGCTCGATCTTGCCGCCGATGCCGGTCGAGGGCGTATTGCGCTGGTCGAGCGACTTGCGGAAGGTGGAGGCCGAAATCACGATGTTGGAGAAGTTGCGCGCCTGGATATAGGCGAGCGCATCGACCTGCCACGCGCCGCGGGAGATGAAGCGGATGCTGGCGTCCTGCCCCTCGCTCATGCTGTCCGCGCCCTGGAAGCGCAGGGTCCGTTCGTCGTGGAAGATGGTGCCGCGAAACTGGATTTCCGACGTGGCGGACAGCGGCGCGACGGCCCGCAAATTGGTGGACCATCCGTCATAGGCGGCGGGCGCGGTGGCGGCGACGCGCTGGTCCCTGGGCGTGGTCAGGAAGCCGTCGCCCCGGTCCCAGCGACCCGACAGCGAGACATAGCCGCCGCCCAGGTCGGGCGTCAGGCTGGCGGTCAGTTCGGTCGCGTCCTTGCTGCCGTAGAAGGCGCTGGCCGCGAAGGTCGGAAGCTGGTCACGCGTGGCGCTGGCGAGTTCGATGGTCCCCGCCACGGCGCCCGCGCCGAAGGCCCCTATGCCGCCGCCGCGCGTGACCCGAACCACCGACAGGCGGTCGGGCACCAGCGCGCTGAACGGGATATAGCCGAAAAAGGGATCGGCCATCGGCACGCCGTCGAGCAGCACCAGCGTCCGGCTGGATGCGTTGCCGCCCAGGGCGCGCAGCGTCGCCCCCTGCGCCGACGGATTGGCAGAGCGGCTGTCGGAACGGCGGAACTGCTGGAATCCCGCCACGTCGCCCAGCACGCTTTCGATCCGGCCGGAGGCGCTGTTGGTCAGCCGGTCCCGGTCGATGATCACCGATCCATAGGCCGGGGTGCCCGGCGGCAGGGAAAGCCCCTCCCCCGTCACGACGATGCGGTCCGGATCGGGCGCCTCCGTCGCCGCGGCCGCAACCGTTGGAATTGCGGCCAGAACCAGTGACAGCGGAAGATATTTCATCGGCGCCCTTTCCTCTCTTTGGGACAGGGACTAAGGGCGCGGCGTCGGAAGTTCAAGCGACCCTTTTTCCGGTTGACGACGCCAGAATCTTGTCGATGGTCAGCGGATAGTCGCGCAGCCGCACGCCCGTGGCGTTGTAGATGGCGTTGGCGACCGCCGCCCCTGCCCCGCAAATGCCCAGTTCGCCGACGCCCTTGGCCTTCATGGGGGAACTCTTGTCGTCCAGCTCGTCGATGAACAGCACGTCCTGATGCGGGATGTCGGCATGGACCGGCACCAGATATTCGGCCATGTCGTGGTTGACGAAGAAGCCGAAGCGCGTGTCGACGCTCAGTTCCTCCATCAGCGCCGCGCCGACGCCCATGGTCATCGCGCCGATCACCTGGCTGCGCGCCGATTTGGGGTTGAGGATGCGCCCGGCGGCAAAGGCCCCGCCCATGCGGCGGATGCGCACCTCCGCCGTGTCGATGTCCACGCCCACCTCGCAGAAATGCGCGCCGAAGGTCGCCTGCGCATAGCGTTTGTCGAGGTCGCCATAGTCCATGCTGTCCTCCGCCCACAGGCCTTCCCGCCCCGCCAGCGTCCCCAGCGGCTGCGACTGGTTGCCCAGGCGCACCAGGCCATCTTCGAACAGCGCCTTGTCCGCCGGGAAGCCGGCCTTTTCCGCCAGCTTGGCGCGCAGGGCCATGGCGGCGGCATAGACGCCCGCCGTGGAGCTGTTGGCGCCCCATTGGCCGCCCGATCCCGCCGATACCGGGAAACGGCTGTCGCCCAGGCGCACCGACACGGCCTCCAGCGGCACGCCCAGCATTTCCGCCGCCGTCTGGGCGATGATGGTGTAGCTGCCGGTGCCGATGTCGGTCATGTCGGTTTCGACCGTCACATGCCCCCTGGCGTCGACGCCGATCCGCGCGCCCGACTTGGCGACCAGATTGTTGCGGAAGGCGGTGGCGACGCCCATGCCGACCAGCCAGCGCCCGTCGCGCACCTGCCCCGGCTTGGGATTGCGGCGGTTCCAGCCGAAGCGCGCCGCCCCCTCGCGCAGGCATTCGACCAGCTTCCGGCTGGAAAAAGGACGCTGCGGCCCGGCTTCGGGATCATATTGCACGTCGTTGCGGATGCGCAGTTCGACCGGATCGACGCCGCATGCCTCCGCCAGTTCGTCCATCGCGACTTCCAGCGCGAGCAGGCCCACCGCCTCGCCAGGGGCGCGCATGGCGTTGCCCTCCGGCAGGTCGAGCGTCGACAGGCGGTGCGTCGTCAGCCGGTTGGGGCCGCGATAGAGCAGCCGCGTCTGCTGCGCCGCCGTTTCCGCGCCGCCGCCCGGCAGGTCGCCCGACCAGACCTCATGGGCGATGGCGTCGATCACGCCCTGCTTGTCGGCGCCGATGCGGATACGCTGGATGGTGGCGGGCCGGTGGACGGTGTTGTTGGGGATTTGCGGCCGGGCGATGGCGACCTTGACCGGGCGGCCGACCAGGCGCGATCCCAGCGCCGCCAGCAGCGCGTCGGCGCGCACCCACAGCTTCGCGCCGAAGCCGCCACCGATATAGGGCGAGACGAGGCGGATATTTTCCGGCGGGATTTTCAACGTCTTCGCCATTTCGCCCACGCCCCAGGCAATCATCTGGTTCGATGTCCAGAGCGTGAGCTTGTCGCCGTTCCAGGCGGCGATGGTCGCATGCGGCTCCATCATCGCATGGCTCTGGTCCGGCGTGGTGTAGCTCTGGTCGATCTTCACCGCCGCCTTGGCGAAACCGGCCTCGAAATCGCCCGCCCTGGTGTCGGCGGGGCCGCCGAAGCCGGGCGGGGGCGGAACGCCCTTGTCCCGCTCCGCCGCCAGGTCGAAGCGGCCCTGTTCGGGCGCATAGTCGATGCGGAGGAGCCGGGCGGCGTCGCGGGCGTTTTCCAGCGTGTCGGCAATCACCAGCGCCACCGCCTGCTCATAATGTTCGATCTGCGGACCGCCGAGCAGATGGGCGGTGTTGAAATTGCCCTTGCCGAGCGGCCCAGCATTCTGGTGCGTGACGATGCCCAGCACGCCGGGCGCGGCTTCGGCGGCGCGCAGGTCCATGGCGCCGATCCGCCCCTTGGCGATGGCCGATCCCACGATCCAGCCATAGGCGGCGTTGGGTGCGGCGTCGTGCCGTTCATAGGCATAGGGGGCGGTGCCGGTGACCTTCGCGGGGCCGTCGATCCGGTCATGGGCAACGCCGACGACGCGGCCCCGGTCGATGGGATTGGTGGTGGCTGGCGTATCGAACTTCATGGCTCAGGCCCCCTTCTGACGGTAGAGCGAGGCAAGGGTGCGGGCGGTCAGTTGCTGCTTGAAGGCATTGTGCGCGGTGGGCCGCGCGCCGCTGAGCGCAGCGTCCGCCACGGCGGCCGCACCCGACGGGGCGGCGGCATCGGCGGCGTCGGTGCGCCATGGCTTGGCCCCTATGCCGCCGAAAGCGAAGCGCGCCCGGCCATCCTTCTGAAACACCGCCGCGACGGACACCAGCGCGAAGGCATAGGAGGCCCGGTCGCGCACCTTGCGATAGACATGGGTGCCGCCCAAGGGCTTGGGCAGGGTGACGGAGGTGATGAGTTCGCCGGGTTTCAGCGCATTTTCGATATGCGGCGTCTCGCCCGGCAGCAGGTGGAAGTCGGCGATCGGGATGGACCGGCGGCCGCCATCGGCGCCCACCGTGTCGACCTGCGCGTCGAGCAGGCGAAGCGCCACCGCCATGTCGGACGGGTGCTGCGCGATGCAGGCGTCGCTGGTGCCCAGGATCGCCAGGCTGCGGCTCATCCCCTTGAGCGCGCCGCAGCCGCTGCCGGGCTGGCGCTTGTTGCAGGGCATGCGCGTATCGTAGAAATAGGGGCAGCGGGTGCGCTGGAGCAGGTTGCCGCCCGTCGTCGCCTTGTTGCGAAGCTGTCCCGACGCGCCCGCGAGCAGAGCGCGGCTCAGCACCGCATAATCGCGGCGGACGGTCCTGTCGGCGGCCAGATCGGTGTTGCGGACCATCGCGCCGATTTTCAGGCCGCCTTCCGCCGTCGGCTCGATGCGGTCGAGGCCGAGATGATTGACGTCGATCAGATGGGTCGGCATCTCGATCTGCAGCTTCATCAGGTCGAGCAGGTTGGTGCCGCCCGCGATGAAGCGCGCGCCCTGGGTGCTGGCCGCCGCCTTGGCCGCTTCCTCAACGCTGGCGGCGCGGCTGTAGGTGAAGGGCCTCATGCCTTTTCCTCCCCCGCTACCTCGCGGATCGCCGCGACGATATTGGGATAGGCGGCGCAGCGGCAGATATTGCCGCTCATCCGCTCGCGCACCTCGCTCTCGGAAAAGGCGACGCGGTCGAGATCTTCGGTGGCATGGCTGGGGATGCCCGCCTCAATCTCCTCCAGCACCGCCACTGCCGAGCAGATCTGGCCGGGCGTGCAATAGCCGCATTGATAGCCGTCATGGGTGATGAAGGCGCGCTGCATCGGGTGGAGTTTCTCCGGCGTGCCGAGTCCTTCGATGGTGGTCACATGGTCGCCCTCATGCATCACCGCCAGGGTCAGGCAGCTATTGATCCGCCGTCCCTCCACGATCACCGTGCAGGCGCCGCACTGGCCATGGTCACAGCCCTTCTTGGTGCCGGTCAGGTGCAGATGCTCGCGCAGCGCATCGAGCAGGGTGGTGCGGGGATCGAGCTGCAGATGCACCTCGCGGCCGTTCACGGTCAGTCCTACGGCGTTCATGCGGGCCTGCTCCTTCTGGCGTTGCGGGCGGCCAGGGGCGGCGGCCTGCGCCTCGCCCAGCACGGGAATGGCGGCAGCGGCGACGGCGCTGCCCTGAAGCAAGCCGCGGCGCGTCAACGGTTCTGGCATGCGATGCTCCTCCTCCTGCCCCGCCATAAGAGGCGAAGGGCGATCATATCCGTCGTTGCTCACTGATTTGACAGGCAGGATGGTAGCATATGGCCATGCAACGCCAAGCCGCAAGGTGGATAAACCGGCTACTGAGGGCCAAATCGGGCGTGAGGCGAAAAAAATGACTTTATGCAGATTCTCCCTTGCCGAGGTGGGAAGCCGCTGCTAGTTGCCCCCCACCCGCCGAGAGGGACATTCCTCCGGCCGCCAGAGCGGGCGTAGCTCAGGGGTAGAGCACAACCTTGCCAAGGTTGGGGTCGAGGGTTCGAATCCCTTCGCCCGCTCCAGAAATCACTAAAGAATTGAACCGGATAGCGACCCCTCGATGGGGCCGGTCGAGCCGCTGCGTAGGTTTTGCGTAGGTTTGCGGATTGGTGCCGCGCCGTTGTCAGAATGAGACGGTGCTGCGCAGGCGGTTGGCGATTTCCCCGGCGGGTGCCATTCAATCGGCGCAGCGTGTCGAATCAGAAGGGGCGGCCCGAATAGGTGCCGCCCCTTCGTCATTTCGAACCGCGCGGCTTCTTCGACCAAGTGCTCAACGAGAATCGTCGAAGCAGCCGAGCCATGATCGGATATACGTGGTTGGTCCCGCTCTTGGCGAGCTTGTCGGCAACATCCGCTGCTGACCAAAGCGTCGAGGCAGCGTCGAGTTCAGCCAGCAAGTGATCCTCGTTCGGGATCACGCCACCCCCTCGTGCGCTGGCTCGCTGTCAGGTTCTGGGTCGTAGGCGGTAACTTCGATTCTGCCATTCGCTGCGCATTCCATCATTACGTCCTTGAAGACCTCAAACATCGTCTCCCGCATTTGCGCTTCGGTCTCCGCCTTCGCTTCGTCTTGACCCAAGGCAACGTTCATTGATGCGGGGCCGAGCTCCTTGAACCAAAGGATCATCTCGATCCTTTCGATGTCTTCAGCGCCGAAGCGGATCATTCCGGGTTCGATAGTAGGCATGTTTCATTCCTTTCACTTGCCGTGATTGGCTCGCGGAAAGTGAACGGTGATCGGCAGCAGGGTCTAAGCACGTAGTTTCAGGTTCGCGCTTTGACCGCTCGATAGACGATCTCGCCGTCAGGCATCAGGGTAATAGGTATCGCGTCTTCGAACCCGCTGCGCTGACCGACGATGGATTGCCACTGGCGCTTGAGCGCGAATTCCGACTGCTCCTCGTTGCCTTCAAGGGACAGGTCGTTGAATATCTGTTCGTAGGTCAGGCCGGCAGCGTGTCGCTTCTCGACTTCCTCGACGAGCCACAGCCGATGCCTCTGCTGATCGAGCGCCGCTGCCTCGTCCGTCAGAAAAAGCGCGCAATCCTCGGCACGTCGCCATTGATCAGATGCCTTGTCCTCGTTGGACGTGAGCGAAGGGAACACGCCTCGCGGCTTGCCCTCGTCATCCTCGATGAACCGCCAAGCGAGCCAGGACAACGACCCACGGGCGAACGCGGGCAGCGCCTCGGCTTCGCCACACAGCGCGACCGCTATCATCGCGTAGTGCGGCAGCGGCTCGAATTCGAACCTAGCGGCGAGATAGCGGAGGATGTCTGTCTTGCGCATGGTTGCGTTGGTCGCGTTCGGCTCGGCAATGGTCAACGGCGAACGGGGCGGCGAAAGTCGAAATGGAGGTCAGTGAGCAGGTCGCTCGTTTCAATCCAGCAGGGGTCGCCATCAACCTTCGGCCACTCGCCTGAACGTTATGCTGTCAAAGTCTTTATCGACAAAGGCTTTGTAGTGATTATCCAACCAAGCGAATGCCCGCCGCCTGCGGCCCTCATCGCTTTTCGAGTTTGCCCAGTATCCGAATCCAGACTTCGCATACTCAGGCAACTCGCTCTGAATAATTTCTTCGATCTCCGAGAAAGACAACGTGATCAATGCGTCAGTTCGGCCGCGTAAGAAGTCGCTTAGCGGCTGGAGGCGGTGTGTGGTCCTCTGGTTCACTCTTGTCTTTCCTCAGAATCGCTTCCGCAGTTCGGGCGTTGTGGCTCAGCCTTCCCTTTTTCATCATGCCCTTGCCTGAACAACCCCGCTTGGTAAGTTGCCCCTTCAACAAAGGTGGAGTGGCATGGGTACTGAAGCACTTAGGGGGCGTGCGGTTTGGCAGGACTATAGCGGGGCCAACGCGGGCTTTGCCGAGCAAAGTTTCTTCGCCGTTTTCACCGAAGCGTTTAGAGGCACGGAGCTTTCGATCCGGGCCAAGCCGCAGGAGTTCAAGCACATTTACGTAGACGTGCCACTCGCCGATGACGTGATAGCCGAAATCTACAATCCGGAGTGCGGCATCACCAAGCATGGGATCACGCCGGATTATGCAATCGACAACAAAGGCGCGGGCAAGACCCTTTACGTCGAGGTGAAAAGGCAAGACGGCTGGGTTGAAGGCAAACCGCGCAGCGCCGGTCGCGGGAACGCGCACGAGAGGTCCAATAAGTTCTTCACGCCCGGCCTGCTGAAGACTCTCAGGAAACGGGGCAACCTCGGCCCTGACGCACTGCCTTTCTGGACAGTGTTTCAGGGCGACATTGCGCGCGACCCGTGCCGGGTGCGCGAGATCACGTTATGGTACGATGGCTACCCGGGCCATTATTTCATGTGGCGCGATAATTCAGATCCAACTGCTCTTTTGCGCCATTTCGACGAGCACCTCCGGCCTCTTCTGGCCTAGCGATCACG
Source organism: Sphingobium indicum B90A (assembly GCF_000264945.2). NCBI lineage: Bacteria > Pseudomonadati > Pseudomonadota > Alphaproteobacteria > Sphingomonadales > Sphingobiaceae > Sphingobium > Sphingobium indicum. Next base: position 2,878,174 of record NZ_CP013070.1, read on the forward strand.
TCGTCAGGAAACACCTCCAGACCCCATACGGCCCAGCCCGGCTCCGTATGTCGAGCAAACAGCTCGATTCGCTTATGATGTGGGAACATCAGTTCGATGTTGCGCCGAATCTCTTTCGGCTTCTCACTATGCTGACCGCGAGGCACTTCAACGAGTTGCTTAATGTTGCGCGCGCCGCGAGGATTAGGAATTCGACCTCGCTTGAAAACTAGACACAGCTCACAATAGGAGACGGTGTATTTTCCGGGGTTGTGAACCATCTTGTTCCAAACAAATGCAACTGTCTTGTACTCAAAACCCCAAGCCTGACCTAGTTCGATTGCCTGCGCCAAGTGTGGATTCGTTGCCCACATAAATAGAAGACAGTCGTCCTCCGCGATGCTGGCGACGTCTAGTTTCTTTAATTCATCAGTCTTCAGGGTCGGATATTTAAAGTCGGCCGAACTGATGAAGACACCCTTTTTGAAACCCGGGTTCTCATGCTTAATCGCAGATTTGTCGAACTGCATCTTCCCGCCATAATCCCACGGCGGATCGGCGTAGATGATCGAGAACTTCTCACTTGGAAGTTCTGGATAAAGGTCCGCTAGAGTGTTCCTCACCCTCCGGCGCTTCGCCTCTGGATCATACAATGCATAACCGGACCTCGGTGATTCCTGATTCATCGTCCCTCGCAGCACATCATAAGTTCTCGTTCTGTTCCATTAAGCAATGCTCACCGGATCATCAACCAAGCTAACCCAGTCCTGCAGGTTGCTGAACCGTAAATCGTTGTGGGCGCAGAAATAAGATGGGGAAAACCAAGGGTCGCTAGTACCAGCCCTCAAGCTGGCCCTCGCCGACGAAGCCGTGGTGCTGCTCCGAGCGAAACCACGCCAGCGCGGCAGCAATCGCCATGTCGGCATGGTGCCCCGCCCCGCCGCCTTCGAAGACCTGATTTCCGGCCGCCGTGAACTTCACTGAGAAGGACTCAAGCTCGGTCAGCAGATCGTTCTTCAGGGGCAAATCGGCGGCGATGGTCAGCTGCTGCGTTTCGAACGCGCCCGCGAGGGACGTGATCAGCAGGTTCTTTGCGACGTTGGTGAACCGCCCGGAGTTTGTGATCGTCGTCCCGCCGACCATCTGCACCGGCATGTGCTTGATCCGCATGTCAGCCAGCACGTCCACGAAGGCGCGGCCAACGCCGGTCGCGTCCACTGTCAGCGTCCAACGATCAGCAATGGGCGAGCGCTGCGTCAGTGCTGCGGCGTGACGCGCAATCTCGACGTAGCGGGTGTCTGTTATCCTGTCCGCGTAAACGATCGAGCGCTGCCGTTTCTCTAGGGTCTGACGGGCATCCGCCCAGACCGGGTACTGCTTATCCTCGACGATCACGATGGCGGTCGGATCGCTCTGGCCGAGATCGAGGCCGATGTGGAAGCGGTGATGGCCGGTGACGCGCTGGATAGCGGGATCGTTGCCAGTCGGCAGGATGACGCAGTCGCCTTGGTGGACATAATTCATAGGACGAGGGCCTTCATGTCGGTGGTGATCGCGGTCTCGAGCGAGAGCGGATCGAAGAAAGGAGTGCCGGAGCCAAGAAACTCGCAAAGATGCTCCTGCCGGAACTTCACGAGCGGCATGAAGCGGCGGTCGAAGTCCACCTTGGCCTTGAGACGCGGAATATCGACCGAGCGCGCAAAGATGCGGTGCACCTTCCCCGCCTGCCACAGATCGTAGAAGATCCCTTGGCGGCCTGCTGGCGTCGAGATCATCACCACGCGCCCGCTTTCCTTGCGCATCGGCAGAATGGCCGTGATCACCTCATCCGGCACGAAGGCGGCTTCCTCGACGATCAGCAGATCGACGGTGAAGCCTCGGATCGTGTCAGACGAGGCCGGAGCAACGAGGCAGCGCCCGCCGTTGGCAAGCTCTAGCTCTGTCAGGGTCGAGCGGACGACGCGCGGCGCGGTCGGATCGGCATTCTTGAAGTCGATGACCTTGCGCAGCAGTTCCTTCGACTGCCGCTCCGATGGCGCGACGATCAGCACCATCTGGCCGAGGCTCATCGCCGCCCAAGCGAGACAGGCCGTGGACGTGCTCTTGCCGACCTGGCGCGAGCAGAGGACCAGCGCAAACTCGCTCGTCGAGCACAGGAAGTCGCGCTGCCAGTCGTCAGGCTCCCCGATCACCCGCTCAAAGCGGGTGGAGGGATCAAGCGCGACGTGCAGGCCGTCGAGATAATCAAGAAGGGCTGTGTCGAGCATGTTCGAGCCGCAGGAAGCGGGCGCGCTCGATGAAGTCCTGTTTCGCCTGCGGGTGGCGTGACAGCACATCGAACAAGACTTCCCGCAACGCGAGCCACTGCGGGGAGTCGTTGAGGTTGACGTTGACGGTCAGCTCCGACTTGAGCGAGCCATAGACCTTGGCGAGATCGAGCAGCGTGGACCGAAGTTCGCGCAGCGAGACGAGCGCCAGCGGATCGTCGCCGCGCGCCTTCGCCTTATTCAGGATCGTTTCGAGTTCACGGACGATGCGCGCGAGGCCGCCTTTGATCTCGACCGCCTCGCCGTTCAGTTCGTCCGCGACCGCCTGATCCGCCTCGCGCTTCACGTCGAGCAGGATTTGGCGCTTCTGCTCCTCGCTGACGTGGCCTTTCAGGTGGCGATGCAGCGCATCCGAATGAAGGTCGAACTTGGCCGCCATTGCCCGGTGCGACATTTCCTTGGTGACGAGGAAGCGGTCGATCTTTGCGCGGAAGGGATGGATGCAGACGGTGCATTTCCGCCCATTCTTCTTCTGCTCCATGTCAGGTGCCTCCTAGATCGAGGGTTGAGCAGCGAGGGCGTGGGTCGCATCGTGCAGGGCATCAATGAGATCACCGGAGATGACGCCATGACCGTTGCTGCGCTCAACATCGTATCGCGCTTCCAATCCCTCGATGCCGTGCTGCTTCGCGAGCGCTTGGCAGACTTCGCGGCCAACGGTCGCACCCGTCGCCGCGTCGGCAAAGGCGAGCGCTTGCAGAATTAGAGCAACACCGTCCCCGGCTTGCAGCAGGTCGCCTGACTCGTCGCGGAAGCAGCCGGTGGCGTTAACGCTCGGCTCTAGCACTCCGTCACGCCGCAGCGCAGCCTCGCACAAGGCCCTGTAGAGCGGCGTAAGCATCACTCACCGCCGAGCAAATTCGAGCGATCAGCCATCGCCTGCGCATGGGCCTGCTGCATCGGCGCCGGCAGGTCTTCGACCGAGCGGAAAGCGCGGACAGTGGATGCGCCCTGCTCCGCTGCGATCTGACGGCAGCGCGCCTGTCCATGCCGTGAGATCATGTCGGCATTGACGTAGAGAACGCCAGCGTCCGCGTCCTTCACATATTTAACCGGGCTCGAACGCCTGCCCTGCTGCGGCGCAGGCGCGTGTTCGTCCACGATGCGCAGCGGCACGCCCAGCTTTTCGGCCTGCGCCTTCGCTTCGCGGTAGGCCTGCCCACTGCGCGCCTGCTCGCGCGACAGGCGAATCTCGCCGTGGTTGATGTGCGACGGCATCGCGGACTCGCGAAGGCGGCGGTCAAACTCACTCTCTGATTCCCGTCCTTCGAGGGCGCGCTTCTCCTTGAGGATGCTGTCCCTGTTCGTGGTCACGCGCTCAAGCTCGATGTTCTTTGCTGCAAGCTCGCTTTCCAGCGTGTCCAGCCGCGCCTTGAAGGCGTCGATGTTCTTTAGGAGTTGTTCGAGGTCCATGATTGTCTCCGTGGTTTGGGCGGAGAGGACCGAACAAGGCACCCCGCCTTCGTACCGATCATGCGAGGACAAGGCGGAGCGGCGTGACCGGCTTTCTAGGTAGAGGCGTGTTCCACCTGAACTAGCCGGTAGCGGCCATCAGGTCCGCGCTTGCTGCGGATGCCGAACTTGTGTGGGAGATCGCCCGAGATCGCCGTCGAGCAAGTCACTCGCGACCAGCCGAAACGCTCCTGCATCTCGTCAAACGTGATCCCTTCGGGGTGGCGGAGCAGTTCGACGAGAGCCGAGAGCTTTGTGCCGGGGCGAGGCATCCGCTGCGGAACGGGTGCGAACGGCTGTTCCACTGGCACCTTCGGCCCGAGCGCCTCCAAAGCACGTTGTCGGATTTGATCGGGACAGACGCCAGCAATCTCCGCCCAATGTCTTCGCGACTGCGCCCAAGGGCCGTGATCGGCCGTCAGGAAGCGCGCCGCTTCATGCCGATCCTTCTCGCTCTCCGCTCGCCGTGCTCCGCGAACGATGCCAGCGCCAGCGTCGGCCCATGCTTGGTAGATGACACCGGCTGCGAGCGAGCCGAGATCACCAAGCATGTGTCGGAACGACGCCCCGGATCAGGCGGTTGGCTTGCATCTGCTGCTCCGGCGTCGGCTCATTCCGCCAGATCAGGGTGACGCTGCCGCCGGGGAATGATTCCGTCACCCGCAACACTGGCAGCGCATGGGCGAGCAACGTGCTCGTCGCGGCATCCCAGTTGGTCGTCACATGGTCGAGGCGGTCGCTTTCGAGTGCGGCCATGATCGTTCTCCGATTGAGGAACGGGGCGGCGACACAAGGAGAAAGGTCGCTGCCCCGGCCCGTCCGCGCGTTCGGGCGAAGATCACGATAAGGATGGCTGCGATCAGGTGTGCCGGTGATTGAGGAAGTGCCTAGTTCCGCTTAGCGTTGCCCAATGCGGCGACGAGGCAACGTGGTTCGGGGACAATTCGGCGGGCGCAAGCCGCGCTGGACGAGTGCGAACGCCTATCCGCCTGAACTGCCTAGGAAGCGACGGCGCGGCGGGTGGCTGGCGTTTGTTCCGCTGTGGGGCGGGGCTGCGCTACTCGGCACCGCCTATGGCGCGGGCTGGCTCGATGGGATCGGGAAGCCGGTACAGGTGCAGGCCGCGGCGAGCTTTGGGACTGGCGAGCGCACCAGCTTCTCCTTCTGTCATGTCGGGGCCGGTTATAACTGCGTCGTGGACGGCGATACGATCTGGCTGAAAGGCGATAAGATCAGGATTGCCGACATAGATGCGCCAGAGACCCACGATTACCGCTGCGCGTCCGAAAAGGAGCTTGGCGATCGAGCAACGAGACGGCTTGAGGAGCTGCTTGAGAGCGGGTCGATCACGTTGCAGAGTATCGACCGGGACGAGGACACCTACGGGCGCAAGCTGCGGATCGTGCTCGTCAATGGGGAGAGCGTCGGGGACACGCTCGTAAGCGAAGGCCTTGCTCGCTGGTATGCGGGCGGGCGTCGACCTTGGTGTTGATTGGGGGGAACATGGTTCGTCGCGTTGCTGCTGTGATCGTCCTGACTGCGTTGGCATCGCCTGCCGCTGCCGCCGAGTATCTGACCGAAGTGACGAGTCAGGTTTACCAGACGCCGGGAACGCCGAAGGAGATCGCCACGCGGGCGCAGACGTGCATAGCGCAGAACCTTCGTTCCGGCACGGTCAACGCGCCCCAGATCGTGAGCAGCGACCTCGATAATGGGATAGTGGTCGCTCAGAATGCCCTGAGGTTCACTCAATTGAACGACTGGCAGATACGCAGCCGGTTTACCTTCGAGGCGCGCGACGGTCGGTTCCGCATAAGCCAAACCGGCCTCGAAATGTTCAACGACATGGGCGGCGGTTGGGGCGGCATCGGAAAGTGGTGGGGATCGCCGTGGAAGAAGGCCGAGGCGGCGTTCAAGGCGTCCGCTGATGCCGTTGCTGCCTGCGTGATAGCGGGTCCGAAGAAAGAGGATTGGTAAGCTACACCCGAGCCGGTGTCGGCCTTGATGCTAATAAGGACCCTTGACGGACGAATCGCCGGGATTCACAAGGAACCCCGGCGACCCCTCAACGTCTAAGAACGGTTCAGTTTACAGGCCGACCGTTCTTGTCCGTCTTGAAGGTCTCGACAATCGCCGTCTTCGGGCGGTTGATCGCGACCTTGACCGGAATGAACTGGCCGCTGCCAGCATCCCGTCCGCGCTTGTTGCTCATGGGATTTCTCCACGCCTCAAGCAGACGGATGGGCCGTCCGCCCAGGAGCACCGCGTGTGCCCCTCGCGACAGGCTCGGCGGATGCAGGGCTTGGACCCGGCTGTAGGATTCCGAACGCGGTCCCCGGAGTCGAGTCCTTTTTCGCTAACCGGCACAGAATCTTGGGGATGCGTGGCCGATCCGCTACCAGCATTTGTGCTCAACCGCGCATTCTCTCTTCCAAAGTATATATGGCTGAGATAAGAACAGTTGCGTATGAACAGGGAACGGGTGTGGAACGGCGGTACCTATCGTGTGACCCGCCATATCAATCGGCGTCCGGCGGTGAATTTGCATCATGCCACGCGCTACTGCGAGATGATCGGCCTGCCGCTCAACCGGCTCGTGACCGTCAATTTCAACCTTACCGGCTGCAACGATAACCAAGAGAGCCGAACCTTCAGGAAAATGCTGTGCGAGCGGTTCGCCCCTTGGCTCCGTAGAACGGCCCGCAATGTTCAAGGGGTCGTCCCAACCTATGTTTGGACGATGGAAGCCGGTGGAAGGCAGATTGCCGCCCACTGGCTCGTGCACGTCCCGAAGGATTGTGGCCGCAGCTTCGAGCGGAAAGTCGGTGATTGGCTGGCGTCGCTTACCGGCGGCGCTCCCGACGCTGGAGCGATCAAGGTTCAACCGATCCACAATCTGATTGGGCTGCGACGTTACGTTCTGAAAGGGGTCGACCCCGCTTGGGCGGCGCACCTCGGCGTTCGGCACGTCGATCAGGGAATTGTGATCGGGAAACGGTCAGGCTTTAGCCGGAACCTCGGCCCGTGCGCGCGCCAACGTGGGGGCTACAAACCGAAACGGGTGCCTCCAAAGCCGCAAGCTGGCGGATAGCGCCCGCTACGAAGCGACTAGATCGACGGTCAGGATGCCGTCTAGGCGGTCCACGAGCGATCCGACCGTCAGCAGGAAGTCGTCAGGCGTCATCAACCGTCCTGGCTGTGTCCAATGGCTGTCCGTGCCGCCCGGATTGGCTCGGCTCGTCGGCAGGTCCAGTTCGCCGTTGAGCAGCATGACGGCACGGCGGGCGACGCTACTTCGGGTGTCGGCAACGACCCGGCCCTCCCACCAAAGATGGAAGGGCCTACCGCGCGCGGGAGTGATCAGGGCCTTCATAGGATCGCCGCTATGATCGAGGCGACGATTACCAGCCAGCCTAGTCCTTCGACCCATCGCCGGACAAACATCCACAGAGGTCGCCTAGCGCCGGTCAGAGACGCGCGATGCGTCGGTTGGAGGGGTGAGCACAGGGGCGAAGCCGTCTCGCCGTTCTGCGGGTCTGTGAGCGGGATGATGGTCGCGGACATGCTGATCTCCGTTGCTGCCCGCATCATCGTCGCCATCGCCGGGAGCGATCAACCGGGGCGCTATTCCAGCGGTTGGCGCTGGCGGTTCACGCCGCCGAGCTTCTCCCAAGCATGGAAGCGGTGCGTGGCCGCGCCGTAACTGATCTTTAGGGCCTGCGAGACGGCGTACCGAGTCTTGCCCTGATCGTAGAGGCGGTAGCAGACCTCGACACCGCGAGGCGAAAGGTTGTCGCCGATCTTGTTCAACGGATTACCGGGATCGAGGTCGTCGCCCGGCTGTGATTCCGAAGGCCGGAGCTTTTTCTCGATGCGGTCCAAGTTCTCGCGTGCCGCCCCCAAAAGGGTGAGGACCAGATTGATGTCATTTGCCGTGAGAGTAGTCATGCCTTTGCACCTCCTTATGTGATAAGGGGCTATATATCTACATGACCCTATACAAGCAAGCGTCTTTTGCACTCCAACCCAATCAAGGTTGGGGTCGCGGCTGGCGAACCGCTTGAACGATCAGCCGATTTCCCCGGACTAATGCTGCGCTGCGTAGGCAGTGCGTAGGTGATCGCGCCAATTTACTTGCTTTGCGCCGCCGAGCTTGTGGCAGAAAGCGACCGGCACACGCCTGCCACGGGCGGTTTAGGTGATCCGCGCTTCGGTTGCGGCTGGCGCGGAGCCAGCGGAAGGAGTGGGACTCGGTATAGCAGCGGACTGCAACGGTCGGGACGGTCGACCGCCAGTTCCGCAAGACTTCGCGCAAAAGATAATTGGATGGATGGACGATACATCCAACCATCTATTGATAGCGATTAGTGTTGAGATCGACCAAGCTACCGTTGCAACCGCCCGCTACCGTGGCACCGGCTAGAGTGGTTTCCCGGCGTCGATCCAATCGTGCATCGCGCGCAGAATCAGGTTCGTTGGATATTCCTTGATGTCATCCTCGTCCGCGCCGGTCGCCAACTCGCGCTCCCAGTACCATTCCTGAAAAGCGGCATACTCGCCAAGAATCTTCGCGGCCCCGATAGCCTCTGCTCCCGCTCGATCAACGAGCCAGTCGCGAACGCGGCGCACGGCTTTCTGGTGGTCCTCACCGTGAACTTGGATGTCCCAGCCTGAGATGTCGGAAAGCGCCTTCTGATAATCGTAGCGAGTGCGCTCAAGCACCAAGATCATCTTGGTTTCCATCTGCCCACCACCATAGCGGCGGCACGCATGGTCGATGCCAAGCTCGAACGGCATGTTCATCCGAGCGTATTCGTTCGCAGTAGTGGACTTGCAGCGGCTTAGGTCGTGGATTCCGAATTTGGACCCGCGAACAAGCTCAATGATCCGGTCAAGGCGGGCCGCGGGGCTCTGTTGCAAAGATTGGCGGCAGTCAGAGGTAGGCTGTCGCTCTGCGCCGATCAGGCGGCTGCTGCGAAATGGTGGTTGAGCATGCCCATGGCCTCCGTCAGCGCCGAGGGCCCAATGCCAAAAGCTCTCTCCACAAGGCGCACCTCGCCCCTGATGCCGGGCTGCAGGCACCAGGGGCGAGCCTGTCCTTTGCGCAGGGCTCGCATGACTTCGAATCCCTTGATCGTGGCATAGGCCGTGGGGATCGATTTGAAACCGCGCACCGGCTTGATCAGTATCTTGAGCTTTCCGTGATCGGCCTCGATCACGTTATTGAGATACTTCACCTGCCGGTGGGCCGTCTCCCGGTCCAGCTTTCCTTCGCGCTTCAATTCGGTGATCGCTGCACCATAGCTCGGCGCTTTGTCGGTATTGAGCGTGGCAGGCTTTTCCCAGTGCTTCAGGCCTCGCAGGGCCTTGCCCAGGAACCGCTTCGCTGCCTTGGCGCTGCGGGTCGGCGACAGGTAGAAATCGATCGTGTCGCCCCGCTTGTCGACTGCCCGGTACAGGTAGGTCCACTTGCCCCGCACCTTGACGTAGGTTTCATCCAGGCGCCAGCTCGGATCAAAGCCACGCCGCCAGAACCAGCGCAGCCGCTTCTCCATCTCCGGGGCGTAGCACTGGACCCAGCGATAGATCGTCGTATGGTCGACCGAAATGCCGCGTTCCGCCAGCATTTCCTCAAGGTCGCGATAGCTGATCGGATAGCGACAATACCAGCGCACCGCCCACAGGATCACATCACCCTGGAAATGGCGCCACTTGAAATCCGTCATCGTTCCGTCCGTCCAATCTCCGCCAAGCATGCTCAAGCTTCACGATTTTTGCAACAGAGCCTGCCCGCGCGCTGGACGATCGACGGGCGGGAAAGGGTGGCGGCCGGCGCCTTCCGCAGCGACAGCAGCGAAGCGGTCCACCGCGCCGCGCTCAGCGGCCTCGGCATCGCCCTGCTCCCCGCCGTGCGGGTGCGGGACGATATAGCGGCGGGGCGATTGGCGCCGGTCCTGCCCGACAGCCATATCGCCCCGCTCGACATAGCGGCCGTCCACCCCTCCCACAAAAGCCTGGCCCCCAAGGCGCGGGTGGTGCTGGATTTTCTGAAAGCCAAGTTTCCGGGCGAACCGATTTCGTACCCGCCCCAAATGTAGCGTGCTCCTGCGCAGGAACACGGAAAACGGTAAAAGGCCGAAGCCCTTACCGCTCCACCCCCTTGGCCTTCCCCCAGGCCCGCGCCGCCGTATAGCCCAGATAGCCAGTGCCGAAGAGCGCATAGAGCGGCTCCGGCAGGGCGTTGAAATAGGCATGCATCGCCCGGATGATCCCCGCCGCCACGTCGGGCCGCACCCCGCCGATCAGCCCCAGCGGCACCGACCACAGCAGCAACCCGTACATGACATAGAGAAAGGCCGGCCGCGCCCGCAGCGTCCACCGATCCCCCGCGATTCGCCTGCGTGAAGAGGTCATGCTCCCTCTTCTAACCAATGCGGTTGGCGAGCCAGCCGTAAAGAAAGGCCTCGTTGGCGGGCCTGCTCTCGGCCAGCGCCAGATAGCGCTCGCCCTGGAGCGCTTCGAGCGCCTTGAGCAGCACCTTCTCGCCCGCCCGCCCGCGAACGGCCAGAAAGGCACCCAGCGCGGCGATCGTCTTCGCGCCCACGGCCTGGTCCACCTTCAGGTCGGGATAGTCCCGCCCGTTGCGGTTGAGCGCGTTCAACGCCCGTTGCAGGAAGCCGCCGGCAGTGCCCGGCCCCATGTTCACCGCCGTGTCGAACAGCTCCTCCGCCACGGCCGGCGCCAGTTCGGCGACGAAGGCGAAGCCCGGCCTTTCCCAATAGAGCCTGCGATAGATCGCCTCGGCGACCGTCCGGGGCATCGCCCGCATGTCGCCGCCATAGCCGTTCGCCCGCGCCACGGCCTGGGTGATGCCGAAATGAGTGGGTCCGCCGCGATCCGCCGGATGGTTGCTGTAACCACCCTCCCGCGCGATGACCTCGTCGATCAGAGCCGCAATATCCATGAAACGCCCTCCTGTTGCGGAAAGACAGATCATTTATCCCATTTGGTTATCTGTAGGACAGCCGAAAAGCGGCGACGCAGGCGAAATGAAGACAATGGGAAAAGGCCGGCAGGCCGGAAAGGCCCTGCCGGAAATTTGGTCGGGACGAGAGGATTCGAACCTCCGACCCCCACACCCCCAGTGTGATGCGCTACCAGGCTGCGCTACGTCCCGACCGGAGCGGCGCAATTAGAAGCAGTTTGGGGAATATGCAAGCCATTCGATGCAGGCTTTTTGCGCATTCGTCCCAAAGCCTAATCATGTTGCCTCTGCCGTGCGATCTGTGTTAGCCGCGCGCCTTTGATCGGTGGGCGTTTATCCGGCGCCCGCGACTGGACAAGACAATAAGGCGAAAGTCCCAACCATGTTCATATCTCCAGCCTTTGCCCAGACCGCGGGCGGGGAATCCTCCGGCGCCTCCATGCTGGTTCAGATGGCCCCGCTGGTCCTCATCTTCGTCGTCTTCTATTTCCTGCTGATCCGTCCGCAGCAGAAGAAGATGAAGGAGCATAAGGCCAAGATCGACGCCGTGAAGAAGGGCGACCAGGTCGTGACCGGCGGCGGTCTGGTCGGCAAGGTGGTCCGCGTCGATGAATTCTACGCCGATGTCGAACTGGCGCCGGGCATGAAGGTGAAGGCGGTGAAGTCCACCCTGACCGACGTGATCGACCCCGCCACCGCCAAACCCGCGAACGACTGAGCCGCACGCATGCTGAACTTCCCTCGCTGGGCTGTCGTCGCGATCCTGCTGCCGCTGCTGATCGGCATAGCCTGCGCCGTGCCGAGCTTCCTGCCGGATTCGGTGGTCGGGCAACTGCCCAAATTCATGCAGACCCGCGTGAACCTGGGCCTCGACCTGTCGGGCGGCAGCCACCTGCTGCTCGAAGCCTCGACCCAGGACGTGGCGAAGCAGCGCATCGCCAATATGGAGGAGCAGGTCCGCACGGAACTGCGCCGGGGCGACACCAAGATCGCGATCGGCGACATTTCTAGCCGCGACGGGAAATTGAGCTTCATGGTGCGCAACCCGTCGCAGGTCGACGCCGCCGTGGAGCGCATCCGGCCGCTGACCCAGGGTGCGGGCCTCACCGGCCAGCGCGATTTCAATGTGGAGGTGGTGAACAGTTCCACCATCGTCATCACGCCGACCAAGGCGGGCATCGACAACGCCGTCAAGAGCACGATGGAAGTCGCGACGGAGGTGATCCGCAAGCGCATCGACGAAATGGGCACGCGCGAACCCACCATCCAGCAGCAGGGCGACAACCGCATCGTCGTGCAGGTGCCCGGCCTTCAGGATCCCAAGGCGCTCAAGGATCTGCTCGGCCAGACCGCGAAGCTGGAATTCAAGCTGGTCGACGTCAACGCCAACCCCGCCGAAGTCGCGCAGGGCCGCGCGCCGGTCGGCAGCGAAGTTCTGCCCTACCCGACCAACCCCGCCGGACCGCCGGTGATCGCCGTCTACCGGCAGGTCATGGTGTCGGGCGAAGACCTGACAGACGCGCAGCAGGGCTATGACCAGACCGGCAACCAGCCGATCGTCAACATCCGCTTCAACGGCGCGGGCGGGCGCAAATTCGGCCAGGTGACGTCGCAGAACGTCAACCGCCCCTTCGCCATCATCCTGGACGGCCAGGTGCTGTCCGCCCCCAACATCAACGAACCGATCCTGGGCGGCAGCGCGCAGATCAGCGGCAGCTTCACCGTCGAAAGCGCCAACCAGCTTGCGATCGCGCTGCGCTCGGGCAAGCTGCCTGTGAACTTCGTTGTGGTGGAGGAACGCACGGTCGGGCCGCAGCTTGGCGCCGATTCGATCCGCGCCGGCCTGATGGCCTCGGTCATCGCCGTCGCCGCCGTCGCCGCGTTCATGTTCGTCAGCTACGGCCGCTTCGGCATGTACGCCAACCTCGCCGTCGCCATCAACGTGCTGGTGATCCTGGGCGTGATGGGCATATTGGGCGCGACGCTGACGCTGCCGGGCATTGCCGGCTTCGTGCTGACCATCGGCACGGCGGTCGACGCCAACGTGCTGATCTACGAACGCATCCGCGAGGAGCGGCGGCGCGGCCGCGGGGTCGTGCAGGCCATCGAACATGGCTATAAGGAAGCCAGCCGCACCATCTTCGAGGCAAATGTGACCCACGCCATCGCCGGCGGCATCATGCTTGCTCTGGGATCGGGTCCGGTCAAGGGCTTCGCGATCGTGCTGCTCATCGGCATCGCGACCAGCGTGTTCACCGCCGTCACTTTCACGCGCCTGCTGGTGTCGCGTTGGGTCCGCGCCAAGCGCCCGACCGAAATCCACATCTGACGGGCGGAGAGAAACATGAAACTGCTTAAGCTCGTCCCGGACAACACCAATATCGGCTTCGTCAAGCTGCGCCACTGGGCCTTTGCCCTGACGGCGCTGCTGACGGTGCTGGCGGTCGGCGCGACCTTCTACAAGGGGCTGAACCTGGGCGTCGACTTCGTCGGCGGCCTGATGATAGAGGCGAAGTTCGAAACCCCGCCCCAGACCGACAGGGTGCGCAGCGTGATCGACCGGCTGGGCGTGGGCGACGGCTCGCTCCAGCAGTTCGGCGATCCGAAAACGGTGCAGATCCGCCTGCCTCTGCCGGAACAGGGCGGCGCGGGCGCGGCCAACGCCATCGTCGAAAAGGCGCGCAAGGCGATGACGGCCGAATTCCCCGGCGTCACCTTCTCCCGCTACGACACGGTGTCGGGCAAGGTGTCGGGCGAACTGATCCAGAACGGCGTGCTGGCGGTGATGCTGGCGGTGATCGGCATCGCGATCTTCTCCTGGTTCCGCTATGAATGGCAGTTCGGCGTCTCGACCTTCGTCGCGATCATGCACGACGTGCTGATGACGCTGGGCTTCTTCGCCGTCACCCAGCTCGAATTCGACCTCAACATCGTCGCCGCCGTGCTGACCATCGTGGGCTATTCGATCAACGACAAGATGGTGATCGACGACCGCATCCGCGAAAATATGCGCAAATATCGCAAGATGGACATGAAGGCGCTGATCGACCTGTCGGTCAACGAAACGCTGCCGCGCACGGTCATGACCTCCGTCACCGTGCTGCTGGCGCTGGGCGCGCTGCTGCTGCTGGGCGGCCATGTGCTGCGCGGCTTCACGGCCGCCATGATGCTGGGCATCATCGTCGGCACCTATTCGTCGGTCTATGTCTCCTCCTCGCTGCTGATCAGCCTGGGCCTGTCCCCCGCCACGGCGGAGAAGAAGGCGAGCAAGGCCAATATCGCCGCCCAGGCCGAGCGCATGGGCCCGCGCGACGACGGGGCGCGGCCCTGAACGGCAACCGCTCCGGCATCGAACTGCGCCGCGATGACGCGGGGCAGGGGCCGATCGTCACCGGCTTTTCAGGCCGCGGCTTCCGGGTCAGGGACGATGTCTTTCCCGATGGCCTGCTGCTCTCGCCGGTGCGGGCGCTCGCCTGGCCGGACGCGCCGGCCATCGACGCGCTGACGGTGGCGCATCTGGGCGACCTGTTCGACCTTGAAATCCAGCCCGAATTCCTGCTGGTCGGCACCGGCGCGGGCCTGCGACAGCCGCCCCGCGCCTTCGTGCGCGAACTGGAAGGACGCGGCATCGGCGTGGAGGCGATGGACAGCCGCGCCGCCGCCCGCGCCTGGGGCGTGCTGCGCGCCGAGGATCGGTGGATCGTCGCGGCGCTCATGCCACTTGTCTGAAGGGGCGTCCGCCCCGCCTTGCGCTTTCCTCTTCCTTTGCCTACTCTTGTCGCCAAGTTCCGGCGCTTTTCGGCGCTGGCGAAGAAGAAAAGAGATACGGCCATGGTGCAGCACAGCCGCCCATCGCCGCAGAGTTCCGGCCCGGCCGGCGGAATTTCGGGCAAGGGGGTCCGTTCCGGTCAGGGCAATGGGAGCAAGGCTGCGGCCCTCACCCTGCCTCATCCGCTACGCGGGCGCCGCTCCTACGCGGCCATCGACCTTGGCACCAACAATTGCCGCCTGCTGATCGCCAAGCCCTCGGCGGACGGCTTCGTCGTCATCGACGCCTTTTCGCGAATCGTGCGGTTGGGGGAGGGGCTTGCCGCCTCCGGCCGGATCAGCGACGCCGCCATAGAAAGGGCGATTTCCGCCCTGTCCGTCTGCGCCGACAAGCTGCGCCGCCGGCACGTCACCCTGGCCCGCTCGGTCGCGACGGAGGCGTGCCGCCGCGCCTCCAACGGGGCCGAATTCATCCAGCGCGTCTATCGCGAAACCGGCATCGCCCTCGACATCATCAGCGCGCAGGAGGAGGCGCGGCTGGCGGTGCTGGGCTGCCACGCGCTGCTGGAGCCGGGCGACGGCCCCGCGCTCATCTTCGACATTGGCGGCGGATCGACCGAACTGGTGCTGGTGAACGCCAACAGCGCCGGCGCGCCGCACATCGTCGATTGGGTGAGCGCGCCCTGGGGCGTGGTCTCCCTGACGGAAAGCGAACCCTTCGACCATGCCGACCCCCTGGACCGGCTGGCGGCCTATGCCCGGATGCGCGCCCGCGTGGCGGATGCCTTCGCGCCGCTGGCCCGCCGCCTGCCGTCCCCGCAGGCCGATATCCGCCTGCTCGGCACGTCGGGCACGGTGACGACGCTCGCCAGCCTGCATCTCGACCTGCCGCGCTACGACCGGCAGGCGATCGACGGGCTGATCGTGCCGTCGACGTCGATGCGGGCGATTTCTGCGCGGCTGTCCTCCATGCCCCTGGCGGAGCGGCAGAAGCTGCCCTGCATCGGCACGGAGCGGGCCGACCTGGTCGTGGCGGGCTGCGCCATATTGGAATCCATCCTCGACATCTGGCCCGCCCAGCGCCTGGGCGTGGCTGATCGCGGCATTCGCGAGGGGGCTCTGTTGCAAAAATCGTGAAGCTTGAGCATGCTTGGCGGAGATTGGACGGACGGAACGATGACGGATTTCAAGTGGCGCCATTTCCAGGGTGATGTGATCCTGTGGGCGGTGCGCTGGTATTGTCGCTATCCGATCAGCTATCGCGACCTTGAGGAAATGCTGGCGGAACGCGGCATTTCGGTCGACCATACGACGATCTATCGCTGGGTCCAGTGCTACGCCCCGGAGATGGAGAAGCGGCTGCGCTGGTTCTGGCGGCGTGGCTTTGATCCGAGCTGGCGCCTGGATGAAACCTACGTCAAGGTGCGGGGCAAGTGGACCTACCTGTACCGGGCAGTCGACAAGCGGGGCGACACGATCGATTTCTACCTGTCGCCGACCCGCAGCGCCAAGGCAGCGAAGCGGTTCCTGGGCAAGGCCCTGCGAGGCCTGAAGCACTGGGAAAAGCCTGCCACGCTCAATACCGACAAAGCGCCGAGCTATGGTGCAGCGATCACCGAATTGAAGCGCGAAGGAAAGCTGGACCGGGAGACGGCCCACCGGCAGGTGAAGTATCTCAATAACGTGATCGAGGCCGATCACGGAAAGCTCAAGATACTGATCAAGCCGGTGCGCGGTTTCAAATCGATCCCCACGGCCTATGCCACGATCAAGGGATTCGAAGTCATGCGAGCCCTGCGCAAAGGACAGGCTCGCCCCTGGTGCCTGCAGCCCGGCATCAGGGGCGAGGTGCGCCTTGTGGAGAGAGCTTTTGGCATTGGGCCCTCGGCGCTGACGGAGGCCATGGGCATGCTCAACCACCATTTCGCAGCAGCCGCCTGATCGGCGCAGAGCGACAGCCTACCTCTGACTGCCGCCAATCTTTGCAACAGAGCCCGCCTGGGTGACCCGGCGGTTGAGCTGGTGCACGGCGCCGTCGACATCGACGAGGCCGGGCACGCGGGGGAAGCCCGCATCGGCGATGATCTTCATCGCCGCCGGGCTCGGCGCGACGTTCAGATGCTGCATCACCGCCGGCCGCGCACTGACCCGTCCCGACGTGTCGGTGAGCAACGCCCGGCAATCCTCGTAGCGGGTCAGCACATAGGCGTTCAGCCCCTCATGAAAGAAGACCGGGCGATCACGACGCGCGTCTGCGAAGAAAGCATGCGGCATGCCTTCGAAGGGATCGAAGTCATGCGCGACCGGGCAGCGCCGCTCGGGCCTCTGTTCGCCGGATGTCGTCTCGCTCGTCATGGTCACCTCTCCAGGTTGATGCTTCATCATGGACTGGCCGAGCCTTCGCTCGACCAGGTGGATGATCTCTCTTGTCGTGAGCTCGTCGGACGGTTCGTGCCGGCCGGTCTTGCGTCTCACCGCATGCCGGCATTAAGGCGAAGCGGGCCGGTTCTGTCGAAATGCGATTTTGCGAACACGTTCGTGTTCCTGCGAGCGGCGTGAAAGCGGGACTGGCTTCTACCAGGCTAACATGTTCAAAGCATGGGCGAATTTCGCGTCGCCATACGGCCGGTTGCGCGGGCTGGCTGGCCACACGCTCCCCGCGCGCGCATTGCGCAGCCCTCACGGACATGGTCCATGACGCTCGCCCGTCCCGATCCGGGTCGGCCTTCTCAACGACCGCCCATAAGGGAGCATCGCCGTGCCCGATCTTCAGGCCAACAAGGATGTCGTTCGTCGCTATTACGAGATGGCGTTCGCCGGCGATCCCGAGCGCGCGGCCGAGACCTATGCCGGCACCCGCTACGTCCAGCACAATCCGCGGGTCGCCGACGACAGGCCGGGCTTCGTCGCCTTCGTGCGCGGCCTGCTCGCGCAGTTCCCGGGCCTGAGTGTCGATATCAAGCGGATGATCGCCGAGGAGGATCTGGTCGTCGTCCACGCCCATGTGCTCAAGGGCACGGCCGATCCCGGCGTGGCGGTGATCGAGATCTTCCGCGTCGAGGACGGCAAGGTGGTCGAGCATTGGGACGTGTCCGAGCCGGTCGCCGCGACCTCGCTCAACGCCAACGGAATGTTCTGACCATGAAGACTCGCGCGGCCGTCGCCTTCGAGGCGAAGAAGCCTCTGGAAATCGTCGAGCTCGATCTGGAAGGGCCGAAGGCAGGCGAGGTGCTGGTCGAGATCATGGCGACCGGCATCTGCCACACCGACGCCTATACGCTCGACGGCTTCGACAGCGAGGGGATCTTCCCGAGCGTGCTGGGTCACGAAGGCGCCGGCATCGTGCGCGAGGTGGGGGCGGGCGTGACCAGCGTGAAGCCCGGCGATCACGTCATCCCGCTCTACACGCCGGAATGCCGCCAGTGTAAGTCGTGCCTCTCGGGCAAGACCAACCTGTGCACCGCGATCCGCGCGACGCAGGGCAAGGGCCTGATGCCCGACGGCACCAGCCGCTTCAGCTACAAGGGCATGTCCGTCTTCCATTATATGGGCTGCTCGACCTTCTCGAACTTCACCGTCCTGCCCGAGATCGCGGTGGCCAAGATCCGCGAGGACGCGCCGTTCCAGACCAGCTGCTACATCGGCTGCGGTGTGACGACGGGCGTCGGCGCGGTGGTGAACACGGCGAAGGTGCAGGTCGGCGACAATGTCGTGGTGTTCGGCCTAGGCGGCATCGGCTTGAACGTGCTGCAGGGCGCGCGCCTCGCCGGGGCGAGCCGGATCATCGGCGTCGACATCAATCCCGATCGCGAGGCATGGGGCCGCCGGTTCGGCATGACCGACTTCCTCAACTCGAAGGGCATGAGCCGCGAGGAGACCGTTGCCAAGGTGGTGGAGCTTACCGACGGCGGCGCGGATTATACCTTCGACTGCACCGGTAACACCGAGGTGATGCGCACAGCCTTGGAGGCCTGCCATCGCGGCTGGGGCACCTCGATCATCATCGGCGTGGCGGAAGCCGGCAAGGAGATCGCAACGCGGCCCTTCCAGCTCGTCACCGGGCGCAACTGGCGCGGCACCGCCTTCGGCGGCGCCAAGGGCCGCACCGACGTGCCTAGGATCGTCGACTGGTATATGAACGGCAAGATCCAGATCGACCCGATGATCACCCACATATTGTCACTGGACGAGATCAACAAAGGCTTCGATCTGATGCACGAGGGGACAAGCATCCGCTCGGTCGTCGTCTATTGAGAGGGAAGAAGCGATGTTCAGCCACGTCATGATCGGCACCGACGACGTCGACGAGGCCAAGATCTTCTACGACGCCGCGCTCGGCGTGCTCGACGTGCCGCCCGGCGTGATCGACGAGAAAGGCCGGCTCGTCTACATGCACAAGGGCGGGCGCTTCCTCATCACCCGCCCGATCAACGGCGCGCCGGCGACCTTCGCGAATGGCGGCACGCTCGGCTTCCACGCCGGCTCGCCCGAGTTGGTCGATGCCTGGCACGCCGCCGGCCTCGCCCATGGCGGCACCGCGATCGAAAGCCCGCCCGGCATCCGCCACGCGACCGAGGGTCGGACCGTCTATCTCGCTTACCTGCGCGATCCCGCCGGCAACAAGGTCTGCGCCTATTTCAAGGTGAGCGGCTGACCGGGCGAGTGGCGGCGCGCCAGAGGCTCGGGCACGTGGGCTCAGGCGCGAACCAGGCTCAACCCGCTGCTTGGCTTGACGGCCCGGCTCGGCTCGCCGCTCGCGCGCAAAAGCTCGCCCATGAAGCGCGCGACGTGGCGCACCTTGGGTGCCGTCCCCGTCTCCGAATTGGTGATCAGCCAGACCTCGCAGCTCGCCGTGCCGCCATCGACGTCGGGAAGACGCACGAGCTGCGGGCTCGCGTCGCCGAGGATGGTCGGCATCAGGCAGATGCCGAGCCCGTCCTCGCACATCTGGCGCAGCACGAGATAGCTGTCGGTGTAGCAGACGACATCGCCCGGCGGCAGCCGTTCGAGCGCCCAGGTGGTCTCGCCAACCAGGAAATCGTGGTCCTGGCGCATGACATGCGCCGAGAGCGCGACGATCTGGTGGCGCTTGCCCGTGAAGCGCGCGAGATACGCGTGGCTCGCATAGACGCCATAGGCCATGTCGGCGACCTTCTGGAGCTTGCCGCGCCCGCGCGTCGGACGCGCCAGCCGGACCGCGATGTCGACCAGCTCGGTCTCGAGGTCGACGAAATAATGTTCGGTGGTGATGTCGAGCTCGAGCGCGGGGAATTCGGCTCTCAGATCGACCAGCTGCGGGGCGATCCAGGTGGCGAGAAAGTCGAGCATCGTCACCCGCACGATTCCCTGCTGCTCCCAGGCCGAATCCGAGAAGACCCGTGCCGATACGTCCATCTGGATCGCGGCGTCGAGATAGGCCTGCATCGCGGGCACCACGGCATAGCGGCCGTCGCGGCGCGTGAAGAGCTGCGCGCCGACATTCTTCTCGAGCGTCTGGATGCGCCGCCGCAGCGTCGAATGATCGACTGACAGCGCCTGCGCAGCGCCCTCGAACGTGCCCGCCCGCTGGAGCGCCAGAAAGGCGCGGATGAGGTCCCAGTTGGTCACCCGATCCCAGCCCGGGCGTTCGGCGCGCGCGCCCTCATCCATCCTGCTCCTCGAGCAGCAGCACCGGCTTCAGCGTCGTGCCGGCTTTCGAATCGCTGGCCGCCTCGTTGATCTGCGCCAGCGGATAGAATTGCAGCAGCTTCTCGAACGGGAACCGGCCCTGGCGCCACAGCTCAATCAGCCGCGGGATGAAGACCTTGGGCACGCTGTTGCCCTCGATCGCGCCGGCGAGCGTCTTGCCGAGGAACAGGCTGTTGATCGGCAGCCGAAGCTCGGCATCGGGCGCGCCGACGCCGACCATGATGCACGTCCCGAGCGGATAGAGGCTTTCGACCGCTTCGGCGACGACGCTCGGGATGCCGGTCGTGTCGATCGCATAATGGACGCCGCCGCCCAGCGCCCGGATCTGGTCGAGCGCCGGGCGCTCGGCGCAGTGGACGGCGTGCGTCGCGCCCAGTTCCAGCGCGAGATCGAGCCGCGACTGATGGACATCGACCGCGATGATCCGCGTGCATCCGGCGACGCGTGCCGCCATCACCGCCGACAGACCGACCGCGCCCGAGCCGAACACCGCGATTGCGCTGCCGGGCTCGGCGCGCAGCACGTTCATGACCGTGCCCGCCCCCGTCTGGATACCGCAGCCGAGTGGGCCCAGCAGCCGCAGGTCGATATCCTTCGCGACCTTCACCGCGTTGCGCTGGTGCGCGAGCGCGTAGGTGGCGAAGCTCGACTGGCCGAAAAAGGCACCCGCCACCGGTGCGCCGTGCGCGTGGACGGGCGAAGTCCCGTCGGCGCGGCGGCCCGAGAAATTGAGCTGCATGAAGTGATGGCAGTAGGTCGGCTTGCCCTGGAGGCAATTGGGGCAGCTCCCGCAATGATGGCAGGTGAGCACGACATGATCACCGGGCTCGAACTCGGTGACCTGGTCGCCGACCCGCTCGACGATGCCCGATCCCTCATGCCCGAGCACGCACGGAAAGGGCGTCGGCAGATGCCGATCGCGGACCGCGAGATCGGTGTGGCAGAGCCCGCAGGCGACGATCCGCACCAGGATCTCGTCGCCTCGCGGCTCCTCGATGGCGATCGGGTCGATCGTCCAATCGCCGCCGGGTTCGGCCAGCAAGGCTGCAACGGCATCGATCATCTCTCACGCCTTTCTGCTCTTCGCATCGTGGTTCGCGCCGGTCCCGTGCGGGGGTTGGGCGGCGCCCGGGCGGATCGTCGCGTCTTCGCGCGCGATCAGGCCGCCCGGATCAGCGCTTTCGATTCCATGAACTCGCCGAACGCGGCCAATCCCCATTCGCGCCCGTTGCCCGACATCTTGGTGCCGCCGAACGGCGCCAGCGGATCCTCGCCGGCGCCGTTGAGGAAGATCATGCCGGCGTCGAGCCGGGCGCCGACCTCGGCCGCCTTGTCGTCGCTCGCCGACTGGACGAAGGCGGCGAGGCCATAAGGCGTGTCGTTGGCGATGCGGACCGCCTCGTCGAGATCGTCATAGCCGATCACGCAGAGCACGGGTCCGAAGATCTCCTCGCGCGCGATCCGCATGTCGTTGGTCACGTCGACGAAAACCGTCGGCTTCACATAATAGCCTTTGGACAGACCGTTGGGGCGGCCGCCGCCGCCGGCAAGCAGGGTCGCGCCTTCCTTCTGTCCGGCGTCGATATAGGATTGGATGCGCTCCCACTGGGTGCGCGAGACGACCGGACCCATATAGGCGTCGCCATGGGGGTCGCCGACCGTGATCCCCTGCAGGATGTGGGCGATGACCCCCTTGGCCTCCTCCATCCGCGATCTTGGCACCAGCATGCGCGTCGGCGCGTGGCAGCTCTGGCCGCTGTTCAGCATCAGCCGGTAGAGATTGCCCCCGATCGCGGCGCCGAGATCGGCGTCGTCGAGGATGATGTTGGGCGACTTGCCGCCCAATTCCTGGTGGACGCGCTTGACCGTATCGGCGGCGCGCTTGGCGACGTCGATCCCGGCGCGCGTCGAGCCGGTGAACGACACCATGTCGACGTTCGCGTGCTCGGCCAGCATCGCGCCGACCGTGCCGTCGCCGTCGACGAGATTGTAGACGCCCTTGGGGACGCCCGCATCGTCGAGGATCTGGGCAATGACATGGGCGGTGAAGGGCGTCAGTTCGGACGGCTTGTGCACCATCGTGTTGCCCGTCGCGAGGGCCGGCGCGATCTTGCACATGATCTGGTTGATCGGCCAGTTCCACGGCGTGATCAGCGCGACGACCCCGATCGGCTCGTGACGCACCATCGTCCGGTCCGACTGCCGCGTTTCGAACGGATAGTCGCGCAGCAGCTCGATCGTGGTCTGGAGATGCATGAGCCCGGTCGCCGACTGGGTCTCGAAGGCGAACTTGGCCGGCGCGCCCAGTTCCTCGACCAAAGCGTCGGCAAGCTCCTGGCGGCGCGCGACATAGGCGCCGAGCACACGGCCAAGGAGATCGATCCGCTCCTCGCGCGAGGTCCGCGAGAAGGTCAGGAAGGCGCGCCGGGCCGCTGCGACCGCATCGTCGACATCGGCCTTGCTCGCCACCCCGATGCTGCCGATAACCGCCTCGGTCGCGGGATTGACGACGTCGATGTGGCGCTCGCCGGTCGGCGTCCGCCACTGTCCGTCGACATAGATCTTCTGTGCCATATCCTGCTCCTCGGCGCGCGCTCGGGGTCTTCGCCCCAACTGTCCGTCTCGAGCAGGATGAAACAGATTTTGGCCGGCCCATGCTTGCGTGCAAGCGCAAGAGGTGTTCGCCGCGCGCAAAACTTTCGCGCATTTTTGCGTGGCCGCGCCGCAG
This sequence comes from Sphingobium indicum B90A, assembly GCF_000264945.2. Taxonomy (NCBI): domain Bacteria; kingdom Pseudomonadati; phylum Pseudomonadota; class Alphaproteobacteria; order Sphingomonadales; family Sphingobiaceae; genus Sphingobium; species Sphingobium indicum. The sequence continues at coordinate 2,901,101 of NZ_CP013070.1, forward strand.
ATATGCGAGCTTTTCGAAAAGTCGCCCGGGCGACGGTGGCGGCGTGAGCGTCGGGCCGATCCTATTCGGTCAGCTGCGTGCGATAGGCGCTGGGCGATGCGCCGAATTTCGCGCGGAAGGCGCGGCTGAACTGCGAGCTCGACGAGAAGCCGTTGGCGAGCGCGATCGCAGTCAGGTTGCGCGCGCCGCCCGCCGCCTCGATCTGCTGCCGGCATTGCTCGAGCCGCAGATCCTGGATGAACTGCCGCGGCGTCATGCGGTGACGGCTGAATTCCAGATAGAGCAATCGCGACGAGATGCCGATCTCGCGGGCGAGGTCGGCTGGTCCGAACTCGCCATTGGCGAGATTGTCGAGGATCGCCTCGCGCGCCTGGCGCAGGCGATAGGGGAGATGCGACGGGCTGTTGCTGGCGAGCTCCTCGTGAAGCGCGGCCGCGTTGAAGAAGGAGCGCACGACGTCGCGCACGCCGAGCGCATCGAACGCCGGTTGCGAGCGCGCGCCAAGGATCGCGCGCAAGGCGGCCGCTGCCGCGTGGAGCGCGCTGTTCGACGGAATGACCGATCCGAACTGGCGCTCGACAAGGCGGGTCCAGCTGCCGAACGCCTCGCGATGGAAGGTCAGCGACAACATGCTGTAATTGGGCGACGTCTCGAGCTCATAGCCGCGTCCGGGCAGCAGGATGATCGCATCGCCCGGACGCACTAGCGCCTCGAGCTCGGGACCGGCCAGCCGGCTCGTTCCTTCGATCTGCCAGAGCAATTTCACGTCGTCATTGGCGCTGGCGCCGGGCGTCGGCACCGCCGACAGGAGGCCTGCCGAGGTGGCGCGCAGCGACACCAGCCGATGATGGCCCACCCGGCGCGCCATCATGCTTTGCGGCGCAGGCCCCGCCGACCGGCGCAGTCGATAATTGGGAAAGGCGTCGCGGAAGAGGTCGACAAAGGGCACGGCCGGGCTGCCGGCTATGATGTCCTGCGATGCGCGAGCCACCTGCATCCCTGCGACCCTCCGTCCAGGCGGAATGATAGCAGGAACGTCGTCGCCCTCAAGAAGCATAGATGTGCGTGCCGGAATGCTTTGTCCCGGACTGCGAAGAGACCAATCTGGGCCTTTCGTTCACCTGCCAGCTTGCTTGATCCGTTTATTGGTCGCGCGATCCCGCTCCCGTGTTGGTGAGGAGGCCCTATGCGTGGATGGACGATCATGATCGCGCTCGCCGCCATGCCGACGATCGCGTACGCGCAAGCAACCGTCGCGCCGGGCGCGACGCCAGCGGCATCCGCGCCCCAGCCTGGTCTCTATGGCCCGCCCGCCCCGGTCGCGCCGCCGTCGGCGGCTCCCGCCGCGCGCACGGCGTCATCGACCCCCGACCAGGCGGCCCCGGCGCAGCACCACAGGGGCCATCGGCGCGGCGGCGCCTATCTCGGCGCGGACGGCGGCATCACGCCGCACTAGGCGCGTTGTTCGCGCGCTCGAGCAGCTCGGTCATGAGATCGTCCGGCAGGAGCGGCTCGCGACCCAGCGCGATCAGGAAATTGACGACCTCTCGCGGCAATTCGCTGCTCGATTGCATGAGATACATCATCATCGTCGCCGCCTGCAGTTCCTCGCGCCGGCCGCCCGAGCTCCGCTCCTCGACCGCCTTCAGCACCCGGCTGAACAGGTCGCCGGTTTCCTCGGGCATCTCCGCGTCGGCGACGCCGTATCGCTCGGCCGCCCAGTCGAGCAGGCGCTGGACCTGCGGCTCGAGGTCGAGCAGCCGCCGCGGCTCGACATCGCCGCCCTCGAACGCCGCCAGCAGCGCGCGGTGCAGCGGCGCATAATTGGCCGGCAGCATCAGCAGCACCTTCTGGTCGAACAGATCCTTCTGGATCGTCCGAAGGTCGGCGGTCTTGAGCTCGCGCCGTTCGCGCCCGGGATGGATCGTGCCCGCGATCCGGACCCAATGCGCCCAAAGCCGCGCGACGACGAGCCCACGCGAGAGATCGTCGCGCCCGGATGCGGTGATGAGCAGGCGCCGGGCGTCGCGGATGCGCGCTTCCATCGTCTCCTTGCCGCTGAAGCCGCGCTTGAGCTGGCGCGCCGCCGCCTGGTCGGCCGAGACATCGAAGAAGCGGATCTCGAAGGCGATGTCGGGCCGCTCGGCGATGGCCTGCGAGATTGCCCCGAAGCGGTGGACCGCCTCCTCCTCGTCGGTGAAGCGCGGGCGCCGCCGGCCGCGCTGGTCCGGCGTCTCGCGCGTCCGGTTGGCGATCTCGATCACCACCATCCCGGGTCGGTCGGGCCCGGGCCGGTCGGGATCGGCCTCGCCGCGATCCTTGCGCTTGCCCACCAGGTCGAGACGCATCCCGTCCGAGCCGACCAGCGGCGCCGCAAACCCGAGCTCGCCGAGCGTCATGTCGGTCACCGGCTCGTAACCCGCGGCCAGAAGCTCGGCCTTCATCGCCTCGAGCTGCGTCGCCTCGTTCATCGTGTCACCGAGCGGCCATGGACCGGTGCGTCGCCGACCGACACGAAGACCGATGCCTGGTTCGCCAGCGCGGCATATGCTGCGGCGAACTCATGGGGCCGCAGCCTGCGCCCATCGATCCTGGTGCGATAGTCGATCTTGGTCCGCTGGCTGACCACGCGTTCGACGTCGCGATCGTCGTGAAGCACGCGATGCGCCTGCTTCGCCCCCGTGCCGGCCTTGCCGTCGAGGCCGTCGAGGATCGCCTTCAGGATGTTGTCGACGTCCTTCCTCGCATCGAGATGCTGATAGTAACGGATTGCGACCGAGCAGGGGCTCGCGAGGAACACGCCGGTCCATCCGACCCCGCGCACGCTCTCGGCGTGCACGTCGCGCCGCCAGTCGCGATAGGCGGCCGTCCCATAGCGATTGACCGAGACCGGGGAACCAGGGACGAAGAATTCATGGGGGAGCGAGCGCGGCGTCGTCATGGCGAGATCTCTGCCTCGCCGTCACGCATTCGCCAAGCCCGATGCCTATATCGCCCGTTTTGCGATCGCGATCCGGCCTTGCAGGAGAAGCACGATGAAATGGTGGCGCTGCGAACTCATCGACCAGACCGAGGCGGTCAAGCTCACGCTCGACGTGCTGCTCGACGCGAGCGACCATGTCGTCGCGCCTTTTCGTTATTATGGCGAGTGGGAGAGCCTCGACAGCGCCGAAACCTATCCGCTCGTCTTCCTGCGCGACGGCCATGCGGTCGACCTCGGCGAGGGTTGGAAGCCCGATCGCTACAATCATATGGAGCTGCACGGCGCGCGCCTGCTCGCGGGCGACGAGATCCTCTATTATGACAGCCCGACCCCAAAGGGTGAGCCCTGGGTCTTCATCGTGCGCGAGACGATCGACCTGGTCGAGCGTGCGCGACGCGCCGCGACGAGCGGCGGTGCCTGATCCGATCGCACGCCCGCTCCGCCTCGCGCGGTCCGCCGGCCGGCTTGCGCGCCATCGGCGGACGGCGAATAGCCAGGCGATGCGCACACTGCTTCTCGCCGGCCTCCTCGTTGTGGGTCTGATCCCCGCGCCCGCCTTCGCCTGGGGCGACAAGGGCCATGAGATCATCGCCACGATCGCGCGCGACCGGATCGCGCCCGCCACCCGCGCCTGGGTCGATGCGATCCTCGCCACCGACACCGACACGCTGACCGCGCCCGACATGGTCTCGCGCGCGACCTGGGCGGACAAATGGCGCGATTCGGGGCATCGCGAGACGGCGAGCTGGCATTTCGTCGACCAGGAGCTCGGCGCGCCCTCGCTCGACAGCGCCTGCTTCGGCCATCCCGCACCCGCCGTCCCGGCGAGCGCCGGACCGGCGCAGGATTGCGTCGTCGACCGGATCGACGCCTTCGCGCGCGAGCTCTCCGACCCCGCGACGGCGCCCGCCGAGCGCCTCCTCGCGCTCAAATATATCCTCCATTTCGTCGGCGACGTGCACCAACCGCTCCACGCGTCCGACCATCAGGATCGCGGCGGCAATTGCGTCCATGTGGGGTTGGGCGACCAGCGCACGACCAACCTCCACAGCTTCTGGGACACGGCCGTGCTCGCCCCGCTGGGGTCGGATCCCGCAGCGATCGCGCACCGCCTCGAGGGCTCGATCACGAGCGCGGACGCGCACAGCTGGGCCTCGGGCAGTGCGTCGTCCTGGGCGGTCGAGAGCTATGGCGAGGCCAAGGCGCATGCCTATACGATCGGCTCGCCCGCCGGCTGCGCCGGCGACCAGGCGCCGATCGCGCTCTCGTCCGCCTATCAGGCGCAGGCGCTCGCCATCGCCGAGCGCCAGATCGAACGCGCCGGCGTCAGGCTCGCCTGGTTGCTCGACACCGCGGCGGCGAAGGCCGGCGCAGGCCGATCCTGACCCGTCCCGGAGCGAGGTCGAGGCCCGGCGGCGGCGCCGCGCCAGGGCCGGGTATCGGCTCGGGCGTGCATGCCGTCGGGTGCGCGTGCTGGCGGCGGCCTGCTTCGGGGCGCGGCTGCGCTGCGAGGCGCTTGCGATGAGCCGGCGACGCTCACCCCGAGACCGGACGACACGATCCTGCCGGTCCATGGCGAGCGGACGACGGCCGGGTGCGGACCGGGCCTCGCGACAGCGCGCGCGGCGACGCGAGGCCGTGGCGAGCAGAACGGAGCCTCTTTTGCCTCAGGCGGCGGCTTCCCCCGATCGGACACGTCCCGAGGCCGGGCTGGTGCGAGGGGAGAGCAGGCTGCGGAGATGGCTGGCCGCCTGGTGGCGGTTCCTGGTTCGGGCTTGGTGACACGCAACGAAGCGAGGCGGTCGAGACACGTTCGCATGCGGTTCCCGGCAGGACATCCGGCGGGAGGTCCCCTCCCCTCTCTGTGCTGAACGACCTAAGTCGGCCGTCCGTCGCCTCCAACCCGCCCGCTGTTCGGGCCGAGTTGCCGTGTTTCACGGCTGCCCGCACCACCCCTCCATCAGGGGGTTTCCCGTCGCGGTGCCCGCTCCGGTGGAAGCGCCATCCTGGCCGCCTTTGACGGTGTTCAGTCGAGGGGACGGTCCCCCCGGCGAACATCAAGGAACCTCGAAATGCAGAACCTCGTCATCCTCGCCGGCAATGTCGGCACCGCGCCCGAGACCCGCAGCACCCAGGGCACCACCAAGATCACCTCCTTCTCGCTCGCCACCTCGCGTCCCAAGCGCGACAGCGAGGGCAAGGTCCTCAAGGACGGCGAAGGCCGCCGCCAGGAAGACACCGAGTGGCACCGGATCATCTGCTTCAACGGCCTCGGCAAGGTCGTCGCCGACAATGTCGAGAAGGGCCAGAAGGTCATGGTCACCGGTCGCATTCACTATACGCGCTGGACCGACAAGGACGGGATCGAGCGCTACGGGGCCGAGATCATCGCCGAGGACGTGAAGTTCCTCACCTACGGCAAGTCCCGCCAGCAGCAGGGCGGCCAGCGCGGCGAGCCCGAGGACGACATCCCCTATTGATCGCCCGACAGCTCAAGGCCCGGCGGCGCACGCCGCCGGGCCTCTCGGCTCTGGTCCGACGGGTCGGGTCGGACGACCCCAAGCGACCTCGAATTCACAACTATTGGTTTGAGGCGCGCGCGAGCCGCACCTACGCCTCGCTGGCGTCACCCGGATCGCCACTCCAGGCGAACGGCCTTCGCGAGGCGAACGCCATGGATCAGGATCAACGGCTGAAGCGTCTCGAGTTTCGCGCCTGGCATCGCGGCACGCGCGAGGCCGATTATCTGATGGGCGGCTTTTTCGACGCGCATGCGCCACGCTGGGGCGAGGCGGAGATCGCCTGGTTCGAGCGGCTGCTCGAGGAGGATGACGTCGACATCATGGCCTGGGCGATGGACATGCAGCCCGTGCCGCAAGCCTTCGATGGCCCGCTCATGCAGGCGATGCAGGTGCTCGATTATGTGCCGCTGCCGGGTTCGCCCGAATCCCGCAAGCATTGAGCTGCGCGTCCGGCGACGCCCTCAAACCAAAGCCACCTTGAGATCGTCGAGCACGCGCGCGAGCCCGCGCGCGCGCAGCAGCGGCAATGTCGCCCGGGCGGCGAGCACCGGCACCGCGCGATCATAGACCGCGACATTGACCTCGCCGTTCAGCCGCGAGGGATAGAGGATCCCGTCGACATGGGCCGGATGGTCGTGGATCGCGACCGACCAGGCGCGCGCGAGCGTCTGCGTCGCGCCGCGCGCGACATCGCTCGGAATGCCCATGCGGACCGGCCCGTCGCCGGTCAGGTCGATCAGCGTCAGCGCGCGCGTCGGCGCGACGAACGCGACGTTGCGGGCGTCCAACTCGGTCTCGGCGATCGGATAGTCGCCGACCAGCCCGTTGCGCTCGTCGCGCAGGATCGCCTCTAAGAAACTCACCTTGAGCGAGGAGCCGAGATAGACGAGCCCGAAGCGGTTGGCGGCGATCCGCCGGCGCGGGTCGCTGAACCGGCTCGGCGTCTTGCCGAAGCCGAGCGGGTCAGGATGGTGCGCGAAATAGATGCGGGTGTGGACCGTGCCCGCCGCCACGCTCGCCGTATCGAGCGCGACGCCGGCGAAGGCGGCCGTGGGCTTCAGCGACATTCAGGCGAACGTCCCCTCCGCCACGGCTTCGGCCACCGCGACCGTCTCGGCGCCGAGGCCGGACGCGAGCGCCTCGCTTGCGCTCAGGCCGTCGAGCTCGGGATGATGCTGGACGAGGAAGCGGTAGACCGCCCAGGCGTCACGGCCAAAGATCGCGAACAATTGGGGGATCTCGGCGAACGGCTTGCCGTCGGCGCCGATCTGCCAGACCGGATAGCGATAGCCGCGCGTCGCCCCCTGCAGCGCCAGCACCTGCTGTGCCTGGCGCCACTCATTGACCGTTCCGCGGGTCGCATCGACATGGCGCGCGAACGCCTCGCCGGTCAGCATGTCCTGTCCGGCCAGGATCTCGGCGACCCGATGGCGCCCGCGCGCGCGCGCTGACTCGAGCGCCTCGCCGAGCGCGGCCTCCTCGGCGGCGTCGATCTCGAACTCGTCGCCTTGTGTGTCCGGCGCCTCGGGCGCCGCGACGATCCGCGGCGCGCCATTGGGCTTGACCTCGACGATGAACTGGAGCGGCGTCCGCGCGCTGCGGCTCCGCACCGTCGCCGCGCGCAACGCGTCGAGCACCACCGCCACCGAGTTGGTCGACAAAGCGAGCGCGCGCCCGATCTCGCGGGTCTCGGCAGGCGGCGTCCCGGCCTGCTCGCTGACCGTCAGCCACTCGCCGGTGCGCGCGTCGCGCATCGCGTACCGCGTCGTCCTCGCGCCGTCGCGCGCCTTCGCCTTGATCGCTACGTCCTTCATGGCTCCGATATGGGCGGTTTCGTGCATTTCGTCAAGTTCGTCCGATTGGTACGATCTCGCATGTCTTCGTAGCAGGGGTGCGCCTCCCTGTCCCGGATCAGCGTTCCCGGATCAGTCGAGCTTCTGCGCCACCGTCAGCAGCCGCTCGCGCAGCCAGCGATGCGCGGGGTCGGTGGTGTTGCGCGGATGCCAGTACATCATCTCCTCGAGCGGACGCAGCTGATAGGGCAGTTCGCGGATCGAGATCTCCTCAAGCCCCGACAGGCGCTTGGTCGCGCGTTCGAGGACGAGGCTGATCAGGCTGGTGCCCTGGATCAGGAAAGGCGCGAGCAGAAAGCTTTCGACCGTCACCTCGATGCGCCGCGCGATTCCCATCTCGGCGAGTTCCATGTCAGCGGTGTTGAGCTGGCGCTCGGCGCCGATCGAATAGATGAGGTGGGGAAGTGCGAGGAACTGCGTCTTGTTCATCCGCTTGCCGCCGCCGACATGCCGGTCGACCGCGCACAGCCAGCGGTCGCTGAACAGATGCTGCGAGGGATAATCCTCCTCGGGGAAGAGCGCCTTGGGCTCGATCACCAGGTCGGCCTTGGCCATGCGCAGCGCGCCCGCCGGATCGCTGGTCCGGGGCAGCAGGTGGATGGTGACGTTGGGCGCCTCGGTCGAGATCGCGCGCACGAAAGGCGCGAGCAGGATCAGGATCGCATAGTCCGACGCCGAGATCGAGAAGGTGCGCGCGTCGGCTCTGTTGCAAAAATCGTGAAGCTTGAGCATGCTTGGCGGAGATTGGACGGACGGAACGATGACGGATTTCAAGTGGCGCCATTTCCAGGGTGATGTGATCCTGTGGGCGGTGCGCTGGTATTGTCGCTATCCGATCAGCTATCGCGACCTTGAGGAAATGCTGGCGGAACGCGGCATTTCGGTCGACCATACGACGATCTATCGCTGGGTCCAGTGCTACGCCCCGGAGATGGAGAAGCGGCTGCGCTGGTTCTGGCGGCGTGGCTTTGATCCGAGCTGGCGCCTGGATGAAACCTACGTCAAGGTGCGGGGCAAGTGGACCTACCTGTACCGGGCAGTCGACAAGCGGGGCGACACGATCGATTTCTACCTGTCGCCGACCCGCAGCGCCAAGGCAGCGAAGCGGTTCCTGGGCAAGGCCCTGCGAGGCCTGAAGCACTGGGAAAAGCCTGCCACGCTCAATACCGACAAAGCGCCGAGCTATGGTGCAGCGATCACCGAATTGAAGCGCGAAGGAAAGCTGGACCGGGAGACGGCCCACCGGCAGGTGAAGTATCTCAATAACGTGATCGAGGCCGATCACGGAAAGCTCAAGATACTGATCAAGCCGGTGCGCGGTTTCAAATCGATCCCCACGGCCTATGCCACGATCAAGGGATTCGAAGTCATGCGAGCCCTGCGCAAAGGACAGGCTCGCCCCTGGTGCCTGCAGCCCGGCATCAGGGGCGAGGTGCGCCTTGTGGAGAGAGCTTTTGGCATTGGGCCCTCGGCGCTGACGGAGGCCATGGGCATGCTCAACCACCATTTCGCAGCAGCCGCCTGATCGGCGCAGAGCGACAGCCTACCTCTGACTGCCGCCAATCTTTGCAACAGAGCCCGCGGGCACGTCGCCATAGGCATAGGCGATGCATTGATGGGCGGAGAGGTCTTCGGCGGAGGCGGGCATGCCGCGCGCGGCGAGATAGGCGGGCCGCGCCACCAGCAGGCGGGGCAGCCTGCCCAGCGGATGGACCACCAGCCTGTCGTCCCCGACCGGGCCGACGCGCAGGGCAAGGTCCAGCCGGTCCTCCACCATGTCGCGTTGCCAGTCGGTCATGGCGCAATCCAACTGGAGCGCCGGATAGCGGGAGGTCAGTTCACCCAGACGCTCGACATAATGGAGGCCGAGCGCGGTGGTGAAGCCGATGCGGACCAGCCCGCCCGGTTCGCCCCGCACCGGGCCGAAATCCCGTTCCGCGCCCTCCAGCGCGTCCAGCATGGCGCGGGCGTGGGCCAGCAGGCGGTCGGCTTCGGGGGTGGCGATCAGCCTGCGGGTGGTGCGGTGGAAGAGGACCGCGCCGAAATGCGCCTCCACCTGGTCGAGGCGGCGGGCGACGGTGGTGTGGCTGGCGTGCAGTTCTTTCGCCACGCGGGAGAAATTGGGCTTTTCGCAGAGGCGGACGAATGTCCGCAGGGCGATCAACAGGTCCGACATTTGAACGGGACTCGCACGGATATTGTGCGGCTTATCCTTATTGTCTCCAGCCCGGAAAAGCCAGATGTCCCACCGTCAGCAATCGGAGAAGGATGCCCCATGTCGAACCGCATCGCCCATGCCGGGCTGGCCGCCAGGCGCCGCACCGCGCAGGAGGCCGCCGCGCTGATCCAGGACGGCATGGCCGTGGGGATGAGCGGCTTTACCGGGTCGGGCTATCCCAAGGCGGTGCCGCTGGCGCTGGCGGAGCGGATGACCGCCGCCCATGCGGCGGGCGAGCCTTTCCGGGTCAAGGTGTGGACCGGCGCGTCGACCGGGCCGGAACTGGACGGCGCGCTGGCGCAGGCCGACGGCGTGGAGTTCCGCCTGCCCTATAACAGCGACCCCATCGCCCGCGAGCGGATCAACAGCGGGCATATGCAATATTTCGACATGCATCTGAGCCAGGTCGCGCCGATGGCGTGGCAGGGTTTTCTGGGCGATCTGGACATCGCCGTGATCGAGGTGACGGGGATCGCCGCCGATGGCGAACTGATCCCGTCCGCCTCCGTCGGCAACAACAAGACGTGGATCGACCGGGCGAAGGGCGTGATCCTGGAGGTCAATCGCTGGCAGAACCCGGCGCTGGAGGGGATGCACGATATTTATTACGGCACGGCGCTGCCGCCGCATCGCGTGCCCATTCCGCTGGTGCGGGCGGACCAGCGCATCGGCCAGCCGACCTTCCGCTGCGATCCCGGCAAGGTGATCGCGGTGGTGGAGACCGACGCGCCGGACCGCAACGCCCCCTTCAAGGCGCCGGACGGCAAGGCGCGGGCGATTGCCGGGCATCTGCTGGAATTTCTGGGCCATGAGGTGAGGAAGGGCCGCCTGCCCGCTTCGCTGCTGCCGCTGCAATCGGGGGTGGGGAATATCGCCAATGCGGTGCTGACCGGCCTGATCGACGCGCCGTTCGGGGACATGGTCGCCTTTACCGAGGTGATCCAGGACGGGATGCTGGACCTGCTCGACGCCGGCAAGCTGCGCATGGCGAGCGCGACGTCCCTGTCACTCAGTCCGGAGGCGGCGGCGCGGCTGAACGCCGACATGGGGCATTACCGGGACCGCATCGTCCTGCGGCCGCAGGAGATCAGCAATCATCCCGAACTGGTGCGGCGGCTGGGCTGCATCGCGATGAACGGTCTGATCGAGGCGGACATCTACGGCAACGTCAATTCGACGCATCTGATGGGGTCGCGCATCCAGAACGGCATCGGCGGGTCGGGCGATTTCGCGCGCAACGCCTTCCTGTCGATCTTCATGACGCCCTCGACGGCCAAGGGCGGGGCAATTTCCGCCATCGTGCCGCATTGCAGCCATGTCGACCATATCGACCAGGACGTGCAGGTGATCGTGACCGAACAGGGTCTGGCCGACCTGCGCGGGCTGGCGCCCCGGCAGCGGGCGGAGGTCATCATGGGGAAGTGCGCGCATCCGGACTTCCGGCCGATGCTGAAGGAGTATTTCCGGCGGGCGATGGCGGGGTCGTACGGGTTGCAGTCGCCGATGCTGCCGGGCGAGGCTCTGGCGTGGCACCAGCGGTTCATCGATACGGGGACGATGCGGGGGTAGGGAATTGGGAGATGTGGTCCGTCCATAATCCTCCCTACGCGCAGCGTGGGGAGGGGGACCATGCGAAGCATGGTGGAGGGGAAATTCGGAGGTCGCGCCTCTTCCCCTCCACCACGCTTCGCGCGGTCCCCCTCCCCATCTACCGATGGGGAGGAATAAGATAGGGCCGCTTTACACCCCAAAACCGCCGCAAAATGAGAGGGGCCGCTGGAGTAAAGCCTCCAGCGGCCCGTCATTGACATGGTCAGCGGCCGGAAGTGCCGCCCATGGGAAACGTTGATCGCGCTATTTTCCAGATGCGGCGCTTCGCCCGCGAGAACGCGGCCGACAGTCGCCTCTATTCTGGAAAACCGACGCTATGGCGTCGCTCAGCGGCGCGTTCCCCGAATGGACTTGACCGACCCCATTGCTGAACCATGAGACATCGGATCACCTCCTTTCGCTAGTTGAAGCCCCTATAGCCGTTCCCGGATACTGGTCCTTCGCCGTCTATGAAATGATATGTGAATCAGACGAGCCGCCACTTCAAGGCTTGTAAAATTCTTTTTTCGAATCATACTTCTGCGTCCGCCTTTCGCAGGCGATTTGCGGCAGAATTCGTCCGAATTGCCTGAAATCAACGGCTTAGCCGCGGCAGTCCTCGACGACGCGGCCGACCTCCGCCCAGCTTGGCAACACCAGCATCTCCAACCCCTGCACCTCGACCGCGAAACGGCCCCGGCTGTAGGCGATCTGGTCGAGCGTCGCGTCGCTGGCGGCGCGGGTCGCCTCTGTCGCCGCGATGGTTCCGGGGGCGGCGCCGGCGGGCCAGTTGACCGCACCATAGCTGGTCCGCACCGTCATGGCCGCCTGCGCCGCGCCGGGCCGCAAAAGGGTGATGCGGCGCGTCGGCCGGTCGCAGCGGATGATGAGCAGACTGCCTTGCCCATCCGCGCCGAACAGGGCGGCCGATCCGGCGCCGTCGAGCTGATAGCGCCAGTCGCCCGCGGTCGTCGCCCGGTCCTGCCAGTCGGCCGGCGGGGGCGGAGGCGGAGCAGGCCGGGCCGCCGGGGTCGGCCTGGGCGCGGGCGCGGGAGCAGGCGCGCGCTGCTGGGGCGCGCCGACGCAGGAGGCCAGCAGGACGAAGGCGGCCGTCGGCATGGCGGAGGGCAGAGTGAAGCGCATCCCGCCTCCATGCCTCAGGCGACGGGATCGCATCAACCCGAAAAGGGCGGAGCGACGCGTCGGGCGGGCCGAAATAAACGGCTGCGGAAGCGCGGGATTTCGCCGCTTTCGTCCCCTTCCGTCATTGACAGCCAAGGGCCGAATCGCTAAGGGCACCCCTTCCCGACACGCTGACGAGCGGCAGTGCAGTGGCACTGGCCGTCTTTTTTGCGTCTTGGGGGCCTATCGAATCGGTTGTCGTCCGCCTAAGGACGTCAGCCCGGACGCTTTGAGATGGGGCGGCGCCAACCGCCCCGTGGAGCAGGAGTACAGATTACCATGGCACGTATTGCGGGTGTCAACATCCCGACCAACAAGCGCGTGATCATCGCGCTCACCTACATCCACGGCATCGGCCGCAAGACCGCCGTCGACATCGCCGACAAGCTGGGCATCGACCACAGCCGCCGCGTTCAGGACCTGTCCGACGCCGAAGTGCTGCAGATCCGCGAGACAATCGACGCCGACCTGACGGTCGAGGGCGACCTGCGCCGCGAGACCGCGATGAACATCAAGCGGCTGATGGACCTGGCCTGCTATCGCGGCCTGCGTCATCGCAAGGGCCTGCCGGTCCGCGGCCAGCGCACGCACACCAATGCGCGCACCCGCAAGGGCAAGGCGAAGCCGATCGCTGGCAAGAAGAAGTAAGAAATAGTCCGGGGGACTATTTCGTCTTCTTCTCCGCCGGAGGCAGCTCTCCCCAAGCGAGACGCCTCCAGCAACATAAGATTTCTGTAGGAAGAGCTAAAAAATGGCACGCGAACCCCAGCGCATCAAGCGCCGCGAACGCAAGAACATCTCGGCCGGCGTCGCGCACGTCAACGCCAGCTTCAACAACACCATGGTGACCATCACCGACGCCCAGGGCAACGCGATCTCCTGGTCCTCGGCGGGCATGATGGGCTTCAAGGGCAGCCGCAAGTCGACCCCCTACGCCGCGCAGGTCTGCGCCGAGGACGCCGGTCGCAAGGCCGCCGAACATGGCGTGCGCACGCTGGAAGTCGAAGTGAAGGGTCCGGGTTCGGGCCGCGAATCGGCCCTGCGCGCCTTGCAGGCCGTCGGCTTCCACATCACCTCCATCCGCGACGTGACGCCGATCCCGCACAATGGCGTGCGTCCTTCCAAGCGCCGCCGCGTCTAATAAAGACGCGCGGCTTGTCGGCGGGCGGCGGACGCGTCGCCCGCTCACCCATCTGCATCGGTCGGAACGTCCTGTCGGGTCAGGATTTTGAACGTTTCGGCCTCATCCCCAGGGGAAATACATGACTGTCAACATGAAGAACTGGCAGGAATTGAAGAAGCCCAACAGCCTTGAAATCAAGGTCGCGGGCGACGGCAGGCGCAAGGCGACCTTCGTCGCCGAACCTCTGGAGCGCGGCTTCGGCCTGACGCTCGGCAATGCGCTGCGCCGGGTTCTTCTGTCCTCGCTCCAGGGCGCGGCGGTCACCTCGATCAAGATCGAGAACGTCCTCCACGAATTCTCCTCGCTCGCGGGGGTGCGTGAGGACGTCACGGACATCGTCCTCAACATCAAGCAGGTCGCGCTCAAGATGGAAGGCGACGGTCCTCGCCGTCTCCAGCTTTCCGCCACCGGCCCCGCAGAGGTGCGCGCGGGCGACATCACCACGGTGGGCGACATCGAAGTGATGAACCCCGACCTGGTGATCTGCCACCTGGACCAGGGCGCGACGCTGAACATGGAACTGACCGCCGACGTCGGCAAGGGCTATGTCCCCGCCGTCGCCAACCGTCCGGCGGACGCCCCGATCGGCCTGATCCCGATCGACGCGCTCTACTCGCCGGTCCGTCAGGTCGCCTACAAGGTCGACAATACCCGCGTCGGCCAGGAACTGGACTATGACAAGCTGTCGCTGACCGTCGAGACCGACGGCACCGTCACGCCGGAAGATGCGGTGGCCTATGCCGCCCGCATCCTGCAGGACCAGCTTCAGTTGTTCGTCCACTTCGAGGACGCGCTGCCCGCCGCCGCTCCGGCTGCCGGCGCCGCCGCCGGCGGTTCGGCCAGCGAGGGCGAGAGCGACGCGAACCAGATCAACCGCTATCTGCTCAAGAAGGTGGACGAGCTGGAACTGTCGGTCCGTTCGGCGAACTGCCTCAAGAACGACAACATCATCTATATCGGCGACCTGGTCCAGAAGACCGAGGCCGAGATGCTGCGCACCCCGAATTTCGGCCGCAAGTCGCTGAACGAAATCAAGGAAGTGCTGTCGTCCATGGGCCTGCGCCTGGGCATGGACATCCCCGGCTGGCCGCCGGAGAATATCGAGGAAATGGCCAAGAAGCTCGAACAGGAGCTGCTGGGCTGAAAAGAACAGGCCGTTCGTCCTGAGTAGCCGCTGAGCGAAGTCGAAGCGGTGTATCGAAGGACTGAGTGCAGCGCGAAGTGCTTCGATACGGGCCTTCGGCTTCGCTCAGTCCCTACTCAGCACGAACGGAGCCAGGTGATGGGCACGACCTAAACTGTGCCTGGTCTGGGGTACCTCGCACGGCCCCTTAACGAACGGAAGGAAGAACATCATGCGTCACAAGGT